>JBBPYJ010000199.1:0-21830 GCA_038200025.1 Propionibacteriales bacterium | reverse complement strand
GGGACAGGTGACCTGATCCGCCAGCCCGGTCAGACCCGGCAGCGCGGACCCGTAGTAGCTCACCAGCACCGCCGGTGGGCGCTGAGCGGCGACGTTGAAGGCCAGTCCCCCACCGAAGCAGAAGCCGATGGAACCGGCCTCGCCGATCACCTCGGGGTGGTTGCTCAGCACCTCGAACGCCAAGCCCGCGTCAACGACAGCGGACTCCCAGTTCAGGTTGCCCATCAGACCCATGGCCTCATCGAGCATCTGCGGCCCCTCGAGCACCCGGGTCTGCCCGAGTCGCCAGAAGATCTCGGGAGCCAGCACCACGTAGCCGAGGTCGGCGAGGTCCTGGGCGCGGCGCTCGACGTACGCGCTGATCCCGAAGATCTCCTGCAGGAGCAGTAGCCCTGGGCCGGAACCCGTAGCGGGCAGCCAGAGGTGGGCGGGCATCAGGCCGTCGGCGGTGGGGACGTCCACGCGGGTGCTGGTCATGTCTCGAATCTAGCGAGCGTGCGGGCGCCCCTTGATGTGCACGGTCAGGTACACCGAAAGACGCTGCGTCCCTGCGCTCCCGCGGCTTCTTGAACCTCAACGACGTCGCGGATCACATCGAAGACGTGCTCCAGCGGCAGCGGCGCCTCGGCGACCCGCAGATGTGGATTCGTCACTGCGACCGGGTGCCACCAGGCGCCGTCGGCGGTCAGGGTGGGTTCGGGCTCGATGTTGGCGGTGGTGATCTCGACGCCGGCCTCCGCGAACCCCTCTTGAGCGACCGGCCGGATCAGCCGGTCCCCGGGGTCCACGCCGAGGCGGCCCAGCACGACATCCAGGTCGCCAGCATCGGCGGCGTCCTCGGGGAAGTACGTCGCGGCGACGCGGACCCGGAAGCCGAGCTCCCGGGACAACTCGATGCCGGCCAGCGCCTTGGCGTGCGAACCCTTGCCCCGTTGCCGGTCGTGGAGTCCCGGTCCGGCCGAGTCCAAACTGATCTGCAGGGTCACCACGTCGCGATCCAGCGACTCCAGCATCTCGCGGCGACGTCCACGTTCGAACACCATCGCGTTGGTGAGGATCGTGACCGGCACCAGCGAGACGGCGGCGATCAGCGCGTCCAGCTCGGGATGCAGGAACGGCTCTCCGCCGGTGACCAGCAGCTCACGACCGCCCTGAGCGGCGAACTCGGCTGCTGCGGCGGCCGCCATCTCGACCGGCATCAGGCGGGCTTCGGCCTTGGGCGAGGACCCGGCACAGCAGTAGGTGCAGGCCAGGTTGCAGTGGAAGTTGGAGTAGAGCCACAGCCGGGTGCCCAGGGGCGCCAGTTCTCCGGAGGAATACTCCACGACCGGGGTCACCCCGGCTCTCTGGCGGCCCTGCCCACGCTGGATCGACAACTCCCAGGGCCCCGATCCGTCGCCGCGGTCGAGCACCTCGAGCAGGTCGTGGCCGGCCAATCGCGCCCAGGCGGGCAGATCGGCCAGCACCGACTTCTCGCGGGTGTGCAGCAGCATCACCTGACCCGGGTCGATCTTGCGCATCCGGGTGGTGATCGCCAGCAGCAGCCCGCTCCCGCAGTCCATGTCGCCCCCGTCGTACTCGAGGGAGGGAGCCGGGGCGGGAGCGGGACCTGACATCAGCTGACCGCGATCAGAACGACAGCGACGAGGCGCCATCGGCCAGCAACGCCACCAGGGTCGCGCCGCCCACGATCGAGGCGCCCTCGATCAGGTCGTCCTCGCCGATGCCGCGCTTCTTCGCGCAGGGGCTGCAGACCAGGAAGGTGCCACCGGCTTCGACGTACGTCGACACCAGCTGCGCCATCGCGGCGAAGCCCTCCTCGTTGATGTCCTCGGCCACTCCCGTGGCAGCCAGTCGGGTGCCCTCGGAGGAGAGGAAGACCGTGGTCTTCTGGTCCGAGGCGACCGAGGCTCCGGCCACCACCATGGCGACGCTGGAGCGATCCGGGTCGTCGATCGAGCGGGTGAGGTTGATGACGAGACCATTCATGGTTGGGTGTCCTCTCGGTGGTGCGACGACATGTGCCGCCATGGGTAGTCGGGCTCGGTTTCGTGCGGTTTGGCCACGGTCTGCACATCGTAGTGCGGTCGCCCATCCTCTTGGGTCCCCCTACCCAGGTAGGAATGGCCGGTCAAGTGACACCAGGCGGGTAGGTCGATGGGGGCGGCTGGGTCAGTGGCCACCAGTCGCAGGGCGGTCCCCGGAGGCAGTGCTCGTGCCCGAGTTGCGAGGACCAGCAACAACTCCCCGCAAGCGCGGTCGCCGCCATCGACCAGCTGTGGTTCGTCGGCTTCCACGCGCTCAGACCAACGGCCGCAGATGGGGAGGCATCGAGCGTTCGGCGGCGGCGAAGTCCACTCGGTTGCTGGTCATGGGTCGAACCTAGCGGCCAGGCCGACGTTCGGACCCCCGGTCGGGGTCATGGCTGACCTACTCGCGGCGGTGGGCGCCTAGAGACTTGATGTCGGTGCGCATGCTCCATCGTGGATGGGGTACATCGCTCTTGGGCTCGCGGTGATGAGGCCATCGAGACCTGCTCGTTCCCAGAACAAGGTCCTGAGTCGGTTTTGTTGAAGGCTCAATCACCCGCTCGAAGGAGAGCTCATGTCGCAATTCCCCCATCGCATCCTGTTCGCCGCGGACGGCTCGACCGAATCCGACCTCGCCCTGCGTCACACCGTCGACCTGCTGGGCCACACCTCGGCCGAGCTGCACGTGGTGCACGTCGGGCTCGTGTCGGCGTGGACCAACCCGGACGCGATGAACCCCGAGCAGCGAGAACGACTGCGCGCCTCGAGTCAGGACATGCTCGATCAGCAGGTCGCCAAGTTCGAGTCGGCGCAGATGACACCCACGCAAAGCTATCTGCGGATGGGCCGAGCGACCGACGAGATCCTCCGGCTGCGCGACGAGATCGACGCCGACCTCATCGTGCTGGGCAGCCGGGGGCTCAACGCCTTCAAGCGTGTCCTGCTGGGCAGTGATGCCGAGGGTGTGGTGCGACATGCGCCCTGTCCGGTGCTCGTGGTCAGGAAGGACAAGTGATGATGCTCCCCAGCCAGCTCCGCGAGGTCCCGGACTTCGAGGTCGGCACCCTCGACTTGGCCGTCATCATCGGCTATCTGATCGTCAGCCGGATCATCCCGCTGGTCCTCGGCGCGCGCGCTAAGAAGAAGGCGAACGCCGCCGCCAAGGCGGACGGCAGAGAATCCAGCGCCACCGAGGACTATTTCCTGGGCGGGCGCAACTTCATCTGGCCCTTCGTCGGTTTGTCCCTAGTCGCCACCAACATGTCCGGCGCCACGTTTGTTGGTCTCGCCGGCGGAGCCTACGACCAGGGCATCTCGATCTTCGCCTACGAATGGATGACGACCGTCATCCTGGCCCTGTTCATCTTCTTCATCCTGCCGTTCTACCTGCGCTCCAGGGTGTTCACCCTCCCTGAGTTCCTGGAGAAGCGGTTCGACCGCCGCTCCCGGATGGCCTTCGCCGGCTTCAACCTGTTCGCCAACATGTTCATCGACATGGCGGCCGCCCTGTTTGCCGGAGCAGTGGTGATCAGGGTCTTGTATCCCGAGATCCCACTGATCGTCTCCGTCGCGGCGCTGGCCATCCTGGCTGCCATCTACACGGTCGTGGGAGGCCTCGGGGCCGTCATGATCTCCGACAGCATCCAGGCGACGGTGACCATCATTGGTGGCCTTATCGTCTTCATCGCCACCTGGCGCGCGATCCCGTCCTGGGACAAGATGTACGAGGTCGCCGGCGACGAGAAGATGAGCCTGATCCTGCCCGCGGACAACCCCGACCTACCCTGGCCGGGACTGCTCACCGGCGTACTTATCATCGGGTTGTACTACTGGACCACCAACCAGCTCGTCGTCCAGCGCACCTTGGGCGCCAGGAGCCTGGACCATGGCCGCTGGGGCGCCCTGATGGCCGGCTTCATCAAGCTCGCGTTCCTCTTCCTGTTCATCATGCCCGGGGTGATGGCCCTGAGCCTGTACGAGAAGCTCGACAACCCCGACACGGTCTTCCCGACCCTGGTCTTCGACCTGCTGCCAGTCGGCGTCCGGGGGGTCATCCTGGCTGCCGTGATCGCCGCCATCACCTCGACCGTGGACTCAATCCTCAACTCGGCGTCCACCATCGTGACCATGGACTTCGTCAAGACGCTGAAGCCCGAAACAAGTGATCGTGGCCTGGTGCTCGTCGGCCGGATCGCCACGGTGGTGGCACTGGTCGTGGCTATTCTCTGGGCGCCCTTCATCGCCCAGTTCGACACGCTGTACAACTACCTGCAGTCGGTGCTGTCGTTCCTGGTACCACCGGTCGTGGCGGTCTTCTTGGTGGGGATCGGCTGGAAACGGATCAACGCCACCTCGGCCTTCCTGACGCTGGTCGTCATGCAGCCCTTGGGACTCGCCGCCTTCGTCATCACCCAGGTGCTGCCGAAGGAGCCCACGATCCAGTTCTTGTACGCCGCGGGCATCAGCTTCGCCCTCTCGATCGCCATGCTCGTGGTGATCAGCATCGTGGGCGCCACGCCGGATCTGGAGAAGACTGACGAGCTCACCTGGAAGGGCCAGTACTGGCGGGACGAGACGGTGGCGCTCAAGGACACGCCGGTGCTGATCAACTATCGGATCCTGACCGGGGTGATGCTCGCGCTCACGGCGGCGCTGGTGATCTGGTTCGCCTGAGCCGTCGTCGCGGCAAGGAGGACCGACGTACTCTTTGGCCTTGTGAAGAGCAGTACGACGACCGTCGATCAGCCGCTCGACGTCCGGACGGCTTGGCTGGACTCCGACGTGGCCAGCGATCTGTTGTCGTTGCTTCCGGGCGAGGACACGGTTGTCTGGTTGCGACACGGGGAAGGGCTCGTTGGGTGGGGCGTGGCGGCCCGGCTGCGCACCTCCGGTCCGACCCGGTTCGCGGACGCCGATAAGTGGTGGAGCGAGTTGACCTCGCGGGCGCGAGTGGATGACCCGGTCGGCGAGCCCGGGAGCGGACTGGTCAGTTTCGGCTCCTTTGCCTTCGCCGACGAGCCGGGAGACTCGGTGCTGGTGGTCCCGCACGTTGTCGTGGGGCGCCGGGCTGACCGCTGGTGGCTGACCACGATCGGTCCCAAGGGGTCCACGATCCCCGACGCATCAGGGCTATTCCCGCACGTCGAGCCGGTGCAGCCGCCAGAGGGGCTCTCCTTCACCGACGGCGCCCTGAACTGCGAGCAATGGATGTCGGTGGTCGCCGACGCGGTCGCTCGGATCGAGGCCGGTTCGATCGAGAAGGTCGTTCTGGCGCGCGATCTGGTTGCCACCTCGCAGACGCCGATCGACGTACGCTGGCCGTTGAGCCGACTCAGCCGGCAGTATCCGATGTGCTGGACGTTCCACGTCGACGATCTCTACGGGGCGACGCCGGAGATGCTGGTCCGGCGCGAGCGCGGCCTGGTCACCTCCCGCGTGCTCGCCGGCACCATCCGACGCACCGGCGACGACGAGCGCGACCTCGCCCAGGCCGCCACCCTGGCCCGGTCGTCGAAGGACCTGGAGGAGCACGAGTACGCCGTCCGCTCGGTCGCCGACGCCCTCGACCCGCACTGCTCGTCGATGAACGTGCCCGAGGCGCCGTTCGTGCTGCACCTGCCCAACGTGATGCACCTGGCTACCGACGTCGCCGGCGTGGTCCACGACGCCGCCACCGTCTCCTCGCTGCGGCTGGCGGAGTCGTTGCACCCGTCCGCCGCCGTCGGCGGCACCCCGACCGCTTCTGCTCTGGCGTTGATCTCCGAGCTCGAGGGCATGCACCGTGGTCGCTATGCCGGCCCGGTCGGTTGGATGGACGCCGACGGCGACGGGGAGTGGGGCCTCGCGCTGCGCTCGGCGGAGATCGACGGCGCGACCGTGCGTCTGTTCGCCGGCTGCGGCGTGGTGGCCGGGTCCGACCCCGAAGCCGAGCTGGCCGAGAGCCAGGCCAAGCTGGTCCCGGTTCGTGATTCGCTCGCCACCGATGCGGCAGGTCTTTGACGTGTTCTCGTTGATCATCATCGTTCTCATCGCCCTCGCATTCTTCGAGGCCGTCTCCCGGTCCGGGATCCCCCGCGATAGCCGCCGGCCCTGGAAGTCGCTGTCGCCCTCGGAGCACCTCGCCGAGTCGTGGAACGGACTGAAGCTGTTGGGTGGGATGCACGAGAAGAAGCGTCGGTACAAGGACTGAGGACGACTACGCGTCCGGTCACCTTAGGACCGACAGTTCGGGGATGAGATCGGGAGTAACGTGAACTTGGCCGGGGGCACGGGGTCGCCGGGTAGGGGAGGGAGCAGGCCATGGAGCCGGTTGAGGGTGCTGTCACGTTCCAGTCATCTGGGGCGGACTACGACGTATTCATGGGGCGCTACTCCCGTGCCCTGGCCCCTGCGTTCGCCGACTGGGCGGGGGTAACGGCTGGTCAGTGCGCCCTGGACGTCGGCTGCGGTCCCGGGGCGCTGACGGGTGTCCTGGTCGAGCGACTCGGCGCGGCAGCGGTCCTGGCTTGCGACCCCTCGGCGCCGTTCATGGAGGAGTGCCGCCGCCGACACCCGGGTGTCGAGGTGCGCCCTGGTCGCGCTGAAGAGTTGCCGTTCGAGGACGCTTCGCAGGACGTGGTGCTGGCACAGCTGATCCTGCATTTCGTCAGCGATCCCGCGGCCGCCGCTCGCGAGATGCGCCGGGTGCTGCGCCCTGGTGGGACGGTGGCGGCCTGCAGCTGGGACGCCACCCAGGGCATGGAGATGCTGCGGTACTTCTGGGACGCCGCAGCGAGCCTGGACCCGGACGCCTCCGACGAGGCCGGGCTTCGCTTGGGCAGCGAAGGTGAGCTCGCCGGATTATTCGAGGAAGCCGGCTTCGAGCAGACCACCGAGTCGACGCTGGAGGTGACTTCGACCTATTCGTCCTTCGACGACCTCTGGTCTGGATTCCTGTGCGGGATGGGACCGGCCGGGAGCTACGCGGTGCGTCAGCAGGGTCAGGATCGAGCAGCGCTGCGCCAGGCCCTGTTCGAGAAGGTCGGATCGCCTCGAGGGCCGTTCGAGCTGAGAGCAGTGGCTCGCGCCGGATGCGGCCTGGCTCCTCGCGCATGAGCCGATCTCCTCGCCACACGCAAGGTGTTGCCGTGCCGACGGGCCGGGTTAGTGGGTGCGGATTCCGGCACCCAGCGAGGTGACTGCCTTGGCGATTCGTGCCGCGCGGGTCTCAGCCCTCTTCGCTTCTTCAACCCAGCGCACCCACTCCTTGCGATGGGTGTAGGCGAGCTCTTCGAAAAAACGCCTGTGTCTTGGGCTCTTGTCCGAGTGCCTCGGCGAGGTCTGAGGGGACCACGACAGTGCGCGGTTCGTCGTCGATCTCGATGTCGACCTGAACCTGATCGCCCGCCCTGAGCCCAGCCGCGGCTCGGTTCTCGGCGTTGAGCGGCACCAGGAATCGGCCGCCCATCGAAGCGACCGTCGTCCGGTAGGCGTGGTCCCCGACCCTGACTCGGACGGCCGGCCGTTTGCTCGTCCCGAGCGCTTCGACGACGACAGGTGGGATCTCGATCCCCGTTGCGGTCTTGCCGCCCAGCTCGACCAGCGCTCGGAACCTCACGCCAAGCGCGTATGCCGTGCGCACCGGCGAGGAGGACATCAATATCGCCCCGGACTGACGCCGTTTCAGATGCCGATCCCGGACGCGGTCACCCTCCTGACGCAGTGTTGACCGGGGGGCAGCTCGAGTGCACTCGTCGTCTCGCTGAGGGGGTCCGGCGTGATCATCTCGATTCGCAGTCCGGGTTCCTCCCCCTACTCCATGAGGTCAAGGCGCAGCGGCACTCAGGGATCGTCCGGCTTACCGTGCGCTGAGAGCTTCTCCACGACCAGCGCGCCCACCGGGGCCCGGCCCCCACCGGCAGGGAGCACGCCGCGGTCGGCCCGGTCGCGTCGTTGACAAGTTGCTCGCCCAGATGGTCGTTCCGTCGAGCCTCTCGCGCGGGCCGAACCACGCACCACGCGCACCTCGGCGCGCCCCAGCGGGGCCCGCGGCGTACCAAACCGAACACCCCTGCACGATCCGGCACGACCGCCGGACGGCGCAAGCGCCACGCCCGCAACTCAGAGATCCTGGCCGTCCGCGAGCCGGACGTACTCCTGGCCCTCGGCGAGCAGCCGCGAGAGGTGGCCGTCCACGATCCCCAGCCCGGCCTCGGAGTAGATCCGGTCATGGATCGCCACGTTGCGCGGTGCCCCGACCTGTCGGGCGAACTCGACCGCGTCGGAGGCCTTCATCCACGGCGCCGACACCACGACGCACAGCACGTCGACCGGCTGGCCCGGCAGAGTCAACGCATCCCCGGGGTGGAAGATCGTGGTGTCACCGGCGGTGACGACATAACCGCTGTTGTGCACCCGCGGCAGGTCGGGATGGATCACCGCGTGCAGCTCACCGATCGCCCGCACCGGCAGGGCCGCGTCGAAGTCCTGGCCCGGAGTGATGACCGTGATCCGGTCGGTCAGATCCGGTGCATCCGCACCGATGGTCGCGGCGACCTCGTCGATGGTGAAGATCGGCGCGTCCGTGCGCCGCAGATTGCCCGCGTCGTAGTGGTCGGGATGCTGATGGGTGAGAAGTACGGCGTCCGCCCTATGGACGGCGTCCGGATCGGTGAATCCTCCAGGGTCGATGACGACCGTGCGGCCGTTGTGCTCGATCCGGATGCAAGCGTGGCCGAGCTTGGTGAGCCTCATGCGATCCAGGCTAGCTCCGCGAATGGATCCGGTCGGCCGTAGGATCGCTTGGACCACCGCGAACGACGCGGTTACGTCTCGCGACCGGTCAGGGCTCGCTGCCAGGAGCTTGAGCCATGCTGATCTACTCGATGAGCGTCTCGATGGACGGATATATCGCCGACCGCGATGGCGGGTTCGGGTGGACGGTCCCCAGCGAGGAGCAATTCGGCTTTCACATCGCGCAGACACGTGAGCTCGGATATTTTCTGTGCGGCCGAAAACTCTACGAGACCATGCTGCCGTGGGGAGAGGGATCAGTCGACGCGGGACACCGAACTCGGGGCCGCGTTCGCCGACCTGTGGTGCGCTCTCCCCAAGGTCGTCTTCAGCCGCACGTTGGACCGCGTTCAGGGCAACGCCCGGCTCGCCGAGACGTCGTTGACCGCGGAGTTGGCGGCGGCGTTCGACGCTACGGACGAAGACGTCGCGATCGGCGGTGCCGGCCTGGCCGCGGCAGCGATCGAGCTGAGTCTCGTTGACGAGCTGCGGATGTTTCGCAATCCGGTCGTTGTCGGGGGCGGCACGCCCTTCCTGCCGCCAATCACCCGCAGCGTCCCTTTCGATCTGGCCGGGACCAGGACGTTCGGCTCGCGGGTGATCTACGAGCGCTACGCGCGTGCCCGTGGTGAGTCGGGCTGACGGACTCCCACGGGGCCGACGCGTTGGGGTCCTCCGGTACCAGACGGGTAGCGGTTCAGTCCAGCAATGAAACGTCTGGCTCGGCAGCAAGGACTTTCACTAGGATCTGCGCATGGAGACGCTGCGGTCGGCCACGGGGGTCGAGCTGCGGCGGGCGAGCGTGGAGGACGCCGAAGCCGGGGCCCGGCTGCACATGGCGTGCTGGCGCGAGGCCTACGGACCGATCACCGACCCCGCGCTGCTCGCCCCTCTCCTGAGCGACGAGGCTGCCTGGATCGGACGCTGGCGGCGCCAGATCCAGGACGGTGCCGAACGGACCGTCGCGGTTGCCGGCGAAGAGTTGATCGGCTTCGCTGCCGCGGGCCCGGCC
This sequence comes from Propionibacteriales bacterium, assembly GCA_038200025.1. GTDB lineage: Bacteria > Actinomycetota > Actinomycetes > Propionibacteriales > Nocardioidaceae > Nocardioides. The sequence continues at coordinate 12,017 of JBBPYJ010000199.1, read as the reverse complement.
CGGGACCAGGAGGCCCCGACCAACCTAGAGCTCCAGGCGCTGTACGTCCGCGAGGCCTGGCACGGGACCGGGACCGGCGCGGCGTTGCAGTCGGCTGTGATCGGCGCGAAGGCGGCGTACCTGTGGGTGCTCGAGGACAACCTGCGAGCCCGCTCGTTCTACGCCAAGCAGGGCTTCCGGGACAGCGGCGCGCGCAAGCTCTACGCAAGCCTCGATGCCCCAGAGCTCCAGTTGGTGCGCTCGTGAGGTTCTTGGACCTGGGCGATCCGGCTACCGACGTCACCTCCGAGCAGGTGCACGGGCTGCGTGCGGTGAACTGGTGGGTGCGGACGAACTACGGCTGGGCGATCCTGTCCTACGCCGAAGGCGCTGCGGTGTTGCGTGACCGGCGGTTCCAGCAGGGAAACGCCCGGTGGCCGGAGCAGAACGGGGTCCACTCCGGGCTCTTCTCCGACTGGTGGCGCGAGACCCTGCTGAGCCTGGAGGGTGACGACCACGCGCGGATCCGCCGGCTGCTGATGCCGGCCTTCCGCAAGAAGGCGATCGAGTCGCTGACGCCCCAGTTCCAGGCGCTGGCCGAGGAGCTGATCGCCGGTTTCGTCGAACGGCGCCGGGTGGAGTTCATCAGCGAGTTCGCCGAGCCGTACGCCGCTCGCGTCATCTGTGTGATCCTGGGGCTGCCCGACGACAACTGGCGCCAGGTGGCGCACTGGGCCGACGACCTCGGCGCGTCGTTCTCGATCGACGTTGGTGCGCAGGTGCACCGGATCGAGGCTGCCCTGGAGGGACTGACCGGCTATCTGGAGGAGGTGGTCGCGAATCGTCAGGCGCACCCACGCGACGACCTCGTCTCGACCCTGGTGCAGGTCAGTGAGGACGGCGACCGCCTGTCGCGGCACGAGCTCAGCGTCGCCCTGGTGTTCCTCGCCTTCGCCGGCATGGAGACCACCCGCAATCAGCTCGGCCTGGCGCTGCAGACCCTGCTCGCGCATCCCGGGCAGTGGCGGCTGCTGGGTGAGCGGCCCGATCTTGGCCAGCCGGCTGTGGAGGAGGTGATGCGGGTCAACCCGACGGTGACCTGGGTGACGCGGGAGGCCATCGAGGATGTCGACCTCCACGGTCTCGCCGTTCCCGCCGGCGGGATAGTCCAGGTGCTGTCCCACGCCGCCGGCACCGATCCGGCGGCGATGACCGACCCCGGCTTCGACATCACCGCCGAGCGACCGCCGCACCTGGGGTTCGGCGGCGGCGTTCACCACTGTCTCGGGCACTTCGTGGCCCGCACCGACATGGCTGTGGCGTTGCCGTTGCTGGCGCGTCGACTGCCCAACGCCGCGCCCGAGGGCCTCGGCCAATGGCTTCCGGTCTCCGGCAACACCGGGGCGGTGAAGGTCCCGATCCGGTTCGGGGCGACAACCGTCCCGGCATCGACCTAGACTCGAAGACGGGGCACTGTTTCGACCTGAGGGAAGGCGAGCTGGTCGACGAAGGCGTCGTTGAGTCGCTATGGGATTCATGGACGAAGTCAAAGCCGCCGCCAACGGGCTGACCAAGAGCGTCGAGGGGTCGCTGTCGGCCAGCAACGCTGGTCGCGACGTCGAGCGACACTACCGCGATCTCGGGATGTTGACCTACCTGTCCGAGACCGGGCGCTCGATAGACGATGCCGACCGAACCCGGGTGCTGGTTGGGCTGGAGGCCGCCGAGGAAGCCGGTGCGATGCCGAGCTTCGCGATGGTCACCGGCGCTCCCCGGCCGCGGTCGCCCCAGCCGCAGCAGCCTCCCTCCGCGCCACCGCCGGCTGCTCCACCCCGCGCCCCGAACCCGGACGGGCCGCCGGATTCGCACTAGCACCCGTTGCCGCCGCCGAGGCGACCGACTGCTGCTGACGTAGCGGTAGCCAGTCGGCTAGTCAGTCAGGTGGTGCACGAAGCACCACCGCCAGTCCTCATCCGGCTCGGCCGACTGCATGACCGGGTGACCGGTCTCTCGGAAGTGCTGCGTGCCGTGGCGGTCCGGCGAGGAGTCGCAGCACCCTACGTGACCGCAGTCCAGGCACTGGCGCAGCGCAACCCAGCCATGACCCTTCTCGAGGCAGCGCGCGCAGACCGGGTCCTGAACGATCTGACCGACCGGGTGTTCGTCTAGATCCGCGCAGGTGTCGCCGGTCTGGCGCTGACCACCACTGCTGCGCAGATCGGCGCGCTCCTGTGCAGCCAGATCCAGCATGCTCTCCTCGACGTCGAGCACCGTCAGCACCTCGGCGATCACGGTGGACGACACCTGTCCGCCACTGCGGATCTCCAACACCCGCTCGCGTTCCGCGTCGATCATCGCCAACCGGATCCGGGAGTAGAGCTCACTCGGCGTCTCCTTCTCCGCGGTCGTGCCGAGTCGCTCCCAGGCGGCGAAGTTGCGCTGCTCGACGCGCGCCCGGATCGCATCCACCACGCCGTGCTGGTCGTCGTACTCCAGGGACCCGATCGCCTCCTCGCCCGCCTTCGATGCCTGTTGCAGAACCGTGGCACGGGCCAGCGCATCGTCGGCGGGGTCCGGCGAGGGCACGTTGAGGCGGCGGGCGAACCACGGCAACGACAGCCCCTGGATGAACAGGGTGCCGGCGACGACGGTGAAGGCGATCAGCAGCAGCACCTCGCGGTGCTTGGTCTCCTCGGGGATCACGAAGGCGGCGGCCAGCGTCACCACGCCGCGCATGCCCGCCCAACCGATCATGAAGGCGTAGGAGGCCGGCGGTCCGGGCCTGGGACCTGCCTGCGCGCCGGGACTCCGGCGTCGCGTGCGGATCAACAGGTAGCGCGTCGGGAACACCCAGGCGAGCCGCAGCACGATGACTGCGACCAGGGTGGCCACGCAGACCGCGGCGATCCGGCCCGCCGGGATCCGGCTCTGGGCAACGTCGTCGACGATCCAGCTAGCCTGGAGTCCGATCAGCAGGAAGACAGCGTTCTCGAGGACGTAGGCGATGGTGCGCCAGTTCGTCCGCTCTGCGATCCGGGACTGGGCGGTCTGGATGACCGGTGCCCGGTGGCCCAGCAGCAGCCCGGCGACGACTACGGCGATCACGCCGGAGCCGTGGATGTAGGGCAGCTCGGCGAAGACGTACGCCGCGAACGGGACGACCAAGGACATGCCGGTGCTCAACAGCGGGTCGTCCACCCGCTTGCGGACCCAGGCGACGATCAGGAACAGGCCCAGTCCGACCAGCGCCCCTCCACCCGCGGCGCGGGCGAAGTCCCAGCCGACCTGGGCAACCGAGACGCCGACCGCTGTCGCCCCGAGCGCGGTGCGCAGCGCGACCAGCGCGGTGGCGTCGTTGAAGAGCGACTCACCCTCGAGGATCGTCACGATCCGGCGTGGCAGGCCGATCCGCCGACCGATCGCGGTCGCCGCGACCGCGTCCGGGGGCGCCACCACCGCCCCGATCGCGAAGGCGATCGGCCAGCTGATGTCGGGGATCACGGTGTGCACGACGACCGCCACCCCGGCGGTGGTGAAGGCCACCAGCCCGATGCAGAGCAGCATGATCGGGCGCCGGTTGGCGTTGAAGTCCACCAGCGAGGTCTGGATCGCGGTCGCGTAGAGCAACGGCGGCAGCAGCCCGAGCAGCACGACGTCATGGCTCAGGTGCACCTCGGGCAGGAACGGCAGGTAGGACCCGCCCACCCCGACGGCGATCAGCAGCAGCGGCGCCGGGAACTCGACCTTGTCCGCCAGCGCGGTGAACGTCAGGACGACGACCGCCAGCGCGACGAGGGCCAGAGCGATCTCCACGAAGGACATTGTGCCCGTCCGCGTCGGGCCACCGTCCTAGGCGGGTCGCGCGACCCAGGTCATCGGGTCACCCCAACCGAGTTCCCCTATCCCGTGGGCGCCGAACGCGAGGGCGACCAGCGTGCGCCGGTGCGCGGCGAAGGTCAGCATGTGGGCGATCATCCCGCCGTAGGTGAAGACCTCGGCCGGCTCAAACAACGCGTCCACGAGGGTGTCGTCAAGACGGTCCTGGCCCGCCACCTCGTGGCCGTGGACCAGGTAGGTCGCCCCCTCGGCGGCCAGCCTCTCCCGCAACGACGACAGCGACTCGTGGTCCTCCACCGACCAGTCGTAGTCGCGGGTCGCCATCGCGGCGTTCCACATCCCCATCTGCCCGACCAGGCGCGAGAGCAGCGACCTGATCGTCTGTACGTCGTCATCGACGTCGAGCACGATGGGCCGGTCGAGCTGGTCGTCGGTCAGTCGGTCCGCGAGGCGCACCATCTCACCGGTCAGCCAGACGTGGTGCTCGACCATCTTCGTGAGCAGTTGCATGTCCGTCGTCCTGTCTCGTGCGGGCAGCCGGAGGCCACCGGGTGGATGGAAGTGGACGCCGCTCGGCGCCTCGATCTGGAGATGACCGGGTCGGCGACGCCAGGCGCCCGGCGGGGCGCCGTACGCCCGGGTGAAGGCGCGGGTGAAGGCCTCGTGGGACCCGTAGCCGGCCTCGACGGCGATGTCGAGCAGCGAGCCGGAGGTAGAGATCATCCGGTACGCCGCCCGCTCCAGCAGGATGCGTCGCCGGAACGCCGCGGGCGGCTCACCCGCCACCGCACTGATCATGCGGTCGAAGTGGAAGCGCGAGAAGTGCATCCGGGCGGCCCAGTAGTCCCCGGTGCCCGCCGTCCCCCCGTCCCCCCGTCCCCGTCCCCGCCGTAGCCGTCACCGGTGAGAGCATCGGCCAGCTGGTCGACGAAGTCGGCGAAGGTGTCGGCTGCGGTGGACGAGGTGGTCATCGCCCAATCCTCACGCGTGCGGACGACGTTTGTCTTGATCGCGCTTGCTGGACCCGGGGGACCCGGCCCCTAGCGGGCACCGAGGGCGCGGATTCGGGCGTCCAGGTCGCGGCGGTTGTCGCGGCGTACGACGACTTCGGTGACCTCGATGCCCCCGTTCGGCGCGGCGAGCGCGTGCTCGAGCTCGACCAACGACTCGACCCGCCAGTGCGGGGTCCTGGTAGCGGCACACAGCGAGGCCAGGTCGACCCGATGCGGGGTGCCGAAGAGCCGGTCGAAGCGATCGGCGTGTGGCGGCTCCCCCTGCTCGAGCATCGAGAAGATGGACCCCCCGTCGTCGTTGACCACCACGATCGTCAGGTCCGGGCGCGGTTCGTCGGGGCCCAGCACCAGCCCGTTGCTGTCGTGCAGGAAGGTGACATCGCCCATCAGCGCCAGCGCCCGACTCGACTGCGGCCGACCGAGCGCCGCGCCGATCGCCGACGACACCACCCCGTCGATGCCGGACAGTCCGCGGTTGGCCACCACCTTGCGCCGGGCGCCGACGTCGTAGCGCGGCACCATCAGGTCCAGATCCCGGATCGGACTGGACGCTCCGACGTAGAGCAGCCCACCGGCGGGCAGCGCACGGGCCACCGCTCCAGCTACCTCGTACGGCGTCAGGTCGGCCTCGGCGCCCAGCAACGCGTCCAGGCGCCGCCCCACCTCGGCGTCCGCCTCGTGCCAGGACTCCAGCCAGCCGGATGGCGCGGGCCCTTCGAGCATCGGCACCCCCTCCAGCCGGATCGACTCGAAGGGTCGCTCACGCCACACCCCACGCGGCGCGACGTCCAGCACCTCAACGTCCTCACGCGCCAGCAACCGGGTGATCGGTCGTGACAGCGTCGGGTGCCCCAGCACCACCACCCGCTCGATCTGTCTGCCGAGAACGCCGTCCAGCAGCAGCCGGTAGCATCGCAGCGCATTCGCCCCGGTCCGCGAGCCGCTGCTCGGCTCGGCGAACAGCGGCCAGCCCGCTCGCTCGGCGAGCACCCGGGCCGGCGGACCGGCATCGTCGCCGGCCACCACCACCGTGTGCGGACCGGGATCGAGCGCGGCGCTGGTGACCACTGGTGGCCGCGCGGGCCTTGGGAGCACCTCGACGTCGGGAACCCACCGGTCCTCGGGCAGCAGCGGATCGTCGAACCGGACATTGAGGTGCACCGGGCCGTCGAGGTCCCAGAACATCAGCCAGGATCCCTCCTCGCCGATGTCGATGGTCTCCACCAGCGGCCCGAAGATGCCCACCTGCTCGGTGGTCTGGTTGGCCCCGGTGCCGTGCAGCCGCTCGGGTCGGTCGGCAGTGACGACCCACAGCACCAACCCCGCATGCGCGGCCTCCAGCACCGCTGGGTGCAGGTTGGCGACGGCGGTTCCCGACGTACAGATCACTGCCGCCCCGCGCGCGCCGCCCCGCAGCAGTCCGATCGCGGTGAACCCGGCAGACCGTTCGTCGATCCGGGTGTGCAGCCGCAGGAGTCCAGCAGCGGCAGCGTCGTACGCCGCGAACAGCAGCGGTGCGTTCCGTGATCCGGGGGCCAGCACCACATCGGTCACGCCCTGGGTGATCAGCTCTCGGATCACCATCCGGGCGCGCTCGGTGGATTCGTTCACGGTCATCGATCCTGCCGCAGGGCCCGCACCCCTGCGAGACGGGCCGCCCAGAACGCGGCCCGCTCCGGCGAGGCCGCCAAGCGAGTCAGCGCCACCTCGTCCACGGTCGTAGCCCGCACGGCGAGCATCCCGTCGACCGGCAGCAACGAAGCGACGGCCACGTCGTCGGTCAGCAGTTGGACCGTCGACAACCCGCAGGCGTAGGGCAGCTCGGGCAGCGCGGCAGCCAGGGCTACCCCAGCGGCGATCCCGACCGAGGTCTCCAGTGCCGACGACACCACGACGGGCAGCCCGATGTCCTCGGCGATCCGCAGGCAGGCCCGCACCCCGCCCAGCGGCTGCACCTTGAGCACGGCGATGTCGGCCGCCTCCAGGTCGCGGACCCGGTAGGGGTCCCGGGCTCGCCGGATCGACTCGTCGGCAGCAATCGGGACGTCGACCGCACGCCGACAGGCGGCCAGCTCCTCGACCGTGGCGCACGGCTGCTCGACGTACTCCAGGCCACCCACGGCCCGATCCAGCGTCCGGATCGCGGTCACCGCTTGGTCGATGTCCCAGCCGCCGTTGGCATCGACCCGGATCCTCCCGGTAGGGCCGAGGGCGTCGCGGACCGCCTCGACCCGAGCCTGGTCGTCGGCGAGACGCTGCCCGGGCTCGGCGACCTTGATCTTGGCTGTCGTGCAGCCGCCCGCCCGGACGATCGCGTGGGCGCGCTCGGGGTCGACCGCCGGGACGGTCACGTTGACCGGCACTCGATCGCGCACCGGATCGGGCCAGTCCTTGGCTGCGGCCTCGGTCGCGCACCGCAGCCAGGGCTCGGCGACCGCGGGTCCGTAGTCCAGGAACGGGCTCCACTCACCCCACCCGGTCCCGTCATCCCCGTCAGCACCGCCGCGGAACAACATCCCCTCGCGCACGGTGATCCCTCGAAACCGGGTGCGCATCGGGATCGAGAAGCAGAACGAATCGCCGAGCGGCCCCTGCTCCCCGGTCGTCTCCCTGGACATCACGCGAGCTGTCGCAAGGCCACGCGATCGACCTTGCCGTTGGTCAACAGCGGCCATGACATATGAGACGTCGGGGACTCCGGGGATCCCAGCACCACGACCTGCCTCGGCGCCCAGGCTCGCGGGTGCCGATCGGTCACGAAGTCGCGCAACTCCCCAACCGAGGGCGCGGCACCCGAGGTCGCAACGACGAACGCGACCACCCGCTGCCCCCACTCCGGGTCTGGCACCCCGAGCACCTCGGCCGCCGCCAGGTTCGGGTGCTCCCGAAGGCGGCTCGCGACTGCGGGCAGCGGCACCTTGACCCCGCCCGAGATCACCACGTCGTCCATCCGGCCCAGCACCTGCAGCCTGCCGTCCTCGTCGAACCGGCCGGCATCCGAGGTCACGAACCAGCCGTCCACCAGCGCCTCCGCGGTCAGCTCCGGGGCGCCGTCGTACCCATCGAACAGCGTCGGCCCCGCGATCCGGATCCGGCCGGTGGCCTCCAGCGCCACCGCGACCCCGTCCAGCGCCACCCCGTCGTAGACACAGCCGCCCGCGGTCTCCGAGGCGCCGTACGTCGCCACCACCCGCACCCCCGCCGCCTCGGCGCGCTCCCGGAGGGCAGGGTAGATCGGTCCGCCACCGAGCAGTACCGCCCGCATCGACGCCAGCGCGGCGACATCCACCGGCGAGTCGAGTAGCCGGTGCAGTTGGGTCGGAACGAGCGAGGTGAACTCGGCATCCGCCCAACCGTCCAGGACCGGCGACTGCCCCGCGAGCAGGGACCGGACGATCACCTGCACCCCGGCGACGTACGACGATGGCAGCACCAACGCCCACCGACCCTGCGATCCCAGTCGCTGCCCGTCAAGTCGCCGCACAGCCGCCCGCGCGGAAGCGAGCACGGCGTCGCGCGAGAGGACTACGCGCTTGGGCCGACCCGACGACCCCGACGTCTGGATCAGCAGCGGCGCGGAGTGCGCGGCGTCCAGCCAGTGGCGTACGCCGTCGATGGTGGCGATCGGATCGTCGCTGGGCACCAGGTAATCCACGCGACGAACGCTAGCCCGCCGTGTTGAGATGGGTCCCGTGCCGTCCCTGATCACCCAGCTCAGGCCGCCCAACGTGTTGGCTGGCCGACTGGCGATCCAGTCCCTGCTCTTCGCGGTCGGCGACGGCGCCTTCTACACCGCCAGCGCGGTCTTCTTCGTCCAGATCGTCGGTCTTACGGCTCCACAGGTGGGGGTCGGCATCACCGTCGGCCTGGTGGCCTCCTTCCTGGTGGCCGTGCCGGCGGGCAAGTTGGCCGACCGGATCGGGCCGCAACGAATGTGGGTCATCGGCGCGGCCGGAACCGCGTCGATGTTTTTGGTGTGGCCCTTCATCAACGGCTTCGCGCCCTTCCTGGCGATGAGCGTGGTCCTGGAGGTCGTCCGCACCGCAGGCGACTCCGGACGAGGCGCCTACGTGCTCGATGTGGTGCCGCGGAAGCAGCGAGTGGACTCGCGTGCCTACATGTACGCCGCCCTCAACCTCGGCTTCACCGCGGGCGCGGGGCTGGGTGGCATCGCGCTGGCCACGAACAGCGACCCGGTGATCCGCGCCCTGCCCTGGCTGACGGCGATCTTGCTGTCGGCCAACGCTTACTGGATCTCCCGGCTGCCCCGCGCCGAGCACCAACAGCGGCCCCAACCGATGGAAGAGGCGATCGAGCAGGCGATCGAGGAGGCAGTCGAGCAGACGGTCACTCAGACGGGCGCTCCGCCGGTTCCCGGGGCCCTGCGCAACCCCGGCTTCCTGCTCACCCAGTTCTTCGCCGGCATCATGGGAACCAACCAGGTGCTGCTCACCATCGTGATCCCGCTCTGGTTGGTGACCCAGACTGACGCACCGCCAGTTCTGCTGGCGTTCCTGTTCGGTACTAATACCGTGATGTGCGTCCTGCTGCCGATGGCCACCGCTCGGACGGTCCGTGACCTACCGACCGCCCTACGAGCCACCCGGATCAGCGGCGCCTTCTTCGTCGGATCATGCGTGATCACGCTGTTCACCCATGACACCGTGGGCTGGCTGACCATCTCCCTGATCTGGCTCGGCCACCTCACCGTGACCGGCGCCGAACTGTTCTTGTCCGCGGCCGGTTGGCTCTTCGAGTCCGAGCTCTCCGACCCCGCGCGGCGTGGGGAGTATCAGGGCGCTTCCGACCTCGCCGGGACTCTCGGGTACGTCGGGGCCCCGGCGCTCTACACCTACCTGGCCCTGGAGTGGGGCAGCACCGGGTGGCTGATCATCGGCGCGATCGTGGCGGTCGCGGCTGTCGCCATCGCCCCCTCGACCTGGATGGCCCAGCGCTTCATGGAGCGCCACCAGCTCGATCCGGCCCGCTGACCGCCCGATGCTCGCCCGGGGCCGGGCCCCTGCTTGAATCGTTGCTCGTGGCCACCCCTTCGCACTGGCTCGCCGGCGCCCGTCCCCGGACCCTGCCCGCTGCGGTCGCGCCGGTGCTCGCCGGGACCGCGGTGGCGGCGTACGTCGGTGGCGCGGTCTGGTGGAAGGCCCTGCTGGCGCTGGTGGTCTCGCTGGCCCTTCAGGTCGGCGTCAACTACGCCAACGATTACTCCGACGGCATCCGCGGCACCGACGACGACCGGGTCGGTCCGCTGCGGCTGGTTGGCTCCGGGACCGCCTCGGCGGGAGCAGTCAAGGCGGCCGCCTTCACAGCGTTCGGCGTCGCGGGGCTAGCCGGGCTGGTGTTGGCGGCCACCACGAGCTGGTGGCTGGTCGCGGTCGGCGGGCTCTCGATCCTGGCCGCCTGGTTCTACACCGGCGGCTCGAAGCCCTACGGCTACCGCGGTCTCGGCGAGCTGATGGTCTTCGTCTTCTTCGGGCTGGTCGCGGTGATCGGCACGACGTACGTCCAGACGCAGATGTGGAGCTGGCCAGCGCTGTACGCCGGGATCGGCATCGGGGCGCTCGCCTGCGCGATCCTGGTGGTCAACAACCTGCGCGACCTCGACGCCGACGCCCTGGCCGACAAGCGCACCCTGGCCGTCGTCATCGGCGCCGAACGCACCCGCGGCCTCTACGTACTGCTGGTGCTGGCCGCCGTCGCCGCGGTGATCGCGGTCGCCGCGGCTACCACGTGGTCGGCGCTCATCGGTTTGTCGTTCATGGCCTTGATGACCGCCCCGGTGCGCACCGTGCTCTCCAAGGCCACCGGGCGGGCACTGATCCCGGTGCTGGCTCAGACCGGGCTCGGCGAGCTCGCCTGGGCGGTGCTGGTCTCGGTTCCGCTCCTGGTCAAGAGCTGACCGCTAGGCTGGTCAGCATGTGGTTGCTGATTTTGCTCGTGCTCGTCGTCGCTGGCTTCGCGGCCTACAAGATGCGGGTGCCCCTGCTGGCCAAGATCCTGGGTCAGCCCGAGTCCCGGGTGCGCAACCGCCTCGAGGGCCCCAAGTAGTTGTCGCAGCAGCTACCGCTCGCTGGTTGCATCGGAGCCGGTCGAGGGGTCGACCCCGTCCTCCTTGGCCCGCCTGGACTCGAAATTCTTCACGGCCGTGCCGGCGCGCTGCTCGACCCGGCGAGCGAATGCCTCACGCTGCGGGTTTAGCAGCACCAACGACGCCACCCCGGAGATCAGCAGCGCGATCAGCAGTACGGCCAGCGCCGGCACCTGGGTGTCACCGGTGACCAGCGCCCAGATCCCACCCACGATCAACAACGCGCCCACGAACAAGACCAACCGCATCGCGGTGTAGACCAGGAAATCCTTCACCCGTCCAGGGTAGGTGCTCGACCTAGATCCGCCGACCGGCGTCCGGCGCTACCGGGCGCCGCCTATCCTGGGGGGGTGAAGTTCTTGCTGGTGGTCATCGTGCTCGGAGTGGCGATCTACCTGCTCGTGCGCCTGATCCAGCGCCGCGCCCTGTCGACCTCCACCGGACCTGACCCAGAGCCGGGCCCCCGGGAGATGCGGCGTCCCTCGTCGCCCGACGACGATCCAGATTTCCTGCGGGACCTGAATCGCAAGCGCCGTCGGCGCCAGGGCGACCAGGACTCACGCCCCGACGGCGGCTGATCCAACCACCCGGCCGACCCCTCGGGCTGCCCGGGCTGGGCGTAGAGCGGTGAGGTGGGGTTGGTTCGCGAGCCTCAAACCAACTCGGAGCCACCGCCTAAGCGGCTTCCTCGGCGGCGGCATCCGTCCCCGTCGACCAAGCGGGCGCGACCGCCGGGAGGCCGGCGTACGAGTGCTGGCTGGTGGTGGAGAAGTAGTTGATGCCGATGAAGTTGAACCACAGCGTCGCCGTGCCGAGCAAGGCGAGGTACGCCGCGCGGCGACCCTTCCAGCCGGCCGTCGACCGGGCGTGCAGGTACGCCGCGTAGACGACCCAGGTGATGAAGGCCCAGACCTCCTTGGGGTCCCAGTTCCAGTAGGTCGACCAGGCCTGGTGCGCCCAGATCGGCCCGGTGATCAGCACCGCGAAGGTCCACACCGGGAACGCGAACGCGTGCAACCGATAGGACATCTGATCCAAGTTCCGCAGCGACGGCACCCGGGCCAGGTAGCCCGTGGTCGTGCCCG
>JBBPYJ010000198.1:0-4132 GCA_038200025.1 Propionibacteriales bacterium | reverse complement strand
CGGCGGCCTCGGCCCACTGCACCTTGAGGTGCTCGGTCGGTGCCACCACCACGACCCGCTGGACGATCCGGCGCCCCAGCAGCTCCGCGGCGACCGACAGTGCGAACGTCGTCTTGCCGGCCCCGGGGGTGGCCACGGTCAGGAAGTCGCGTTGGGGCTCGGCGAAGTACGCCTCCATCGCCGCCTGCTGCCAGGCGCGCAGTGAACCGACCGTGCCCCACGCCGCCCGGTCGGGCCAGGCCGCCGGCAGGGACGGGCTCAGGGTAGCGGCGCCGTCGGGGTGCCGTCGGGTCATGCGGGCGAGTCGCCCCCGCTGCCGCCACCGCCCCCACTGCCGCCAGGCTTGCCGCTCGGCTGCAGGGAATCCCAGATCTCTTTGCACTCCGGGCAGACCGGGAAGTTCTCGGGTGACCGACTCGGCACCCAGACCTTGCCGCACAGGGCCACCACCGGGGTGCCCATCACCATGGCTTCGGTCAGCTTGTCCTTGACCACGTAGTGCGAGAACTTCTCGTGGTCGCCGTCCTGGGTGGGGACGGTCCGCCGGTCCTCCAAGGTGTCGGTGCCGGACGAGAATCCGATGGTGGGGCTGCTCACCGGACCACCCTAACCCCGGGCACCGACCCTGATGACGTTCCTAGGCCGCCAACGCGGACGCCCCACACCCATTGGCTGGACTAATGGAGCTAGTTGGCCGCAGGATCCAGCGGCTGAGTCGAGGCCCAGGCCAGTTCACCGGGTTGCCTGCGCAGGACGCCCCTCCACAGGCCCTCCGTCTCGGCCCCGAACAGGTCCCCGGGTTGGCCGGGGACCACGTGCCAGGCACCCTCGTCGATCTCGCCCTCGAGTTGGCCCGCGGACCACCCTGAGTACCCCGCAAAGATCCGCAGACCGTCCAGCTGCTCGGAGAATTCGGCGACCGGACTGTCCAGGTCCACCAATCCGAGAGAACCAACGATGGGTCGGAAACCGGCCGGCGCGTGGGGGCCGGGTCGCAGCGACCCGACCGCCAGGGCGCCCTCGGGGCCCACCGGACCACCGACGAAGAACGTGCGTGGCTCCGCGACGACGCTCTCCCACCCGTGGAGCACCTGCGCGATCGGCACGCTCGACGGACGGTTCAGCACTACACCCAGCGCCCCGGCGTCATCGGCGTCGATAAGGAGTATGACGCTGTCGGTGAAGTTGGGATCGACCAGCAAGCGCGCGGCCACCAGCAACATCCCGGGGCCCGGCGGAGTCTGACTCACCTGGCCATCGTCGCTGTTCGACGCGGCCGCCACAACCGCCCTACTGGGTGAACGTGACGTCTCCGTCCACGGCGGGCACCAGTTCGATCCACACCTTGCCGGCGGGTACCTTGAGCTCGGCGTCCTTGGTCGAGAGCCGCAGCGGGCTGACAAGTTCCTTCTTGCTCCAGGTCCCACGCACCATTCGGCCGTCGTGGAACAGCAGCGCGGGCCCGGTGCCGACGAACTTGGTCTCTGGCACCGGTGAGTTCGCTGGGTCCAGGTAGCCGGCGTCGCCTATCCGCACCCGCAGCACCAGCACGCTGTCGGCGGGGAACTCATCACCCTCGGCGGCGTAGGTGTTGATGTTGTCGTATTCGCCGTCGTGAAACTCCCAGCTGGTCGTGTGGTTGCCGAAGTCGGCGGTCAGCGAGGTCGCGGGCACGCCCTTGGGCAGATCCGCTTCCTCACCCCAAGGCAGGTAGTCCTCGGGCCGGGCCGGCTTCTGCTTCAGGTCCGCGGTGACATCGGTGAGGTCGGCGAACAGGTTGTACGGCGCTGCGCGGGCGCTGTCGCGAGAGACTCCGGCGTCACCCTCGGTGGTGTATTCGATGCCAGCCGTACCGATCCGGTCCAGGGTGATCTGGGCCGCCCCGCTGGTGACCACCCGGGCCCCGACCGGGGTGACGATCCCGATGTCGGAGGCACGCATCGATCGAACGGGACCGACCGTGCCGGGGATCTGGGAGTAGTAGAACGCCGCCAGCCTGGTGACCCCGCCTTCGACCAGCTCCTCGATCACCAGGTCTGCCTCACTCAGACCCAGCTGCGGAGCACTGGACGCGGTGTTGTCCATCTTGGTGACCAGCACCGGGTGCGCCGCCTTGCCGCCGTTCTTAGTCTCCAGCCCGGTCAGCGGCCACGTCGTGGGCTTGGCCGGCACCTTCTCCTTGGTGCCATCGGCGTGGGTGATCTCGACCGTCGCCGGAGTCCCGGCTGTGTCGTCCCCGCCGCTGCAGGCGGTCAGACCCAGGCAGGTCAGCGAACTCACGAGAAGCAGGCCCACCGGCCTGGACAGACGGTGGCGCAGGATCACGCGGGCTCTCCGATCACGGCAGTCGACAGGGGCCGAGCGGAAATCTCGACCCCCAAGTGTCGGCCCCCGTCGCACCCGGATCCGGCACCCCGGTCGGTGAGTCGTCAGACGAGGGTGGCGCCGCCGTCGACGTACAGCGTCTGCCCGGTGATGTAGGACGCCTCGTCGCTGCACAGGAACGCGGCGGTGGCGGCGATGTCCGCAGGCGTTCCAACCCGGCGGACCGGGTTGCGATCAGCGGCGGCCTGACGAAAGTCCGCGACGTCCATCCCGATCCGCGCCGCGGTGGCGTCGGTCATGTCGGTGGCGATGAACCCGGGCGCGACGGCGTTGACGTTGACGCCGTAGGGGCCCAGTTCGATCGCAAGGGTGCGGGGGAAGCCCTGCAGACCCATCTTGGCGGCCGAGGAGTTGGCCTGACCGCGCTTGCCCAGGGCAGACACGCTGGACCGGTTGATGATCTTGCCGAACTTCTGGCCCACGAAGTGCTTCTGCGCGGCCCGCGACATCAAGAAGGCGCCGCGCAGGTGGACGTTCATCACCAGGTCCCAGTCGTCCTCGGACATCTTGAACAGCAGGTTGTCTCGGGTCACCCCAGCGTTGTTGACCAGGATGTGCATCGCGCCCAGCTCGTCGACGACCCGCTCGATGGCGCTGGCCACGGAGGCTGAGTCACTGACGTCGCAGGCGAACCCGACCGAGCTCGTGGCCATCGTCCCCGCTGCGGCCGTCGCGGCGTCGGCATCCAGATCCAGGATCGCCACCGCGGCACCCTCCGCTGCGAACCTCTGGGCGGTCGCGAGGCCGATGCCCCGCGCCGCACCAGAGACGACCGCGACGCGCCCGTCGAAACGACCCATGCTCAGGCGTTGGACTTCGACGAGACGCCCTCGGCGACGCCGATCAGCAGGACGGCGGCGATGATCGCGACAATCCCACCGATGATGTTGAGCTCTCCGAACGAACCGCTTCCGAGACCGGAGGCGACGAGCCCGCCGATGAGGGAGCCGACGACTCCGAGGCCGAGGGTGGCCAGGATGGAGAGGTTCTGCTTGCCGGGCTTGATCAGTCGCGCCACGGCGCCGACGAAGAGACCGAAGAGGAGGAAGCCGATGATGCCGAACATGTGGGTGTCCTTTCAGAAGTTGTTGTCTACGTCCTCCAGACTAGTCCGCAGCCGCTCGGCGTACTGCGCTGCCTCCCCCTCGGCGTACTTGGTCCGCGGCCAGAAGAACCCCCGCAGCCCGTCGCCCTTGGTGCGCGGGACGACGTGGGTGTGCAGATGTGGGACGGATTGACTGACCACGTTGTTCATCGTCACCCAGGTGCCCTGCGCATCCAGAGCCTGCGGCATTGCCGCCGCCACCTGCTGGACGGTCTGGAAGTACGGCGCCAGCAGGTCGGCCGGCAGATCGGCCAGCGTGTCCACGTGCGTGCGCGGGACGATCAGCGTGTGCCCCTTGAACACCGGGCGGATGTCGAGGAACCCGACCACCTCCGGCTGGTCGATGACGATCTCGGCCGGCACCGCGCGGTCGACGATCTGGCAGAAGATGCAGTTGGTCACAGCGTGAATCTAGCTGGCCGGCAGGCTTGCGGTTCGAACGGATGTTCGATATTATGAGGTATGTCAGTCGCCCAGCTACCCCTCCCCACGGTGCTGGGCGTCGTGTCGCAGGCCGAGGAGCTGCTGGCGCAGGCTGCTGCGGCTCCAGTCGGGGTTCTGGGGACCGAGGAGATCGCTGAGTCGATCGCGGTGCTGGCGGTGGTGGAGTCCCGCGCCCAGTCGCTACGGATGGCGTTGTCG
>JBBPYJ010000197.1:0-38828 GCA_038200025.1 Propionibacteriales bacterium | reverse complement strand
GTCGCCGAACTCGAGTCCGACCTGCTCCGGCAGTATGCCGACCCCGCGACCCCGTGGCATCCGGAGCTACTCGCAGGTCGCGGCGGCGCGTCCTACTCGCTAGCAGCTGCCAGGTTGGCCGCCGACCTGGTCACTCCCGCCGAAGACGGCGTGAGCGGCAGCCGCCATGTGCTCAACGTCCGCAACGACGGTGCGTTGCCAGGGCTGCCCAGCGACGCAGTTGTGGAGACCACATGCCTGGTGGACCCATCCGGGGCACTACCGATTCCCACGGAGGAGCTGGCCCGGCCCGCCCGCGGCCTCGCGAACCAGGTCAAGGACTTCGAACGCTACGCCATCGAGGCCGCGACCACCGGAGACCACCGGGCGGCCCGGCTCGCCTTGACCACCCACCCCCTGTGCCCGGACGCAGGGTCTGCGAGCGCCCTGCTCGACGACCTGCTGAGGACTAACCGAGCCTGGCTCCCGGCGTTCTCATGACCGCGCCCGCAGGTCTGGTCCTCGGCGTCGACGCCGGAGGCACCAAGACCGACGCAGCCCTGGCCGACGCCAACACCGGCGAGCTCATCGCCTCGGTCCGCGTCGGCCCGGGCAACCACGAACGCGTGGGTTGGGCAGGGTCCGCGGACGCACTGCGCCTTGCGCTCGACACGGTGTGCTCGGCAGCGGGCGCCACCGTTGGAGTCGTGACGGCAGGAGCGTGGGGGCTAGCCGGACTTGACTGGCCCGCGGACGCGGAGCGTTACCGAGAGATTATCGACTCCTTCGAACTGGCCGGGCCCCAACTCGTCGTTAACGACGCTTTCCTCGCTCTCGAGCAGGCACCTCCGGGTGCCGCAATCGCGGTGGTCGCCGGGACGGGGATGGTGGCCGTCGCACGCGATGCGACGGGGAGGACGGCTCGCACGCTGGGGGTTGGGGCCGGTCACGGAGAGTGGGGCTCGGGCGGCGACGTGGTCCGTGCCGCCGCCGAGGGGGTCGCCGGCGCACACCTCGGCTTCGGCCCCCCTACGGACTTGACCGCGGCCGCTCTCGCGGCCTCGGGAGCCACCGACGCCAGCGACTACTGCCGGCTTGTCTGGCGCGAGCACCGGCCCGCCCTCACGCCCGCCGACGTGTGGGACGTGGCGGCTGGCGGCGACGCGATGGCCGCCTCGATCGCCGCCCGCGCAGCCGACTCGTACGCCGCCGCAGCCGCCAGCCTGGTCCGTCGACTCCACCTCGAACCGACGCCCACAGTGCTGCTGACCGGCCGGGTTCTCGACCCCGGCCACGACCTGCTGCACACTGCCATCGAGGCCGCGTTCGCCGCCCGCCTGCCCGGAACCACCGTACGACGCCTCGGCGTCGCGCCCGTGCTCGCCGCCGTGCGGGCGGCATCGCGTATCGCGGCGCAGCGCGGGGGATCGCCGGGGATCCGGCACCGGAGCTGCTGACCCAGCGCCGGCCAGGCGATGGCACGAGTATCCACCGCCGCCCGGTCCCAGGACGGACAGTCTCGGCTAAGGGCACCCGCCCATCTGAGCCGCGTAGGCGGCGTCGATGGTGAATCCGACATGGCCTCGCGACAACCTGCAGCCGCGATCCCGGGTTGTGAGCGGCGCCCGGTAGGGATGACCAAGGACCGCGATACCAACCCGACGCAGAGATCAGCCAGAGAGCAGTCAGAGGGCGTCGCCGCGGAACGATCCGTCACCGGAGCAGGTTCTTCTTGCGGGGCACAGTTCTTGGTCACCATTTAGCCGACATCGCGAGGCACGCGTCGTCTACCTCATCCAGGATGTCGGGGGCTGTGACTCATGCGCGCGGGCCTGTTAACGGTTTGGGGCGGCGTCGGACCGCGGGTGTGGATCGTGCTGGTGTTCTGGATCGCCGGTGAAGGCCCTCTCGTAGAGGTCGTAGACAAACCCCGCGTTGGCGTTGTTGTAGCAGCATCGCGTCGGTAAACCCGTCCGCGGCCAGATCACGCTTGATCGGAGTACTGGTCGCGATCGTCAGGGCGCGTGCGCAGCCAGTCGCGAAAAAGCACGTGTCGCTGAGGCTCACGCGCTCCGACCGAGAAGATGTGCACGTTGCTGGTCGGTGCCTGGCCTCGGACCAGACGGCGCTCCTCCGCTTCGGGCTCACGTACCCGCAGCGCAAAGCCGGCGGCTTCGAGGTCGGGGAGCCAGGCGGCTCCATCGGCGGAGTTGGCCACGGTGAGGTCGATGTCGATCATCGGCTTTGCCCACAGCCCAGCAACTGCTGTCGAACCGACGTGATTCATACCGAGCACGCGCTCACCCAGGGCCGCGCAGATCCGTTGCCTGGCGACTGCGTACGCGTCTGCCCACGTGGCATCTGGCGAAACAGCCTCGACGGGCGTCGGCGCCCAAGCACCCAGCTTCACTCGCGCTGCGTTGATCTCATCCATCGACGAGATTCCGAACGGGTTCCAGAGCGCATGCGTACGCACGCAGAGACCATAGGCCGTCGTTGTGAGACGGGGAGATGGCCGATGGGGGCCACGGCGGGCCAGTATCGCCGCCCGACCGCCACGATTGTGGACACACGCAAGGTCAACACTTCCTTCTTACCGGGGGGTCAATCGGGTGGCGAGGGCCATGGGCCGGCGCGGTGGCGATCTGGTTTTCTGCCGGGGGCGTGGGGGTCAGGCGTCCTTGGAGGTCAGCGCGATGCGTCCGCCGGTGGGGATCGATCCGGGGTCGACCAGGGCGACCCATCCGCCGCGGTCCAGGACTCGTTCGATGATCTCGTCGACGCAGTCGTCGGTGACTTCTGGATCCTCTACGTCTTGGGCTGGATCGAGGTAGTCGCCGTCCGCACTGACACGGGCTGGGTAGAAGAAGTCGGTTTCTACCGCGAGCATCTCGGGACGCTCCCGCTGTGCTGCGAACCAGGCAGCGTCGATCCCGATCCGAGCTCGACCTTGACCGGTCCGGGTGCCGAGGAGCTCCAGGGCTTCTTCTTGCCGGGAGCGTAGATAGTCCTCGATACGCGGGGCGATGCGACCGCTGAGCACGTCAAGACGAACGTGGACATGGTTACCGACAACTTTCCCGGCCAAACGGCCCAGATTCTTGGACAGCCCACAGAACGTCGAGAGGGTCGGTTCTGCGCCTACCACCACCAAAGGAGCCGGGTGAATGCGCAGGTAGGAGCCCAGGGCAGTGTCGACGTCGACCAGGAAGGCCTCGTTGTTCGTAGAGCCAGCGCGGCTAGCCGCAGTGGCGCTGCGGGGGAACTTCGACCCCGGTGCGGGGTTGAGCCGCGAGCCGACGCCTTCGAAAAGGCGTGCTTCGCCGACGGCGAGGACTAGGACGACCTGGCGAGGGGTCCGGTGCAGGGCTCGCACCAGGTCGCGGGTGGCGAAGGTGGGGTCCACGACGGCTCGCTCGGTGACCTCGACCGACAGGACCACCAGTTGCTCGTGGGCTTCGCTGGCATACAACGCTATGGCTTGGCCGCACGGCGCCAAGCAAGCCTGATCAATCAGGTCATCGACCTTGGCCATCAGTGAGGTCGTGGAAAAGAAGTTCTCGCGATCTAGCCGTTCGGCGACCCCGTCGCGCAGGCGACGAAGGCGTCTGATGGTCTCCGGTTCGGGTCTGGGCCCAGGGGTAGCGTTAACCAGGATCGAGAGGCTGGGATAGGCCTGCATCGACTGGAGTGTCAGCACGCTTGCCGAGGTCAGTTCGTGGCGGGGGTTGGGTCGGAAGGTTGTCATAGCGATCAGTGCTCCTCGTTGCGGTGGCACCAGGGCCACATTCGGCAACGAGGTCTCTCTCGACCCGAGTTGGGCCGCTCACACCGGGCCCCCCTACAGGGCCGTGCTGACGATGCGAGCCATTGGAGATACTCCCCCCGTCGGGGGCCCGAAGGACACGCGAACCAGGGTTCGCGCGTCAACAGGTGGATCGGCTAGGGCACGCCTGCCTCCTGATTCCCTGCAGAGGACCATGGTCTGTGATCTCTTGTTGCGACCACCTGGGGCGCGGGAACCAGTGCGGATCCGGCGATAGAATTACGTGGTGAGCACGATCGCGGTGGACTTGGCTGGTGGGGTGGGGTTCGTCTTGCTGCTAATCGTTGTTCACGAGTACGGCCACTACGGTATGGGCCGGCTCCTTGGAGTACCGGCTGATTCAATCCGGGTCGATCTCGGCGGGAGTCCGCCGCATGTGGCCCTGCGCGACGCAGACCGGTGGGTTTCGCCGATGGACGGCGAATACGCGAAGGTCTTCGGGCGGCATCGAGGCGATACCCCTCCGCATGGGCCTATATCGCCGGTGGCGTAGTAGTCGAAGGCGCTTTCGCGTTGACCCTGATCGTGGCCCTGCACGCTTATGGTGCCCCCGACGTGGCGATTGTGCTCGCGTGGGCTACCGCCGCGCTCTTCGCTGCCTACCTTGCGGGGGATATCGCGGTCAGCGCCATCCGGGGCGAGGAGTCGGGTGACTGGTCGGCGATCTTCGCGGTCCATCGAGTCGGGACAATCGTGCTGGCCGTCGCGCTCACAGCGGCAAAGATCGCGCCGTTGATGTGACTGGCATGGCCCAACAACCTCTCAGCGAGCAGGGTGGCTTCGCTACGCGGAGTTCTCCTTGGGTTTGGCTGCGGCACTGTTCCGGACAGCCCGTTGCTTGAACTCGTAGACAACGCCGGCGATGAGGGCGGCGACAACGAGGGGCAAGACGAAATACACCATCGTTCGGGTGAACCCGGTCAGGGCTTGGTGCCCGCTGGCGTCTAGTACCAGGAAAGTCAAGTAGGCGACGTAGAGCGCGATGAAGAGGGCGCCTTCCCATCGTTCGACGGTGAAACCGGTGAAGATGATGGGCGCGACCACAACAGCGGTGGCCACCATGAGTGGAATGTCGAGCGCGATCGCGGCGGGCGCGACGGGGATCCCGTCACCGGCGAACAGCGCTGGGACAACCAGAACGAGCCCGATGTTGGCAATGGAGCTCCCCACGACGTTTCCGATGGCGATGTCCCGCTCGCCTCGGATGGCAGCAACCAGGGAGGTGACCAGTTCAGGCAACGACGTACCGAGGGCGACGACAGTGAGCCCGATTACCAGGCCGCTGAGCCCCAGGGAGGATGCGATATTTACCGCACCGGTCACCAAAAGGTTGGCTCCCGCGACCAGCAGGGCGATACCGGCCGCAATAAGCACCACGGACATCGTCACCCCAGGACCTGGGGCCGATATTTGCTCCGCGCTGGCCTCCGCGGACCCGTCTGTGGTTTCGACTGTCTGGCCACCTGGCCGCGCCCGGTCGGTTTCGCGGCGACTCATCACGACGATCACCGTGGTGTGGGTTACCCATAGGGCGAGCAGCACCAGTGCATCCACGAACGAGACGTTCCCGTCGAAGGCAAAGAGGAGGAGCAAAACAGACAGCACGATCATCACCGGCACATCGACCCGGACGAGTTGCTCCTTGACCGCCAGCGGCAGGATCAACGCGGCCACACCGAGGATAAGCAGGACGTTGACAATGTTGGACCCGACCACATTGCCAACCGCAAGGTCGGTTTGATCGCGCAGAACTGCTTGAACCGTCACCGCGAACTCCGGCGCCGAGGTCCCGATCGCGACGACTGTCAGACCCACAACGAGAGGGCTAAGACCCCACCGAGCGGCCAGCGCTGAAGCGCCACGAACCAGGAATTCGCCGCCGCCCACGAGGATAAGCAGCCCCAGCAGGACCCGGACAATATCGAAGGTGCTCACGTCTCGTGAGCGTAGAGGGGTAAGCCCAGGTGAGTCCCACGGGGCGCGGCAAGCGCGAACTGGCGCCAGGGTTCGGGATCTGGTTAGTTCCCTGGCGGTGGGGAGTATCCGCATCTGTTGCATCGTCAATACGATCGGTCCGCGCCGGTTCGGTGAGATAGGCCCGTTAACTGCAACATCGAGGACAAGAGGGCCCGCGAACGAGCCAAGGAGAAGGGCAAGCCCTCGTCCGAGCGCAGGGCCCCCGGGCGGCTCGTCGAGGGCCAAGCCGTCACGAACTGGAAACAAGCCCTGGCCCAACTCGCGGTCGTCTACCCCGACCGCATCAACCGCCACCTGTAACAAAGTAATCAACCAATCAAGACCCGATCACTACCCAGAAAACTTGACAAGCTCGCCGGGATCGGGCCGTACCCATCGACCCATGCGCCCTGATCGGGTCCCATCGGGTCGAGCAGGGCTTGGTCGGTCATTACCAGGTTCACCTGGATCGGCGCCGGATCAGCCTCCGTTTGGCCGGTGACCCGCTGGACCAGGGTGTCGGCCATGATCTGACCGCGGCTACGCGAATCACCCTTCGCCACGCACGCTTCGGTAGCCCGGGTCAAGGCCGCGAAGCAGGCCACGCCGTCGCGTATCGGCAACAGCGCACCCAAGAACGTCATCGCGTCCGGTGCCGGGCGGACCGAGACGTGTCGCTGGGACTCCGCATATGCCCGCCGGGCCACGAACACCTCCGGGTCCACGGCGTAGGCCGCTTTCTGGGTGGCGGCCACGATCTCCTGATCGCCCATCGCCTCGAAGACGCCCGGATCCCCGGCAACCTGCGCATCCACGGCCCGCCGGTCCGGTGCCTGCAACCGCACGATCCGGGGCGGACCCTTGAAGGCGTTGAACATCAAGGTGATCCAGCCGTCCTCGCGCAGGTGGGCGACGGTCTCGACGCCGCTCCCGGTGTAGTCCAGATAGGCCACGGTGCACTCGCCGAGGACCGCGAAAGTGCGGCCATCCCCTTGGGCGAGGCGTTGACATGACCGCTGGACGCCGGGGCCGTCGCCACCACGAACATCGGCTGCGTCAACAGCCACGACCGCAGCCGTTCTCCCAGAACTGGGTCATCACCTCCTGCACCTGTCGCTGCGAGGTGATCCGGCGGTGCAGCAACCAGCGCTGATAGTCGGCCATCACCTGCCAGCCGCCCTTGGCTCCGGACTGGCTGTCGGCCCACAGCCTGGTGGGGCTGTAGGCCAGCGAGGGCCACCACGACTGCGTGCCCTGCGCCTGGTCGTCGGAGATCTGCGACGGACAGCTGCCACTCGAACCACGCGTCGGCTCCGCCCTTGCGGCGGACCTGATCGTTGCGGCGCGGTAGCGCGGTGTGGACAAAGAATCAGGCATAGGCATCTCCGAGGCAGCGGGGGGACAGCGAGGGGATGAAAGACCCAGCCCAGGGAAAACCCCGGTCGGTGTCACGTGCGAGCCGGTGTGGGAGTTCAGCGAAACCACTGACCACGAGTGGGCCGGCACGGCGCGTGCCCGTTACGATGTGACCCACGATGACCGCTACGCTCCTGCTCGTCATCTCGCTGCTGCTGATCGTGGCCTCGGGGATGTTCGTCGCCGCCGAATTCGCCTTCGTGACCGTGGACCGCAACCGGGTCGACAGGGCCGTCGAGGCAGGTGAGCCCGGCGCGGTGGGAGTCCAGACCGCGCTGCGCGCGCTGTCGACCCAGCTTTCCGGGGCGCAGGTCGGGATCACCGTGACAAACCTGGCCATCGGCTTCCTGGCCGAGCCCGCCATCGCCACCTTGATCGACGGACCGCTGAGCGCTCTCGGGACGCCCGAGGACCTGGTGTCCCCCCTCGCGGTCGTGCTGGGGCTGACGATCAGCACCGGGCTGACGGTCATCTTCGGCGAGTTGGTGCCCAAGAACCTGGCCATCGCCCTGCCGATGCAGACCGCGATCGCCACCCAGCGCTTCCAGCGCACCTTCACCACCTTGATGGCGCTGCCGATCCGGTTCCTCAACGGGTCGGCGAACGCGCTGGTGCGACGTCTGGGCATCGAGCCGCAGGAAGAGCTGCGCTCGGCCCGCAGCTCCACCGAGTTGGCCAGCCTGATCGCCCGGTCCGGTGAGCAGGGCACCCTGGACGCCGACACCGCCGAGCTGATGGAGCGCTCGGTCGAGTTCGGCAACCGCACCGCCAGCGAGATCATGACTCCGCGCGTGCGCACGACGACCCTGGAGGCCACCGATCGGGCGATCGCGGTGATCGAGACTGCCCGCAGCACCGGGCACTCGCGCTTCCCGGTCCTCGACATCGACGACACGGTCGTGGGGACCGTGCACGTCAAGCACGCGGTGGCACTGCCGGTGGGTGAGCGGGCGACCACCCGGATCAAGCACATCATGGTCAGACCCATCGTGGTGCCGGACTCCCTGCGCCTGGACCCGCTGATGGGTCTGCTGCGTGCTGATGGCTTCCAGATGGCGGTGGTCTTGGACGAGTACGGCGGGCACGCCGGCATCGTCACCTTGGAGGACGTCGTCGAGGAGATCGTCGGCGACATCTCCGACGAGCACGACCGCCTAGGCTCCAGGGCCTGGCAGCGGCGCGACGGCGGCTGGTCGCTGTCGGGCCTACTGCGACCCGACGAGGCCGAGGACGTCAGCGGGATCGAGCTGCCCGCTGACGACGACTACGACACGGTCGCCGGGCTGATCGTGCAACGGCTCGGCCGGATCCCGCAGGTCGGCGATGAAGTGGACGTGGAGCTGCCGGTCAGCAGCGAGGAGCGCGAGGCGACCGACGGTGGCGCCGTACGCCGCTGGGCCCGGATGCGCGTGGACCGGATGGACGGGCTTCGGGTGGATCGGGTGACGGTCACGGTGCGCGAGGACTCCGAGCAGACCGCGGGAGACGAGGGGGAGCGACGGTGAGCACCCTTCCCGCGCTGCTGCTCGCTGCATTGCTGCTGGGCCTGAATGCGTTCTTCGTCGGCGCCGAGTTCGCCCTGGTCTCGGCCCGGCGCAGTCAGATCGAGCCACTGGCCCAGGCCGGCTCGCGGATGGCCAAGATCACCATCAAGGCGATGGAGAACATCGCCTTGGTGATCGGCGTCAACCAACTTGGCATCACCATCTGCAGCCTGGGACTGGGTGCGATCGCCGAACCGGCCCTGGCCGCGCTGATCGAGCCGGCGCTGCACGTCGCGCAGCTGCCCGATGCGCTGCTGCACCCGATCGCCTTCGCGATCGCGCTGATGATCGTGGTGTTCCTGCACGTGGTGCTGGGCGAGATGGTGCCGAAGAACATCTCCCTGGCCGGGCCCGAGCGCGTGGTGGTCGTGCTCGCCCCGGTGGTCTGGGGCTTCGTGACGGTGCTGCGACCGGTGGTGGTGGTCCTGAACGCGATCGCCCGCCGGCTGCTCGCGCTGGGCGGGGTCGAGCTGCAGAGCGAGGTGAGCTCGACGTACACCCGCGAAGAGGTGGCAGCCCTGGTGGAGGAGTCCCGCGGCGAAGGTCTGCTGGAAGAGGAGGAGTACGGCCGGCTGACCGGAGCACTCGGCTTCGCCGACAAGCAGGTCAGCGCGGTCGTCTTGCCGACTGCCTCGCTGACCACCATCTCGCGTGGTGCGACGGCCTCGGACCTGGAGTCGCTCTGCGCGGCGACCGGCTTCAGCCGCTTCCCGGTCACCAACGAGGACGGCTCCCTGATGGGCTACCTGCACATCAAGGACGTCTTGGAAACCGAGCAGTCCCGCCGCGTCCAGGTCATCGACGACAAGTCGATCAGACCACTGGCCGGGGTGCGCACCACCGATCCACTGCACGACGCGCTGGAGACCCTGCAACGGCGCGGCGCCCATATGGCGCGCGTGGTCGACGACAGCGGGCAGGTGGTGGGACTGATCACCCTGGAGGACGTGATCGAGGAACTGGTCGGAGAGATCAGGGACGCCGCGCACCAGGACGAGCCGACCCAAACCTCGTCCCAGACCTCGTCTCTAGACTGAGCCAGTGCCCCGGACACCCACGCAGGAAAGTCGCGTCTGGACACTGCCCAACGTCATCAGCCTGGTCCGGCTGGCCGGGGTGCCGGTGTTCCTGTGGCTGGTCCTGGGCCCCGAAGCGGACGGTTGGGCGCTGTTGCTGCTGATGCTGTCGGGGGTTACGGACTGGCTGGACGGCTACCTGGCTCGTCGTCTGGGGCAGTACTCCCGGCTGGGGGAGATCCTGGATCCGGTCGCTGACCGGCTCTACATCCTTGCGGTGGTGGTCGGCCTTGCGCTGCGCGACATCATCCCGTGGTGGGTCGCGGTGATCCTGCCCCTGCGGGATCTGCTGCTGTGGGGCCTCGTGCCGTTCCTGCGCACCCGGGGCTACAGCGCGCTGCCGGTGCACTTCCTGGGCAAGGCGGCGACCTTCAACCTGCTCTACGCCTTCCCGCTGCTGTTGCTGGGGGAGGGATCGGGGGTAGTGGCGACCCTGGCCGAGGTGTTCGGCTGGGCGTTCGCGGTCTGGGGGATCGGGCTCTACTGGTGGGCCGGGATCCTGTACGCCTTCCAGGTCTACCGGCTACTGCAGGACCGGGACCACCGCGCCGAGCCTGCTCATGACTGAATGGCAGAACCGCGACTACAACACCGTCGAGCGGGTCGCCCTGCCGTTGCTGACCCGGATCACCGTCCAGGCCCTGGACGAGGACTACGCGCACGTGGCCAGGCAACGTCGCGCCCAGGGCATCGCCCAGCAGCGAGGCGTCACCTGGTGGTCCTGGTTGGCGGTGACGGTGCTGGTCGGGGCTCTCTTCGCGGTTGCGGGAGTTCAGAGTTCTGAGCAGACGGTGGCCAGCCAGAGCAGCCGGGCCACGCTGATCACCCGGGTCGGGGTCGAGCGTGAGGACCTGCGCGGCAGCCAGGAGCGGGTGGCCCGGTTGGCCGCAGTGACCGCCGGCGCCCAGGGTGACCTCGACAAAGCGTCCGCCGAACTGACCGAGCTGCAAGATCAGCTGGCCCGGATCGGCGAGGGCATCGGCGCCAGACCGGTCAGCGGCGCCGGCGTCCGGATCGTGGTCGACGACGCACCCGAGAGTGCAACGGCCGAGATCGTCCGCGACGAGGATCTGGCGCTGCTGGTCAACGGACTGTGGAGCGCGGGCGCAGAGGCGATTGCCATTAACGGGCAGCGGCTGACAGCGCTGTCCTACATCCAGAACAGCGGACCGGTGATCAACGTCAACTCGCGCCCGCTGATGCCGCCGTACACCCTCGAAGCGCTCGGCGACACCCGCACCCTGCAGGCCGATCTGCTGGAGTCCGCGAGTGGGGCGCGCTTCGCCACCTTCGCCCGACTGCTCGATTTCCGGTTCGACAGGCAGAATGTCGACCAACTGCAGTTGCCGGCGGCTACCCCGCGTCGGTTGCGGTCGGCGACCATCGGGCAGACCGGGGACGTGCCTGCCCCACGAGTTGACGGGCCAACAGAAGGAGGAGTGCCATGATTGCCGCGCTTGGCCTCGTGGTCGGAATCGTGCTGGGCCTGTGGCTGCAGCCGGAGGTGCCACCCTCCTTGGTGCCCTACCTGCCGATCGCCGTGGTGGCCGCCCTCGATGCCGTGCTCGGCGGGCTGCGCGCCCTGCTGGACGGGATCTTCGACGACAAGGTCTTCGTGGTGTCGTTCCTGAGCAACGTCGTGATCGCCGCAGCGATCGTCTTCCTCGGCGACAAGCTCGGCGTGGGCGGTCAGCTGTCGACCGGTGTCATCGTCGTGCTGGGCATCCGGATCTTCTCCAACGTCGCCGCGATCCGACGTCATGTCTTCCACGCCTGAGCCGTCCCGCCGACCGGCGTTGGGGAGGGCCCGGTTGTGGCAGGCCTTCATCAGGCCCTCGAGCGGCCAGTTCGTGGTTGCCGCACTCCTGGCCGCGGTGGGCTTCTCCGCGGTCACCCAGGTGCGTGCCAACGAGCTCGACGACACCTACGCCGGCTACCGCGAGCAAGATCTGGTCGACGTTTTGACTGCCCTGTCCGGCGCCTCCCAGCGAGCCGAGGGAGAACTGGCGCGGTTGACCGACACCCGTCGCGAACTGCGATCGGTGACGGGCCGTCGCGAGGCCGCGATCGCCGATGCCCGCCAGTCGCTGGACACCTACAACATCCTGGCCGGGCTGGTGCCGGTGACCGGCCCCGGCATCCGGGTGACGATCGCCGAGACCGAGGGCGAGGCCGACCTGGAGTCGATGATCGACACGATCCAGGAGCTGCGCAACGCCGGAGCCGAGTCGATCGCGATCAACGGCCAGGTGCGGGTGATCGCGCAGACCGCCTTCGAGGACGGCATCGGCGGGATCGCGGTGGACGGCGTGCTGCTCCAGCCGCCGTACGTCCTCGATGTGATCGGCGACCCGTCGACGCTGCGCAGTGCCATGGTCTTCCTGCGCGGCCCCGTGGATCAACTCGCAGACGACGGCGCCACGGTCGTCATCGACGAGTTCTCCTCGTTGAACATCAACGCCGTGCGTGGTCCCGACAGCTGAAGCCCCGGCCCACCTGGGCACCGGAAAGTCGGCAGGCAGTAGCCTGCTGAGCACCATCCGAAGTGACGCAGGAGGAAGCACGTGTATCCCGACGACTTGAAGTACACCGGCGAGCACGAGTGGGTCAAAGCTCCCGACGCGGAGTCGGACTCGGTTCGAGTCGGCATCACCGAATTCGCTCAGGATGCCCTCGGCGACATCGTCTATGTGTCCCTTCCCGAGGTTGGCGAGGACGTCACCGAAGGCACCACCTGCGGCGAGTTGGAGTCCACGAAGTCGGTCAGCGATATCTACGCACCGATCAGCGGCTCGGTGACCGCGGTCAACGACGCGCTCACCAACACCCCGGAGCTGGTGAACACCGACCCCTACGGCGGCGGTTGGTTGTTCGAGATCGCCGCCTCCGACCCCAGCGCGCTGTCGTCGCTGATGGATGCCGCGACCTACACCGCGACGCTCGAGAGCTGACCGCCCGCAGAACTGGCTGCTGAACTGTCGGGGTCGACGTCGGCTTTGATAGGTTCCCACCATGCCGTTTTGCACCGCCTGCGGGAACGCCAACCCCGACGAAGCCCGGTTCTGCGCCCAGTGCGGGACCCGCCTGGTCGTCCCTGTCGCCCCAGGTGCCGGCGGGGGTGAATCGCCGGCCGAGAGCACCGCGACCATTACCTTCGGCAGCCACGAATCCAAGGCGGAGTCCTCCGGAACGGCCCTGACGCCCGTCGATGCCGCTGCGGTCGATGCGCTGCCGACCGGTCACGCCCTGTTGGTCGTGCAGAGGGGTCCAGGTGCCGGCAGCCGTTTCCTGCTCGATCTCGACATGGTGGCCGCCGGTCGGCATCCCGAGAGCGAGATCTTCCTCGATGACGTGACGGTGTCGCGTCGGCACGCGGAGTTCCACCGTCAGGGGCCGTCCTTCTCGGTGCGCGACGCGGGCAGCCTCAACGGCACCTACGTCAACCGCGATCGCATCGACAGTGTCGACCTGCGCGACGGCGACGAAGTGCAGATCGGCAAGTATCGCCTGGTGTTCTTCTCCGGGCCCGGGCAGTAGGCGATGCTCGCAGCCTCGGACCCTTCTTCGTCCCCGAGCTCCACAGCCTCAGCAGCCGCGTCGCGACGGGCTCGGTTCAGCATCGGTCAGGTGCTCGACCAGTTGCGCCCGGAGTACGGCGGCATCTCCATCCCCAAGATCCGGTTCCTCGAGGACAAGGGTCTGATCAAGCCCGAGCGCACCGCGGCCGGGTATCGCAAGTTCTCCGCTGATGAAGTTGATCGGCTGCGCTACGTGCTGCGGATGCAGCGAGATCACTATCTGCCGTTGAAGGTGATCGGTGAGCACCTCGACGCCATCGACCGCGGTCTCGAGCCGCCTCCGATCGAATCGGTGGTGCCCACCGTTCCTACTGTCGCGCTGGCCGCCGACGGATTGCCGAGCGCGGCCTCTTTCGCCGCGCGCAGCGACGTACGAATCTCGCGGCGTGAGCTGCTCAAGATCGCCGACATCAGCGTGGCGCTGCTCGATGAGCTCGAGCAGTTCGGATTGATCAGTGCCAAGGCTGGAACCGGTCACTTCGACGCCGACGCGCTGGTGATCGCCACCACGGCGCGCGAGCTCGCCGACTTCGGCTTCGGGCCGCGCCACCTGCGCGCCTTCAAAACTGCCGCGGACCGTGAGGTGGGTCTGGTCGAGCAGGTGGTCGCGCCGTTGAAACGCGGTCGCGACGCCTCAGCGAGTGGTCGCGCTGACGACGCGATCAGCGAGATCGCGGCGCTGTCGGTCCGGTTGCACGCCACCCTGGTCAAGGCCGGTCTGAGCAGTCGCTGAAGAGCTCGCCATCATGCTCGGGCCCGGGGGTAGGGTGATGGCGTGCGAGAAGTTGACGTCATCGGAGTCCGGGTCGAGATGCCCTCGAACCAGCCCATTGTGCTGCTGCGCGAGGTCGGCGGCGAGCGATACCTGCCGATCTGGATCGGTGCGGTGGAGGCGACGGCGATCGCCTTCGCCCAGCAGGGCGTAGTCCCGCCGCGTCCACTGACCCACGATCTGATGAAGGACGTGCTCGAGGCAACGGGCAACGAGCTCACCGAGGTGCGGATTACCGAGGTCGACAAGGGCGTGTTCTTCGCGCTGCTGGTCTTCGGCTCGGGTGCTGAGGTCAGTGCCCGGCCATCGGATTCCATCGCGCTGGCGCTGCGCACCGGCACCCGCATCGTTTGTGCCGAGGCGGTCCTGGACGAGGCCGGTCTCGATGCTCCGGCTGAGCAAGAGGATGAGGTCGAGCGGTTCCGCGAGTTCCTCGACCAGGTGTCAGCACAAGACTTCGAAGAAGGCTGAAGTCTAAGTCTCAGGTTGAGGATGAGAGTTACGACACGCCGCTCGACACGTTGACCAGCCCCGGCCGGAGCCCTACCTTGAAGTGTCTTCGGTGTAACTCCACCGTTGTCGGTTGCACGATGTGACCGATGAGCGGCTTCCTGGGGGTTGCGCAATGCTGGAGCAAATCTCGACGGAGGTCGACGTGGACGAGAACAGCAAGCAGCGAACAGATGCGGATGCCGCCATCGCTGTTGAGCGGGCCGACGAACAGGGCTTGCTATTCACCGACAACTTGTCGCCGTTGTCCGACGACACCGGCTACCGCGGGCCGACGGCCTGCAGCGCCGCCGGGATCACCTACCGGCAACTGGACTACTGGGCCCGCACCGGATTGGTCGAACCCACCGTGCGGGGTGCCAAGGGCTCGGGGTCCCAACGGCTCTACTCGTTCCGCGACATCTTGATCCTCAAGGTCATCAAGCGCCTGCTCGACGCCGGCATCTCGTTGCAGCAGATCAGATCCGCAGTGCAGTTCCTGCGCGAGCGCGGCACCGACGACCTGACCCGGGTGACCTTGATGAGCGACGGCGCCTCGGTCTATGAGTGCACCAGCAACGACGAGGTGATCGACCTGCTCCAGGGAGGACAGGGCGTCTTCGGCATCGCGATCGGCGGAGTTTGGCGCGAGATCGAGGGAACGCTGGCCGACCTGCCTTCCGAGCGCACCACCGAAGAGGTCGGCCAGCAGCCCAGTGCCGCCGACGAACTGTCCGCTCGGCGGGCTCGCAAGATCAGCTGAGCACTGCTGCACCAAGCTTCCCAAGTGCTCCCGGCCCCGTCCTGACTCTCAGGAACCCGGCCTCTTGGCACCCCGAGTGGTAGATTCGGCACTGCTGATGATCCCGCGTGGGAGAGTCTCTGAGTTTCTCGCTGAGAGGGCTCGGAGCGCCGAAGGGGCAAATCCTCCCCGGAACCTCTCAGGCGCACGGACTGCGCGGGTCAGGCACCTGTGGAGCCGTCGGCGGCGAAGGCCGTGAGCGGTGACAGAGGGGGAGGCGATCTTGACGACCCCATTCGAGGAGCGCCTTTCCGTGACCCAGCCAACCTCCGACCACCCTGACCGAGACGACGTGGCGGCACCCGAACACGTCAGCGCCACCTTCGCCGATCGCCATATCGGCCTGTCGCGATCCGACGAGGCGACGATGCTGTCGAGGTTGGGCTATTCGGATCTAGACGACCTGATGGCCGCCGCGGTGCCCAAGTCGATCGTCTCCCGTGCGGATGAGTTGACGCTGCCCCCACCAGCATCGGAGGAGGAGGTGGCGCGAGAGTTGCGCAAGATCGCCGGCCAGAACCGGCCGGGGGAGTCGATGATCGGGCTCGGCTATCACGCAACCCTGACTCCGGCCGTGATCCGCCGCAACGTGCTGGAGGATCCCAGCTGGTACACCGCCTACACGCCGTACCAGCCCGAGGTCTCCCAGGGTCGCCTCGAGGCGCTGCTGAACTTCCAGACGATGGTCGCCGAGCTGACGGGGCTGGCGACCGCCAACTCCTCGCTGCTGGACGAGGCGACCGCCGCGGCCGAGGCGATGACCCTGGTGCGTCGCGCCAACCGCAAGGCCACCGGGCCCTTCGTCATCGACGCCGACGTGCTGCCCCAGACCCTGGCCGTGATCGCCACCCGGGCCGAGGCGATGGGCATCGAGATCGTAGTCGCCGATCTCGGCGAGGGACTGCCGGACGGCGAGCTGTGCGGCGTACTCATCCAGTACCCGGGAGCCTCCGGCCACGTCGCGGATCCCCGTGCGGTCATCGAGGAGGCGCACTCGCGCAACGCGCTGGCTGTGATCGCGGCCGACCTGCTGGCGCTGACCCTGCTGGAGCCCCCGGGAACCCTAGGCGCCGATGTCGCGGTCGGCTCCTCCCAGCGTTTCGGCGTGCCGCTGTTCTACGGAGGACCGCACGCCGGGTTCATGGCCGTCGCAGAAAAGCTCGAGCGGCACCTGCCGGGCCGTTTGGTCGGGGTGTCGGTCGACGCCGAAGGGCGACCCGCCTACCGGTTGGCGCTGCAGACCCGCGAGCAGCACATCCGCCGCGACAAGGCGACCTCCAACATCTGCACCGCGCAGGTGCTGCTGGCGGTCGTGGCGGGGATGTATTCGGTCTACCACGGCCCGGACGGCCTGCGGCACATCGCCGAGCGCACCCATCAGCACGCCACCGCGATCGCTACGGCGTTGCAGGCAGCCGGATTCCAGCTGGCCAGCGGCGACTTCTTCGACACCCTCTCGGTGCGCACGCCGCGACGTGCGGAGCAGATCGTGGCCGATGCGCGGGCCAGTGGCCTGCTGCTGCGGTTGGTCGATGAGGACACGGTGTCGCTGTCGACCTCGGAGACCACCACCCGGTCCACGGTGACAGCAGTGCTGCAGGCGTTCGGTCTGCCTGCCGACGCTTCCGGCGCGTCGTACGACGAGCTGGCGAGCGCCATCCCGTCGGGGCTGGCGCGAACCACCGAGTTCATGACCCACCCGGTCTTCCACGAGCACCGCAGCGAGACCCAGATGCTGCGCTACCTGCGCCGGTTGGCGGCGCGCGACTACGCCCTGGACCGCGGGATGATCCCGCTCGGCTCGTGCACGATGAAACTCAACGCGACCACCGAGATGGAGCCGATCGGGCTGCCCGGGTTCGCCGACCTGCACCCGTTCGCGCCGCGCGAGGACATCGCCGGCTATCGACGGCTGATCGTGGACCTCGAGACCTGGCTGGCCGAGGTGACCGGCTACGACTCGGTGTCGATCCAGCCCAACGCCGGCTCCCAGGGCGAGCTGGCCGGACTGATGGCGATCCGCTCGTATCACCGAGCCCACCACGAGGAGGGCACCCCGGCCCGCGATGTGATGCTCATTCCCTCATCGGCGCACGGCACCAACGCAGCCTCTGCGGTGATGGCGGGGCTGCGGGTGGTGGTCGTGAAGGCCGCCGAGGACGGTTCGGTGGACCTGGACGACTTGCGGTCCCACTGTGCGAAACACGCCGAGGACCTGGCCGGGATCATGGTCACCTACCCCTCGACCCACGGGGTCTACGAGGACACCATCACCGAGCTCTGCGAGGTGGTCCACGAGCACGGGGGACAGGTCTACGTGGACGGTGCCAACCTCAACGCGCTGCTCGGGCACGCGCGACCGGGCAAGTTCGGTGGCGATGTCTCCCACCTGAACCTGCACAAGACCTTCTGCATCCCGCACGGCGGCGGCGGACCGGGGGTCGGGCCGGTGGCGGTCCGCAAGCACCTGGCCCGCTACCTGCCGTCGCACCCGCTGCACCCAGAGTCGGTCAAGCGCCGGGGACTGGGCGCGATCTCGGCGGCGCCGTACGGCTCCGCGGGGATCCTGCCGATCACCTGGGCCTACATCCGGCTGATGGGTGCCTCCGGGCTCGCCCGGGCGACCGCCTCGGCGGTGCTCGCGGCCAACTACATCGTGGCCCGCCTCGACGAGCACTTCCCGGTGCTCTACCGCGGGGAGCACGGTCTGGTCGCCCACGAAGCCATCCTGGACGTGCGCGGGCTGACCAAGGACACTGGTGTGAGCGTGGACGACGTCGCGAAGCGGCTGATCGACTACGGCTTCCACGCCCCGACGATGTCCTTCCCGGTCCCCGGCACCTTGATGGTCGAGCCGACCGAGTCTGAGGACCTGGCCGAGATCGACCGCTTCTGCGACGCGATGATCGCGATCCGCGCCGAGATCGATCAGGTGGCCGCAGGCGATTGGACCCCAGAGGAGTCGCCGCTGCGGCACGCTCCGCACACGACCCGGGTGCTGACCGGCGGCTGGGACCGCGCCTACTCCCGCGAGCAGGGCGCCTTCCCCACCGGGATGGATCCAGACAAGTACTGGCCGCCGGTCGGCCGGGTCGACCCGGCCTACGGCGACCGTCACCTGGTCTGCTCCTGCCCCCCGATCGAAGCGTTCGCCGAGGAGTGATTCGCCGCTCCTGGACCGCTGACTAATTCCCCGGCCGACCGGCCGACCGGGGAATTACGCACTTGTCAGGCATTGCGATGCCTGACAAGTACACGAATTGCCTGTCAGGCGGGCCGGTTCGAGTCGAACCGAGCCGTACGTCGGTCAGCGGGCCTGGCTGACGCTGGACATGTTGAAGTCTGGGATGCGTAGGGCCGGGGTGGCGGTGCGGGAGAAGTAGTCGTCGCCCCACTCGCGGCTGAAGCTGGGCTCGGTCGCTGAGGCATGGGTGAATCGCTTCAGCAGGTCGATCGGGCTCTCGTTGAAGCGGAAGTTGTTGATCTCGCCGGTGATCTGGCCGTCCTCAATCAGGTAGACCCCATCTCGGGTCAGGCCGGTGAGCAGCAGGCTTTGCGGGTCGACTTCACGGATATACCACAAGCAGGTCAGCAGCAACCCTCGCTCAGTGCCCGCCACCAGGTCCCCGATCGAGCCGGCGCCGTCGGCGACCTCGAGCACCAGGTTGTCGATGGCTGGGGTGACGGGTTGGCCCGACTGTCCCGACCGTGTGGTCAGGGTCGCGGAGTGCCGGGTCTGCAGCAGCGCCTCCAGCCGCCCGTCCCGGATCCAGTCGGTCGGGCCCAGGGCCAGGCCGTTGTCGAACACCGACTCGTCATCGCCGGAGGCGGCAGCGGTGACGAACGGTGCGCACTCCAGCCCGGGGTACGTCGGTTCCGAGCGCAGCGTCACCCTCGGGTCGACGATCTGCTCGCCGAGACGGGTCCCACCGCGTCGGCTGTAGACCGACTGCCCGTCCAGGGCGGTGCGGGCGCCGGCGTACCAATAGGCGTCGATCATCACGTCGGCGACCGCCGAGGGCGACATGATCGTGTCGTAGCGCCCGGCGGGCAGGTCCACCTCGCGGCGCCCCCAACCGAGTCGTCGCTCCAGCGTGACGTCGAACTCCAGCGGGTCGACCCCGACGAAGTCACGGGTGGCTCCACCGACCCAGGCACTGCGCCGTCGGTCTGCGGTCTTGCCCGTGCACCCGTAGTGGCCGGTCGGCTGCACGTGCCGCAACCGCAGACCCGTGCTGGACCCGAGATAAGTCGTGGTGACGCCGTGGTTGACGAAGCCGTAGAGGACCCGGTCGCCGGCCTCGGCGCGGGCGAACGCCTCGCCCAGCCCCGGGGCGACGTCGGCGTAGACACCGATGTCGGTCGTCTGCGGCGCGGCGTCCCAGTCCGCCGACACTCGCGCCGCGACGAGGTCGGTCGCGTCCTCGGCCGGTGCGCCCGACCGGGCCGCGTTGTCGGCTGCGATCACCAATTCGCTCACCTGGGCCAGCGAGCTGGCGCTGCCGCTGACCGATCCGGTGGCAACCCCACCGTCGGTGCGCACGAAGGAGACCACGGTGACGTCGATGCTGTGCATCACGCCGTTGGTGGTCAGGGTGTTGTTGGCCCAGCGCAGGTTGGCGTGGGTGCCGTTGTGCACCAGCACGACGGTGCCGTCGGCGCGGCTGACGGCCAGGGCGTGCTCAACGAGCTGTTGGGGAGTGGTGGTCATCTCAGTGTCCTGCCTCGTCGCGGGTGTTCAAGATGGTGACGTCGCGGAAGCGGGCCGACGGGCACCCGTGGCTGACCGCCGCCACCTGGCCCGGTTGGGCCTTGCCGCAGTTGAATGCCCCGCCCAGCACCCAGGTCTGCGGTCCGCCCACCGCATCCATCGACCCCCAGAAGTCGGTCGTGGTGGCCTGGTACGCCGCGTCGCGGACCTGACCGGCGAGCCGTCCGCCCTCGATCTTGAAGAACCGCTGGCCGGTGAACTGGAAGTTGAAACGCTGCATGTCGATCGACCAAGACTTGTCGCCCACGACGTAGAGCCCGCGCTCCACGCCGGCGATCAGCTCGTCGGTGTCGGGTCCGTCGGGTGCGGCCTGCAGGGACACGTTGGCCATCCGCTGGATCGGGAGATGGCCGGGGGAGTCGGCGTAGGCACAGCCGTTGGAGCGGCCGTCATTGAGTTCGGGGTGCATCAGCCCCATCTGCCGGTCGAGCTGGTAGCCGACCAGGATCCCGTCCCGGATCAGGTCCCAGGACTGGGTCGCGACGCCCTCGTCGTCGTACCCCGTGGTAGCCAGCCCGTGCGCGATGGTGCGGTCGCCGGTGACCTGCATGATCGGCGAGCCGTAGTGAAGCGACCCGAGCTGGTCGTAGGTGGCGAACGAGGTGCCGGCGTAGTTGGCCTCGTAGCCGAGCACCCGGTCCAGCTCGGTGGCGTGTCCGATGGATTCGTGGATGGTCAGCCACAGGTTCGAGGGATCCACGACCAGGTCGCAGTGGCCGGGGCTCACCGTCGGTGCCTTGAGCTTCTCGGCCAGCAGCTCGGGGATCTCGCTGAGCTCGGCGTTCCAGTCCCAGTGGTTGCCGGTGAGGTATTCGAACCCACGACCAACGGGTGGGGCGATCGACGCCATCGAGTCGAAGACTCCGGTGTCGGAGTCGGTGCCCATCGCCTCCATGGTCGGCATCAACCGAATCCGCTGCTGGGTGGTTCGGGTGCCGGTGAGGTCGGCGTAGTACTTGTTCTCCTTGACCTGCTGCAACCCCGCCGTCGCATGCTCGACGACATTGTGGCGGCGCAGCCGGTTGGTCCAGTCGATCAGCAGCTCTGCCTTGTCGGCTGTCGGCACCGTGAAGGGGTCGAGGTCGTACGCCGACACCCAGGTCGCGTCGGCGTGGACCGGCTCGGGGGCCAGCTGCACCGGTGTCGGGGTCATCGCTGCGGCAACCTTGGCCACCGCGACCGCGGACTCGGCCAGTCGCACCGCTTCGGCCTCGGTCAGCACCACCCCGGCGGAGAAGCCCCACGAGCCCCCGTAGAGGACCCGGACCGCGAATCCGAGATCCTCGACGTCCGCGGCACCCTGCAAGACTCCGTCCCGGACCCCGAGGTGCTGATATTGCAGGCGCTCGAACCGGAAGTCGGCGTGAGAGGCTCCCAGCGCGCCGGCGCGGTCGAGGGCGATGTCGCCGAGAGCGGCGTACGGAAGGCAGGTGAAGGTGGGGTCGATCCCGGTCATGATGACGAACCTAGCCGTCCACCTGCGGCCCGCGCACCCGTGATCCCTGTCGATGCTTGACCACGTCGAGTCGGGTCGGGATCCGCTCGCGCATCGCCGGCACGTGACTGACCACTCCGATCACCCGCCCGCCCTCGCGTAGGGAGTCCAAGGTGCCCATCACGTCATCGAGGGTGTCGGCGTCCAGACTTCCGAACCCCTCGTCCACGAACAGTGTGTCGAGCCTGGAGTCACCCGCAGAACCGTGATCGGACTCGTGGGTGATCACGTCGGCCAGCCCGAGTGCGAGCGCCAGGGAGACCACGAAGGTCTCACCGCCCGACAACGTCGCCGGATCGCGGCACACACCCGACCAGTCGTCGCGCACCAGCAGGCTCAGACCACCTCGGCGTTCGCCGGCACCACGCTTGCCGGTGTGCACCAGGGAGTAGCGCTGGTCGCTCATCGTGGCCAGTCGCAGGTTGGCTGCGTCCACGACCTGTCCCAGCCGATAGGCCAGCACGTAGGCCGACAGTCGCATCTGCAGCCGGTTGTCGCCTGAGCGGCCGTCGGCGAACGTTGCCATCGCCGTCGCGATGTCCAGGTCGGCCCGCACCGGACGCCAGGCATCAAGCGTCGCGGCCAGCTCGCCGTGGAGCTGCTGCACGCGGGAGCACCGCTCGCGGAGCCGAACTGACCTGGTCTGTGTTGCCCCTGCGACGTGGCGGGCGTTCAGCTCGACAGCGGCCAGGCCCGTCACGTCGGGGGCCACGGTGCCGGCTGCAGCGGTCAACTCATCGTCATCTAGCAGCCTCGACGCCGCCAGCCGGCTGGCATCGAACCGGCCGATCTGTCCGGCGAGCCGGTCGCGGGCGGTCGGCGTCAAGGAGTTCTGGCGCGCCTGGTCGGCATCGACGAACCCGCTCTCGCTCAGGCTTCGGACCGCGGCTGCCTGGGCCCGGTCCTGTTCCCTGCGAGCAACGTCGGCCGATTCTTGTGCGGCGAGCACGGACGCACAGGCGTCGGCTAGAGCCGTCAATCGGTCCGCCCTGCTGAGTAGATCAACGTCCGGGGTGTCGGCCAACGCCGCAGCAACCTCGACCTCGATCGACGCGGCTTCGCCCCGTTGGGCTGCCGCCGCCGCCTCGACGCCGGTGCGTTCGAGTAGGGCCGCGTCGCGTCGACCCGTCAGCCGGGTCGTCTCGGAGCCGATCAGGCGCAGCTCGGCGCCCAGAGACTCGACCGACGCCGCGAGCGCACCGAGCGCGGTGACTTCTGCGCCTGCGGTGGAAGCCCGAGCGGCCAGCGTCGAGACATCGGCGCCGGCTAGCACCTGGTCAGCGAGTGCCTGGCGGGTGGTGAGGTCGCGCAAGTGCTCGCTGCGCAGGTGGCGCTCTGTCTCGGCGTCGTCGACGCTGCGTCGGGCCTCGCGCTCGGACGCGGCATCCGGGGCTCCGTCGAGTCGGGAAGCCGGGCTGGGGTGATCGGACGACCCACAGACCGGGCAACAACCCCCGACGGCGAGGCCTACGGCAATCTCGGCGGCCATCTGGGTCAGCCGTTGCTCGCGCAGGTCGAGCCAGAGCTGGGTGTGGCGTTGCGCCTGGTCGACGGCGGCGGCCAGCTCGGCGGTAGCGTCGGCAAGCTGCGGGGCCAGCGCGTGCAGCTGCCGACTCGCTGTCTGCTGGCCCGCCAGGGTCTGCGCATGAACTCGGGCCCCCTCGAGGCGGCTCGCGGCACTCTGGGCCGCGGTCAGCTCACGCTGGCAGGACTCCGCGCGGATGGCGCCGGCCGCAAGGGACTCCTGGTCCTCGGCGATGTCGCGGTCCAAGGAAGCGATCCGGTCGGTGTAGGAGTCGACCGCGAGGCGCAGTTCGTTGAGTCGCCTCTCCCGGGGAGCCAGCGCCGAAGCCTGCGCCACCGCAGACAACGTCGACGCTCTCAGGGTGCCCAACGAGGTGGATTCGGCAACGACACCGCGGTCGGCCAGGCCCACCGACGTCCGCGCCACCTCGGCTTGTGTCTCCAGTGCTCGTTGGTCAGCAGCGGTGGCGTGATCCAGGGTGGGCAGCACCCGGTCAGCCCGGGCCGCAGCAGCAAGCCGGGCGGTCGCCTCGTCGTGGGTCGGCTGTTGCTCATCGAGCCGGGCCGCCTGCGCGACCGCGGCCGCGTGTCGCGACTGGAGATCGGCGAGGTGCTTGGCTTGGGCCAAGGCGGCATTAGCCTGGTCGGCGGCAGCTGTGCTGGACCCAGCCTCGATCTCGGCGGCGACACTCTCGCTCAGCGCATTGTCGAGCAGCGCCGCGGCCCAATTTTCGGCACGCGCCGGCCCGTCGGGCTCGTCCAGCCCGTCCTGCCCGTCCGGCTCGCCCAGACCGTTGAGGTGGTGGGTAGGTGAGGTGTCTTCGCCATCCCAGGAAGCAACTTCGCTCAGTCGGCTGACCAGGTCGTCGATGACCTCTCGGTGGGACAACGAAACTTTGCGGAGCGAGGAGCGGTGGTCGCGCAGCCAACCTTCGACAGCCTCGAAACGACCGGTTCTGAAAAGCTGTTGGAGGAGCTTGTGCCGCTCCTCGGAGCCGGCCCGCAGGAACGCCTGGAAGCGACCCTGCGGCAGCATCGCCACCTGGCAGAACTGGTCGAGGTTGAGCCCGGTGATCTCACCGATGAGATAGCCCGCCTCGTCCAGTCGGGTCGACCGGGTCAACCATTCGTCGTCCACCCACTCGGCGATCACTACGCTGGCCTGCTGCCTGGTCAACCCCGTGCCGCGACGCTTGGGGCGATCCCAGGCCGGCGACCGGGTGATCTTGAAGCGGTGGCCCGACAAGGTGGCCTCCAGGGTGACCTGGGGAGACACCCCCGGACCTGCTTGGTCGCAGCGCAGTCGCTTGGCGGTGCTTCGATCACCGGGCACGTCGCCGTACAGGGCGAAGCAGACCGCGTCGAGGACACTGGTCTTGCCTGCTCCGGTGTCACCACTGAGCAGGAACAACCCGGCGGCGGACAGCGCGTCGAAGTCGACGGTGGTGTCGTCGGCGAACGGCCCGAAGGCGCGTAGGTCCAGGCGGTGGAGTCTCATCGGCCACCGCTGCCGACCAGTACGTCGCGCTCGGGATCGACGCAGCATGCGTCCAGGGCCTCCCCCAACAACCGGGACTCCGCGTCGGTGGCCGGCGATCCCCGCAGGTCCGTGACGAACTCCAGGGCGATCTCGTGGTCACCACGACCGCTAGGGCGCGCAACCGGGGTGGCGTTGCCCGGTCCACCGGCTGGCTCGAAGCTCAGCACCAGCGTGTGCGCGAACCTCGAGCGCAGCCGCTCCATCGCCCGCTCCGGGCGCCGGTCGTCGGTCAGCGTCACCTGGACGTAGGCGTCGCGGTGGCGGTCCAAGTCCGGGTCAGCGAGCAACGACGCCAGGTCGCCACGCAGTCGGGCCAACCGCCGGGGGACCGGGGCGTCGATGAACTCCGCGGTCACCGCACCGGAGGCGTCGAGATCGACGAGCCACGACCCCTTGTGCTGGTCGGCCTCGGAGAACGAGTAGGCCAGCGGCGACCCGCTGTAGCGGATTCGATCGGTCATCGTGTGGCGTCCGTGCAGGTGGCCCAACGCGACGTAGTCCACGCCGTCGAAGACCCCGGTCGGCACTATCGAAACCCCACCGACCGAGATGTCCCGCTCGGACTCGCTGGGCGCTCCACCGGCCACGAACGCATGGGCGAGCACCACCGAGCGGGTGCCCGACGGGCGCTGGCTCAGGTCGGCACGGACCCGGTGCATCGCCTCGGTCAACGCTGCCTCGTGAGAACGCCCGGTGAGCCCCCAAGGCAGCCGCAGGGTGTCCGGCTCGAGGTAGGGGATCGCATGGATGGCCACTGGCCCGTGCTGGTCTTCGAGCAGCACCGGAGTGCCGACCGCGGCCGAATCCGTACGGATGAACACCCCGGCGGCATCGATCAGCCGGGAGCCGAAGCCGAGCCGCTGGGCGGAGTCGTGGTTGCCACTGCTGACCACCACCTTGGCTCGCGAGGCGGCCAACCGTGCGAAGGTCTCGTCGGCCAGCCGGACGGCGTCGACCTGGGGGAGGGCGCGGTCGTAGATGTCACCGGCCACCACGACGACATCGACGCGCTCCGCCGCCACGACGGCCAGCAGGTGGTCGACGTAGGTTGCCTGGTGCTCGAGCATCCCCTCACGGTGAAATGACCGGCCCAGATGCCAGTCCGAGGTGTGAAGGATGCGCACACGAAGAACCTAGATCGAGCCACCGACAGTGCTGCGGACCCACGCCGCCCGTCAGGCGTAGCGAACGGTGCGCTCCCCCCGGGTAAAGCCGTAAAGACCCAGCTGGGCCTCCTCGGCCAGTCGGGCCGCGAGACTGGTCGGCGCGCCGACCGCGACCAGGCTGCCGATCCCGGCCGCCACCGCCTTCTGAACCAACTCGTAACCGGCCCGTCCGCTGATCACCAGCACGGCGTCGGCAATCGGCGCGCCGGCCAGCAGCCGGGCTCCGGTGACCTTGTCCACGGCGTTGTGACGGCCGACGTCCTCGCGCACCACCAGCATCTCGCCGTCGGCGGTCGCCAGCCCCGCCGCGTGCACCCCACCGGTGCGCTCGAAGAGCGACTGCTTCTCCCGCAGCCGGTCGGGCAGTCGGCGTACGACGTCCAAGTGTGGTCGCGCGCCAGTCCAGGCAGATCCCCGGGGGACGTCGAGCACCGCGGCGATCGAGTCCTTACCGCAGACCCCGCAGGCCGACCCGGCTCCCAGGACGGTGTGCCGGTGGCCGACATCGATCAACGGCGCAGAGTCCAGGGTCAACGTCACCACGTTGAACTCCTGGTCCGGGGTCAGATCGTCATCGGTGCAGTAGGCGACACCGCGCAACTGATCGGGGCGGATCATCCCCTCGTGCAGGGCCCACCCCGCGGCCAGCTCGAAGTCGTGCCCCGGTGTCCGCATGGTGACCCACACGCGCGCGGCGGGCGTGCCCGGGGAGACCACGCGAAGCTCGAGCGGCTCCTCGGTGATCAGCCGGTCTTCGCGGTCGCTGGTGATCTCACCGTCGGTCTCGGCAACACGCACTCGGACCGACGGGCCGGGGCGACGCGCGAGAGACACGGCGGTCACTCTACGCACGACCACCACCCCCAACCCGCCGAACCGGGTCCGGCGACCTAGGAGATCGGCAGCTGGAGCTCGGTGACCCACGCATCCGGATTGTCCTGCGGCATCTCGAGGTAGATCTCACGCCCCCGACCGCCCGGTCGCAGGCCGAGGTTCTCCATCTCGCTCTGCAGGGTCTGCCAGGTTCGGGCGATGCTGTCCATCGCGCCCAGATGCACGACGGTCAGGGCCCGCTCGGCCTCCGGCAGCTCTTCGATCTGCACGCCCTCCAGGGATTCGGCCCGTTGACGCGAGCTCTCGGCGATCGGCACCCCGACGCCGAGGGCCATGGCCTCCTCGCGTCCCTCGTACCAGGCCATCGGCGCGGCCTCGAAGGGCACGCTGGCCTGGCCCAGCGTGGGCATCAGCCGACCGAACATCGTCCCCACGAGATCGCCGATCTCCTCGACACCCGCCACCTCGGTGGTGAGCGCACCGCGCCGCCGCTCTCCTCGGCTGCGGGTCTGGGCGAGCAGCACGGACGGCAAGGGCTTCTCGGTGAACTGGATCTCTGACATAGCGTTCTCCTTCTCGATGATGCGGAGTCTCGCGTCGATCCGCTGGAGCCTGTCGGCATCGGCAGTCAGCTGCTCCGCGATCTGGGATCACTTCAAAGCCAACATGCCGTGCAGTTCCCCAGGCCCGACGCAGCATCCGCACCGAGACTCCAGTGAACCTGGCGAACTCTCCGATACTTAACATGACGTCACTGTTCTAGGCTCCTGACACCGTGTCAGGCTCAACACCGAAAAGTGCTGGCGGGGCACACCCGGGTCAGGGTTGGGCCTGCGTCTCGTGCCGCTCGGGCTTGCGCTTCAACACCTTCGCCGCCGCCGTCACCTGCGCGTCGAGCGAGTCGTCATGAGCCAGGGCCAGATTGCGCAGTCGCTCGCGCATGGCTGGGTCCCAGAACGTCTCGATGTGGCGCGCGATGGCATCGACGGCGACTTCATTGGGCAGGTGCTTGAAGTGCCGGGCGATGTCGTTGCTCATCCGCGCCTCGGGGGTCATCAGGCGCGAGTCTCGGCGGGCTCGGGCAGGTCGCCGTACGACGGGATAGCAGCGGCCTCGGCGTCGGTGGCTCCCCGCGAGTTGGCCACCCCCACCTGGACGGCCGTGACCTTGTATTCGGGGCAGTTCGTGGCCCAGTCAGAGTTGTCGGTGGTCACCACGTTCGCACCGGTCACCGGGTGGTGGAAGGTCGTGTAGACGACCCCGGGTGGCATCCGCTCGGACACCATCGCGCGCAGCGTCGTGCTCCCCACGCGGCTGGACAGGTCGACCAGATCGCCGGTGGAGATGCCGCGCATCTCGGCGTCGGCCGGGTGCAACTCCAAGATGTCCTCGGGGTGCCAGGTGCTGTTGGACGTACGTCGGGTCTGGGCGCCGACGTTGTACTGGCTCAGGATCCGTCCGGTGGTCAAGATCAGCGGGAACCGGCGCGTGGAACGCTCGGTGGTCGGCACGAACACCGTCTCCACCAGCCGGCCCTTGCCGCGCACGAACTGATCCACGTGCATGGTCGGGGTGCCCGTCGGGGCGGCGTCAGTGACCGGCCACTGCATCGAGCCCTCGGCGTCGAGACGAGCGAACGAGACCCCCGCGAACGTCGGGGTCGTGGCCGCGATCTCGTCCATGATCTCCGAGGCACTGGCGTAGGACATGTCGTAGCCCATCGCCCGGCCGATGGCACAGGTGATGTCCCACTCGTCCTTGCCGACCTTCGAGTCGAACACCGG
This sequence comes from Propionibacteriales bacterium, assembly GCA_038200025.1. Lineage (GTDB taxonomy): Bacteria > Actinomycetota > Actinomycetes > Propionibacteriales > Nocardioidaceae > Nocardioides. The sequence continues at coordinate 10,276 of JBBPYJ010000197.1, read as the reverse complement.
GCGCACCCGGTTGATCCGACGCTCGGCGTTGGTGAAGGTGCCGTCCTTCTCCAGGAACGACGTGCCGGGCAGGAAGACGTGTGCGAACCGCGCGGTCTCGTTGAGGAACAGGTCCTGGACGACCACCAGGTCCATGGCCCGTAGTGCGGCTTCGACGTGGGTGGTGTTGGGATCGCTCTGCGCGATGTCCTCACCTTGCACATAGAGGCCGCGGAAGTCACCGGAGAGCGCGGAGTCGAACATGTTGGGGATCCGCAGACCCGGCTCGGGGTCCAGGGTGCGGCCCCACAGCTCTTCGTAGATGGCGCGGACGCTGTCTTCGGAGACGTGCCGGTAGCCGGGCAGCTCGTGCGGGAAGGAGCCCATGTCGCAGGCGCCCTGCACGTTGTTCTGACCACGCAGCGGGTTGATCCCGACGCCGGGGCGACCGATGTTGCCGGTCAGCATGGCCAGGTTGGCCAACCCCATCACCATCGTGGAGCCCTGCGAGTGCTCGGTCACGCCGAGTCCGTAGTAGACCGCACCGTTCGCGCCGCTGGCGAAGAGCCGAGCCGCCGCCCGCAGCTCCGCGGCCGGGACGCCGGTGAACTCCTCGGTGGCCTCGGGGGAGTGTCCGAGGTCGGCGATAAAAGACAAGAAGCCGTTGACGTCCTCGCAACGCTCGGCGAGGAACTGCTGGTCGTGCAGGCCCTCGGTGACGATGACGTGCGCCATCGCGTTGATGAAGGCGACGTTGGAGCCGGGCAGCAGCGGCAGGTGGTGCTCGGCCTCGACGTGCGGGCTGCGGACCAGGTCGATGCGGCGGGGATCGGCCACGATCAGCTTCGCGCCGGCGCGCAGGCGACGCTTCATCCGCGACGCGAAGACCGGGTGCGCGTCGGTCGGGTTGGCGCCGATCAGCAGGATCACGTCGGTCTCCTCGACCGAGCGGAAGTCCTGGGTGCCGGCCGAGGTGCCGAAGGTCTGCTTCAGGCCGTAGCCGGTGGGCGAGTGGCAGACCCGGGCACAGGTATCGATGTTGTTGTTGCCGAAGGCCGCCCGCACCATCTTCTGGACGACGTACACCTCCTCATTGGTGCAGCGGCTTGACGAGATGCCGCCGATCGCACCGACACCGTGCTCGGCCTGGAGGGCCTTGAAGCCGTCGGCGACCTTGGCGATCGCTTCCTCCCACGAGACCTTGCGCCATTCGTCGTCGATGGTGTCGCGCACCATCGGAGACAGCTGGCGGTCGTCGTGAGCGGCGTACCCGTAGGCGAACCGGCCCTTGACGCAGCTGTGGCCCTCGTTGGCGCCGCCGGCCTTGGTCGGGACCATCCGGACGACCTTGGAGTCGGCTCCCTCGCCCTGGACCTCGGCGCGGAACGAGCAGCCCACGCCGCAGTAGGCGCAGGTGGTGTCGACCGAACGGGTCGGCATGCCGAGTTGAACGATCGAATGCTCCTGGAGCGCCGAGGTCGGGCAGGCCTGCACGCAGGCGCCGCAGGACACGCACTCGGAGGACAAGAAGTCGGTGCCGCTGGCGCTGATGGTCGAGCCGAAGCCGCGGCCCTCCACCGTCAGCGCGAAGGTGCCTTGGACCTCCGAGCAGGCCCGCACGCAGCGCGAGCACACGATGCAGGAGGCGGCGTCGAAGGCGAAGTAGGGGTTGGAGTCATCGAACGGGACCGGCCGGGACAAGATCCCCTCAGGGGCGGCGAAGTCCTCGGTGGCCATCGGGGCCTTCAACGACTCTGCGGCAGCCGAGCGGCTCGTGCGTTCCGGACGGCCGTAGCGCACCTCGGCGGAGTCCAGGGAGACCGCCATTGCCTGCATCTCGCAGTTGCCGCGAGCACAACCGTCGCAGTCCTCGGGGTGGTCGGAGAGGTAGAGCTCCATCGTGTTGCGACGCAGCCGCTGGACCTGCTCGGTCGCGGTGGCCACGACCATGCCGTCGGCACACGGGGTGGTGCAGGAGGCGGGCACGCCGCGGGCGCCGTCGATCTCGACCACACACATCCGACACGAGCCGAACGCCTTGAGCGAGTCGGTCGCACACAGCTTCGGGATCTCCACGCCGACCTCGGTGGCCGCGCGCAGCACCGAGGTGCCGGCTGGTACGTCGATGGGCTGGCCGTCGATGGTGACCTGCACCGTCGCGGTGCCGGTGACCTTCGGGGTGCCGTAGTCGCGCTCCCCGATGGGTCCGCTGAACCCGTCGAGGCCAGGGTGAACGGCGGTGTCGACGGGTGAGTCGATTTCTTGGATGCTCATCGTGCTGCTCCTTCGAAGTCCTGCGGGAAGTGCTTGATCGCGCTTTGTACCGGCATCGGTGTCAGGCCGCCCATGGCGCACAGGGAGCCCTTGGTCATGGTCTCGCAAAGATCGTCGAGCAGCACGAGGTTTCTCGACACGTCGTGGCCGGCGATGATCCGGTCGATGGTCTCGACCCCGCGGGTGGAGCCGATCCGGCACGGCGTGCACTTGCCGCACGACTCCGCCGAGCAGAACTCCATCGCGAAGCGAGCCATCTTGGCCATGTCAACGGTCTCGTCGAAGACCACCAGGCCACCGTGGCCGATCATCGCGCCGGACTCGGCCATCGCCTCGTAGTCCATCGGCACGTCGAACTGGTGGGTCGGCACGTAGGACCCCAGGGGGCCACCGACCTGCACCGCGCGGACCGGCCGCCCGGACCGGGTGCCACCGCCGAAGTCGTTGACCAGCTCACCCAGGGTGATCCCGAAGGGCAGCTCGACGATGCCGCCCTGCTTGATATTGCCGGCCAGCTGGAAGACCTGGGTGCCACGCGAGCGCCCCATGCCGAGCTCGGCGTACGCCGCTGCGCCGTCCGCGAGCACCATCGGCACCGCACAGAGGGTGAGGACGTTGTTGACGGCCGTGGGCTTGCCGAAGAGACCGGCGATCGCCGGGATCGGCGGCTTGGCACGCACCTCGCCGCGACGGCCCTCGAGGCTGTCGAGCATCGAGGACTCCTCACCGCAGATGTAGGCGCCCGCGCCCACCCGCACGTGCAGGTCGAACCTCAGCCCGCTACCGAGGACGTCGCGGCCCAGGTAGCCATTGGTGTACGCCGCGTCGATCGCGCGCCGCAGCGCCGCGATCGCATGCGGGTATTCGGACCGGACGTAGACGTAGCCCTCGGTGGCTCCCACCGCGTAGGCGGCGATCGTCATCCCTTCGATGAGGGTGAACGGGTCGCCCTCGACGACCATCCGGTCCGCGAACGTCCCGGAGTCGCCCTCGTCGAAGTTGCAGGCGATGAACTTCTGGTCGGCCGCGGTCTCCAAGACCGTTTTCCACTTGATCCCGGCGGGGAACCCCGCACCGCCGCGCCCGCGCAGACCCGACGCGGTCACCTCGGCGACGACCTCGGCTCTGGTCATGCTCAGCGCCTCGCGCAGCCCGGCCCAACCACCGTGGCTCTCGTAGTCGGCGATCGACGCGGGGTCCACGATCCCGACCCGGGCGAAGCTGATCCGCTGCTGCCTGGCCAGCCAGGGGTGCTTGTCGACCACGCCGATGCACTCGGGCAGGCCCGGGTGCTCGTTGTCAGCGATCGAGTCGAGCCCGGCGTCCAGCATCGCCGCAGCGCCGTCGGTGTCGACGCCTGCGAATCCGACCCGACCGTTCTCAGTGACGACCTCGACCAGCGGCTCCAGCCACAGCATCCCGCGCGAGCCGTTGCGGATGACGGTGAAACCGCCCGCCTCGAACGCGGCCGCGACCTCTTCGGCGCCGACCGCGCAGGCGGCAGCGTCGCCCGGGACGTAGACCGTGGTCATCAGCGCCAGTCCTTGGTAACTGCGTCGATCCGGGCGCTGTCCAGGCGACCGTACAGGCGGCCGTCGATCATCCCGGAGGGACCGAGGGCGCAGTTTCCGAAGCAGAAGATCTCGTCTACCTCGACGCTGTCGCCGAGTTCGCCGGCTCGGGCGTGGGTGGCGTCGTACAACTCCTCGGCGCCGACCGATTGGCATGCCTCGCCGCGGCACAGCGCCACGGTGTGGGCCGGCGCCTCGGTGGTACGGAAGTCGTTGTAGAAGGTGACGACGCCGTGGACGTCGGCGACCGACAGGTTGAGCACATCGGCGATCACCTCCACGTCACCGCGCGAGATGTGGCCGAAGTCCGCGAGGACCTCGTGGAGCACCGGCATCAGCGGGCCGCGGATATCGGCATGTTGGGTGGCGATAGCGCGCACCAGGGCGACCCGATCGGTCGCGGAGGTGATGGACATCAGGCGGACTCTCCAAAGGCAGCAGGAATATAGGGCCCCTGTGACCCCTGTCTCAAGTCTTGCACGCCGATGGTGTGAATTTTAGACGTGACCCGGTTGGATCTAGTCGGGCTGGGAAACTCCGACCGCGGCAGCCAGCCGGTGGTCACCGGCTGCGGTCAGGTTGCCGCTGACATCGCGCAGTGCGGCACCGACCCCGCCGAAGTACATATGCGGCTCGGCGTACTCATGACTGGCCAGCCCAGCGGCAGCCACCGCGGCCTCGATACCGGCATCCGCCTCGTGCTCGACGACGAACTGGCCGCTTTTTCCCAGGCGCAGGTGCAGGCGGGGGTCGTCGATCGCCTCCCGCAGGTCTGCGTCGTGGAGGAACCCCTGCCCCATCACCAGCATCAGCGCGCTGGTGATCCGGTCGGCGCCGGGGGAGCCGACCGCTATCACCCGGCCGTCGGCGGTCCGCGCGGTCGTCGGTGCCATGTTAGAGGCCAGTCGCGTTCCGGGGGGCATAGCATGCAGACCGAGTCGGTTGAGCTCCACCTCGCCCAGGCAGTTGTTCAGCAGGACCCCAGTGCCCGGGATGCACATGCCGGCGCTGTAGCCGCTGCTCATCGTGATCGCGCAGGCGTTCCCGTCGTTGTCGACCGCGGAGATGTGCGCGGTCGAGGACGAGCCCGCCAGCCCGGCCAGACCGCGCTCGTCGACTGTCGCCAACATCGCGAGCCCGTCGGCCTCGAGATCTTGGGAGTGGTCGTGGACGGCCAGTCGGTAGGCCAGCACGCTTCTTTGGACCTCGATCGCGTCGGCCCAGGTCCAGTGGCCGCGCCGGGCCAGTTCGCCGAGCATCACCGCGAGAACCACCCCACCCACCGCCGGCGGTGGATTGAGGGCCGCGGTCCAGTCGCCGATGTCCACGGTGTGGGCCGGCCGGACGACGGGCGAGTACGCCGCCAGATCGGCTGCGGTGATCAGTCCACGCCCGGCCATGTCGTCGAGCAGCGCCCGACCGACGCGTCCAGTGATGAAGAGGTCGGGACCTTCGACGGCGAGCTCGTCGAGCACGTCGCCGAGTGCTTCGTTGCGAGTCGCGGCGCCGCCTAGGAGCACCCCGCCGGCAGAGTCGGTCACCAGCGAATAGGCCTCGGGGTCGGGACCGAACAACGTCTCGGCGGTGAAGGCGAGGTAGCGCGAGGCCGCCGGGCTCATCGGGTAACCCTCGCGGGTGGCCGCGGTTGCGGGAGCCAACAAGCGGGCCCAGGGCAGGCGGGCGTAGGAGTCGTGGACCAGCGCCATCGCCGGCACGATGCCGGGAGTGCCGACCGACCCGTGCCCGGCGTGCATGGTGACCCCGCCGCCGTACGCCGATCGGACCTCGCGGACCCCCGATCCGAAGGCCTCGGCGGGCGCACCACGCCCCGGCATCTCGACGTTGCCGTCGATGACCACGGGGTCGCCGCCCGCGGGCCAGACGTTGATGTAGGCACCGCCACCGAGGCTCACCATCCCCGGCTCGGTGGACAACGCCACGAACGCGGCAGCCATCGCGGCGTCGACCGCACCGCCGCCATCGGCAGCTACTCCTAGCCCTGCCTCGAGGGCTTGCCGCCCGGTCGCGGCCACGGCGACGCGTGCTCTTGTCAAGGTGCAGCCTGGTTCATGGGACAACCTCACCATAGATCGGCCGACGGGGTCCGGGGTGGCCGAGATCACCATGGCCGCGATGTGGGTTCTAATAATTGTCAACGTAGGATGTAATAGTCATCAAGTGATGACAAACATGACAACCAATCGGCCGCATCTGCCGCCGGAAAGTCGAGAAATCACATGAACTCCCAGCTTCACCTGGCCATCGGACTCGTTCAGTCCCGTGCCTTTTCGGACCAGGACCAGTCCATCCTGCGCGAGGTCACCCTGGCCCGCCAGGCCAAGCGTCGTACCCGTCAGCGCCGGAGCCTGTTCTCCCGCTGATCCACCCTGACCCGAATGGCCGGCCCTGGCCGGCCGATCGGGTCGATCGATCCGACGGCTCTGGCAAAGTGTCCTCATGACGCAGCCCCATTCCGACTTGCAGTCCGATTCCCAGTCCGACGGGTCCACCCTGCGGGCCATCGATCTCGTCCGCATCGGTGAAGGTCGCTACAAGGCGCTCAACGGTCGCGGGGGACTCGTGCCGATCGGCCCTGGCGATGATCCGGACTTCAGTCCGGTCGAGCTGCTGCTGGCAGCCATCGCCGGCTGCAGCGCTATCGATGCCGAGTCGATCACCGGCAAGCGTGCGCCCACCCTCGGCTTCGACGTCCGCGCCGAGGGCCACAAGGTGCGCGACGAGCACGGCAGCCGGATGGTCGACCTGCGGGTGTCCTTCGACCTGACCTTCCCTGAGGGCGAGGACGGCGACAAAGCCCGCGAAGTCCTTCCCCGCGCTCTGGCGATGGTGCGCGACCGACTCTGTACGGTTGCGCGAACCGTCCAGGTCGGCGCCGAGGTGACGTATCCCGAGGCCGAACCAGCTGCCGAAGCTGAGGTCGACTGCAGCACGGACTGACGGCCGCTCAGCCAGCCCCCAGCCCCCAGCCCCCAGCCTAGGCCCCGGACCGGCCCCAGATCTGATAGTCCCTAGCAAACGGCACCATTCCGAGCGGGAAAATCGTGCCAAACGCTAGGGACTACCCACGGTCGGGGCGGATTCGGTGCTCGGGGCTCAGGAGATGGACACGCTCTCAATGTCGACAGGCTTCTTGGGGGCTCCGTCAGGTCCGCCGTCGGTGGTGCCCTCGGATCCGATGCCCTTCAAGGTCGCGAGGCTTTCGGCGTCCATCTCGCCGAAGACGGTGTAGCTCGGGGGCAGCGGCGACTCGTCGTACACCAGGAAGAATTGCGAGCCGTTCGTGTTCGGCCCGGCATTGGCCATCGCCAGCGTGCCCGGGCCGTAGGTCTCCGAGCCGCTGAGCTCGTCGGCAAACGAGTAGCCCGGTCCGCCCTGGCCGGTGCCGGTGGGGTCTCCGCACTGCAGGACGAAGATGCCATCGGTGGTGAGCCGGTGACAGGTCGTGTTGCCGAAGTACCCCTGTTTGGCCAGCGACAAGAAGCTGTTGACCGTGCACGGGGCCTTAGCACCATCCAGGTCGGCGGTGAGGTCGCCCGCGGAGGTGGTCAGGGTAACGGTGGCCTGCTCGTCGGCGGCCTCGGCCAGCGGCGGGTCAACTTCCTTGGCGGCCGGCTGACCGTCGGTGGGATAGTCGCACTGCGCCGCCGCAGCGGCAGTCGCGGCCTCGGAGTCGGTTGGCTCGCTGGTCGGTGTGTCACCGGCGAGGTCCGCAACGTCTTCCTCACTGCCGCAGGCCGTCAGCGAGAGGCAGAGGAGGGTCGTAGCAACCATGGCCGGGGTACGCGCGGAACGCGCAAGTCGCTTGAGCATGCGACCGATCGTAGGCAGGCCGGGGCTGCCGGCGTCCACAGGGGAGGATGGTCCCCATGACGTACCAGCCTGTCGACCTCGCCGAACGGCTCTCGAACTTCACCGACCACTGGTCACCGAAGGTGGTAGCGAAGCTGAACGACTACGAGATCAAGGTCGTCAAAGTCCAAGGTGAATTCGTCTGGCACACCCACGACGACACTGACGAACTGTTCCTCGTGCTCCAGGGCTGCTTGACGATTCAGTTGCGTGACGGAGATGTGGTTCTCAATCCCGGCCAGCTGTACGTCGTGCCGCGGGGCGTTGAGCACTGCCCGATCGCGCAAGGCGAGGTCCACGCGCTCTTGCTCGAGCCAGCCGGGGTCGTCAACACCGGTGATGTGGGCGGCGGGCTGACCGCGACGTACGGCGACTCACTCTCTAGCTGAGGTTGAGACTCGTGCCGTCTTTGAGGGCGCCCCCGTAGCTCGCGGCGGCCCGCAGCCGGGCACACCGTCACGGGATCTCGATCGGACAGGCCGTGTCCGAACTAGCTTTGATTGGCTACGAGGCTGAGACGGCCGCCATCCCGAATACAGTTGGCTTCCCTGTTCTTCCGGGAGTCGAGGGCCACGTCATCACCCTCGAGATGGTTGAGGACGCTCTCAACGATGCCTAAGTCGAGGCTCGCTGCTGCCCGACGTCAACGTGCTGATCGCGCTCACCAATGCAACCCATGTGTCCCACCGCCAGGCACACCGGTGGGCTCGGCGAGGTCCAGCGCTACGCGACGACTCCCGTCACCGAAAGCGGGCTGGTGCGCCTGCTCCTCAACCCGAACGTGGTCGGCGAAAAGATCGCGGTCCAGCAGGCGCTCGCATCCTGCTCGCGATAAGGCAAGATCTCCGGGCGGTCTTCCTGGTCGACGATTCCAGCCTCGGCTCGGCGCAGGTGAGCACGATGGGCCTCGCAGGGCACAAGCAGGTCACTGACTGGCACCTGCTGAATCTTGCCGCTCGCCACGACGCCGTCCTGGTGACCTTTGACCGAAAGCTGGAGCGATCCGTAGGTCCCGAAGATGGGCACTTAGTCCAGGTGTTGACTTAGGACTCGCGCAGAAATAACATAGGTTCATGGGCTTGAGCGGTCTACGGTTCTGCTATGTCAGTGATGGCCGAGGTCGCGGAGTCTGCTGCGCGTAAGTACACGTTGCTTCGCCCTCATCTCGATGAGCGGCAACGGCGTCTGGTCCTGGGTCTGGAGGCCACCGAGATGGGTCGGGGTGGGATCAAGGCCATCGCGGCCGCGACCGGGGTCCACCCCGATACGGTCGCGCGCGGAGTCCGTGAGGTCTCCGGTGAGATCAAGGTGACGCCTCGGGTCCGCGCTACTGGTGGTGGGCGGAAGAAGCTGGCTACGACTGACACGGCTCTGCTGGAAGATCTGCGCTTGCTGGTGGCTCCGGAGACCCGTGGCGATCCGATGTCGCTGCTGACCTGGACGACGAAGTCGACCCGCAAGCTCGCTGCGGCACTGGTCGCAATGGGCCACCAGGTCTCTGACCGCACCGTCGCCGGGCTGTTGCATGACCTTGGGTTCAGCCTGCAGGGCAACGCGAAAGTCACCGAGGGACGCCAACACCAGGACCGCGACGCCCAGTTCACCTACCTCAACAACGTCGTCGCCGAGCACGCTGGCGCTGGGCAACCGGTCGTGTCGGTCGACACCAAGAAGAAGGAACTCGTCGGCGACTTCAAGAACAACGGACGCGAGTACCAACCAGCCGGTGAACCAGAACGCGTCCAGGTCCACGACTTCCCCGACAAGGACCTTGGGAAAGCCATTCCATACGGCATCTACGACGTCTCAGCCAACACCGGCTGGGTCTCGGTCGGAGTCGACCACGACACCTCCGCGTTCGCCGTGCAGACCTTGCGCCGCTGGTGGGACACCGTGGGCAAGACCCGGTACGCCCAGGCGCGCCGGCTGCTGATCTGCGCTGACGGCGGTGGGTCCAACGGGTACCGGATCCGGGCCTGGAAGATCGAGCTCGCGAAGTTCGCCGCCCAGACCGGGCTAGAGATCACGGTGTGTCACTTCCCGCCCGGGACCAGCAAGTGGAACCAGATCGAACACCGACTGTTCTCCCAGATCACCATGAACTGGCGGGGACGACCCCTCATCACCCACCAAGTCATCGTCGATCTCATCAGCGCAACCACCACCGAGACCGGGCTCAGCGTCCACTGCGTCCTGGACACCGACCAGTACCCCATCGGCCTGCGTTACAGCAAGGCCGAGATCGAAGCTCTACCCCTGACCCGCCACGAATTCCACGGCGAATGGAACTACACCATCCACCCCACCGACACGCCCGACCCCAACCCACACTGATTCTTCGCGGGCCCTTAGCCGCGGCGTTCGGGGAGTCCACGCCCAGGTGCTGGGCAGCGAGGTCATCAAGTCCCGCGGCGCGACCCAGCAACAAGGCCGGAACAAGACCCGCCGAACCCACCAGGTTCGGGTCATCGAACTTCGGGACAATCGTGTGAGAGGCTTTCACTTCCGAGGTGCTCCCTTGTCGGGTTCGAATCGAGGTTGTGGTAACTCCGATTCTCCAACCCCACAAGGGCTCCTCGGGC
>JBBPYJ010000196.1:0-18410 GCA_038200025.1 Propionibacteriales bacterium | reverse complement strand
CGAAGGCCTGCGACCTGCGCGAACGCCTCGTCCTTGGTCACCAGCACCCATCCTTCGATCAATGCCTGCGCAGCCAACATGCGATCGAAAGGATCGCGATGCGCCCAAGGCAGGCTCCCGGCCATCAGCGCATGATCCGCGGTGACGTCGGCGGTGAGGGCGCCGAACCGAGCCAGGTGCCGGTGATACTGGCTGAGCAGGAGATCGGCTCCCGGCAGTCGTCCGAGGCGGTGCTTGGTAGCCAACTCCCAGGCGGACGCTGCCGACACTCGCAGTTCGTTCGCGGTGTCGGCGATGATCCTCCGCGCCGACGGTCCCAGTCGAGAGGGGTCGCCGAGCGCCCACAGGAGAGCGTGGGTGTCGAGAAGGACAATCATCCGGCAGGGCCGTCCCAAGCCTCGAGCTCGTCGTCGGGCAACGGGACGAAGACTGATTCGGGGATTCTCAGGTCGAGGAAGCCCAGTTCACGCTCGGTGGAAGTGAGGATGGGCGCGAGTCGGGCAACGAGCTGGTCACCGCGGGAGATGAGGATCTCCTCTCCATCCTCGACCCTGGCGAGCAGTGCGGAGAGATGGGTCTTCGCGTACTGCACCTTCACCGTCTCCATGGAGCGCACACTAGGTTGGTCAACCTGGTTGGTCAACCTGGTTGGTCGCCAGGGTTCACCATCCGGGGATGAGGTCCGGCCCAGCGGGTGACGCCGTGTTCGGTGACCAGGATCAGGTCGGAGTCCCAGACCGGAGCCCAGTGATTCGAATAGCGCCAGCCCTTCAGCCAGACGACTTCATTCGGCCCGATGATGCACCGACCGGGGCGGACGAGCACCGTGACGACGGCGTGCCGCGGAGGACGAAGGTCGGGAAGTGCGAAGGACCGGGCCAGGTCGCGGAGTTCGTCGGAAATGTCGTCGTCGTCATCGAGCAGCGCGGGTAGGTCGAGGCGACGTACCTCTATGAGCTCTTGATCGGTCGACGGAGCACGCACCAGCGCGAGGTACGCCGTGTCGTCGCTCAGCTCCACCTCGGCCGCGATCTCGTTGATCAGTCGCTCCGGGTCCGCGATCTCATAGCTGGAAAGGGTCATGCCGCCACTGTGCCCCCGGTTGACGATCCGCCGCTCGGCTTATCCACAGGCCGCACTTCGGGGCTTTCGTCGAAGCTTCTCGCAGCGCATGCTTTGGGTCGATCCAAGGAGGGCCTCATGGGCTACAGCACCGACTTCGTCGGAAACCTCACCATCACCCCGAGCCTCAACGAGGCCGAGATCGAATATCTGGCCGCGTTCTCAGCATCGCGCCGCTGCGAGCGACCCGGGGGTCCCTACGTGGTGCCCGGCAATCCGCGAGCCGAGACGAGCGAGAGCTTCCCCGGCGACAGCTACAACGAGCCGGCCCAAGGACAGCCGCAGTTGTGGTGCGCCTGGACGACCTGCTGGGAGGGCGACTGCTTGGCGTGGAGCGGCACGGAGAAGAGCTACGCCATGGAGCAGTGGCTGCGGTATCTCATCGCGCACTTCCTCAAACCCAGCGGTCGGGCTGCTGGACACCCGGGGTTCGAGGATTTCACCTTCGACCACCGCGTGGACGGCATGGTGGTGGGCTGCCGACGCGACACCAAGGAGCTCTTCGCGCTCTCGGTGCACAACAACCGGGTGCGCAAGCGGATCCTCAACAAGGGCAACCGCGCTTGGGCGGGGTATCCCGACCTACCCTACGAGACCGAGATCGACCGCTGGGCCGCGCCCGTCCGCCGACGGCGGCGTGACCCAGCCGACAACGTGGTCGCGCTGCCCGCTCGCTAGCGGCGGGAGGTGTCGACCCGATGTCGGCGCCCACCCCTAGCGTGGGTTGCAGCGATCAGCCAAGTGGCCACCTGAGCAGGAAGAAGATCCAGTGGGAGTCAACAACAAGCAACGCAGGGCCGCCAAACAGCGACGGCGAACGACTAATGAGTCTGCGGGCGCCGCGGGAGCTCGTCGTGAGAGCTCGAAACCGGGTCCCGGATCGTCCTATGAGCAGGTTCGGCGGACTCTCGAAAGCCTCCTGATCGTTCTCGCGGGCCGCAAGATCGAGGAACTGGTCCTCTCCCAGGCAGTGCGAGCGCTGCTGAGTAATCCGCATCCCCATCCCACCGCGGTGGCCCGGGAGGTGCTGGAAGAGAAGTTGTGCAGTCTGGTCGGTCCCCTCGTGCTGGGCGGCTGGGTCCCGCCGACCTGGGGCAACTGGTGCGACGGCACGCCGGCGTCGAGCACCTGCCGATGCTCTCGGCCGCGCTCTACGATGACGAGCAACGACACGACCGAGGGGGGCTGGACTGGCGCGCGATGATCGACGGGATCGGGTCTAGGGCCGCTGCGCCGCAGGACCCCCACCGACAACTTGCCTCGGGGCTTCGTGTCGCGGCTCTCCTGCGCCAAGCACCGATCCTCGACCCCCGCGCCGTCGCCGGAGCGTCCGATGGAGGTGCCGGGGCGGATGGAGTGGCCCACCCCAAGCTTGCCCGCGTCCGGGCACTGCTGGCCAAGGCCGAGTCGACCGAGTTCGACGAGGAGGCGGACGCCCTCACGGCGAAGGCGCAGGAGCTGATCACCCGCTACGCACTCGATCATCTTTTGGCCCGAGCGGGTCGATCCGACCGAGGTGCCGGCCCCGTCGTACGCCGGATCTGGCTCGATGCGCCCTACGTGCTGCCGAAGGCGATGCTGGTCAATGAAGTCGCCGGAGCCAACCGTTGCCAATCCGCCGTCTCGGAGGCCTTGGGCTTCTGCACCGTTGTGGGTGATGCTGGCGACCTCGACGCCGTCGAACTGCTCACTACGTCGTTGCTCGTCCAGGCCGAGGCGGCGATGCGTCGCTACGGGCGTCGCGTCGACGGCGCGCGCACATCGAGGACGAGGTCCTTTCGCAGATCGTTCCTGATCGCCTACGCGTCGCGGATCGGGGATCGACTCAAGGTCGCGACCGAGTCCGTGACCGAAGCGTCCACGGTCGATCTGCTCCCGGTGCTGCGCGATCAGGAGAAGAAGGTCGCTGAAGCCTTCGACGCGATGATCCCGCACACGACAAGCCGGGCCGCCACCTTCAGCAACTCAGCTGGGTACGTCGCCGGCCTGGCCGCGGCGGATCTGGCACAGCTCGACGTGCACGGCAAGCTCGCTTCGAACGGTGTATGACACGCGAGGGTAGGTGTATGACGATGCTGAGTTTCCGGGTGGATGGCTCAGACGCTGAGGCCGCCCAGAGTTGGTCCGCCCAACTGGGGATCGACAGGTCCCAACTCTTCCGGGAAGCATTGGGGAAACACCTGCTCCATCTGGAGAGCGAGCGAGGATGCCGAGCGTTGGGTCGCGAACCCGCTGCAGCCGAAGAGCAGTCTCTCGACCAGATCGAGAGCTGGGGGCCCGCGGGGGACTGGTCGGACTGGTCCGATGCAGCGAGGTGAGGTCTGGTTCGCGGCCACTCCCCGGGGGGAGCTAGGCCGGTGTTGGTGCTGACCCGCGGTCCGGTTGCGGATCGCATCGGTTCGGCGGTGGTCGCGGCGGGTACGCGGACGGCGCGGGCCTGGTCTCCGAGCTCGACCTGACCATGGAACTCGATGGAGTTCCCAGCGACTGTGTCGTCGACTTCGACAACCTGCACACGCTGCCACGCCAGGTCTTTCGTCGTCGGGTGATCAGCTTGCCGCCGACTCGGATGCACCGCGTCTGCCGGGCGCTGAAGGCTTCAACGGGCTGCTGAGACGTGGGCCAGGGCGAACGGGCTGGCGGTGAACCCACGGGGCCGGGTGCGAGCCGACGTAGTCGAGGCGTTCGACGCGGCGCACACTGCGGGTGCTAGACAGTCGAGTGCCGAAGTGGTTGCCCTTGCCACCAGTTGAGCAATCGACTCGGATATTCGATGCGGATCAGGTGGTGACGAGTTCCTCGATCCGGGCCAGGGTCCGGGTCATGTTCTTGCGCGTCATACCGGCCAGCCGGCGGACGAACGGACGTCCCAGCGTGGCCTCGGTGCTGATGTCCCAGGTTTCGCGAACCAGGGTGCCGCCCTCGACCGGCTCCAGCTCGTAGCGCCAGGTGCGCCCGGTGAAGACCTTGGACAGCGGTCCGGGGGCCAGGGTGCGCCAGGCGATCCGTTGGTTCTCCTCGAACTCCACGACCTCGTTGCGAGTGGAGTAGCGGGCGCCGATCTTCATGTTCATGCCGAAGGTGTCACCCAGCTTCAGCCGCCGCCCGCCCGATCGAGCGCCGAGCACAGTGCCCGAGCCGTCGACGTCAAGGTGTCGCCCGGGATCGGCCAACAGGTCGAAGATCGCGCTCGCTGGCGCGGGGATGACTCGCTCGACGCTGACGTGGTCTCGATCGTTGGTCATGAGCAGCCACAGTAGTCCCGGTTCGACGCCGCCCGTCTACTCGTCACCGCGCAGCGTGAACGAACGCAACCGGTCGCCGGCGAACCACAACGATCCCGCGATCAGCACCGCAGTCGCGATCAGTACGTAGGTGAGCCCCATGTCCGGGTCTGGCACCAGGTCGCTGACCGCGGTGCCGATCTCGCGGCCCCAGGCGCCGATGGCGACCCAGCGGATGCCGGTCAACAGGTTGCCGAGCAGTCCCTCCCACAGCAGCACGAAGAGCAACCCGGAGACCACCGCATGCCTGGTCAGGGCGGCCAGGGCCAGGAAGAGAGCGGCGTACGCCGTCCCGGCGAAGGCGCCGCCGACGAACCAACCCAGCGCCGCGCGGATGTCGGTGGAGTCCAGGATCAAGGCGGTGACCAGCAGCGGCAGCACTCCGAACAACATCGTCGCCACCCAGGCCACGGCGTATTTGTTGAGCGCGATCACGTGTCTACTCACGGGTTTGGCGAGCAGGTAGACGATCGAGCCGTCATCGATCTCGGGACCCAGGACGGCGGCAGCGGCCAGCAGGGCGACCAGCGGAAGGGCCAGGGTGAAGGCCAGCGGAGCGATGGTGGTGCCGTAGTCGATGTCGGAGCCGCTGATCACCCGGATCAGGACCGACAGGGCAATCAACAGCGCTGGCACCAACCCCAGCACCAGTCCGCGTCGACGGCCGAAGAGCGCCTGGGCGGACAGTCGAATGATCGTGGGATTCATGATCACTTCCCCACCAGGTAGGCAAAGACGCTCTCGAGCGACTCATCGGTCGGCCGCAGCTCGACAAGGCGTACGCCGCGTGCCCGCGCCAGGCGTGGCAGTGCGACGGAGAAGTCCCCGAAGTCCGACACCGAGATGTCCAGACCCCCACGCGGCCGCAGCGCGACCGCCACGACGCTTGGCTCGCCGATCAGGGCTGAGGCCAGGGCCCGGTCCTGCTCGTGGCTGTCGGTCACCGCGACGTACTGCACCGGCCGGTCGGTCATCAGCCGCCGGATCGCCCCGAAGTCCCCGGACGCGGCGTGCCGCCCAGAGACGACCACCTCGATCTGCCGGGCGACCTGCTCGACCTCCTCGAGGATGTGAGAGCTGAACAGCACCGTGCGGCCTTCGCTGCCCATCTGCCGCAGCAGCGCCATCAGGTGCATCCGCTGACGCGGGTCTACCCCGTTGAACGGTTCGTCCAGCAGCAGCACCCCCGGGTCGTGCACCAGCGCGGAGGCGAGCTTGACCCGCTGCCGCATGCCCTTGGAGTAGGTGTCGATCCGGCGTGCGGAAGGGTCGGCCATCTCGACCACGTCGAGAGCTCGCTGCGCAGCCGCGCCGGGGTCGCTGAGACCCTGCAACTCGGCGCTGGCCAGCACGAACTGACGCCCGGTCAGGTAGCCGAAGCTCAGCTCGCGCTCGGGCACCAACCCGATCGAGCAGTAGACGTCGGTGTTGCGCCAGATCGGCGCGCCGTCCAGGGTGGCGGTGCCGGCCGAGGGCGACAGGAAGCCGGCCATCAGCGCGATCAGGGTGGTCTTGCCCGCACCGTTGGGCCCGAGCAGGCCGGTGACACCGGGACCGACGGTCATCGAGATGCCGTTGACGGCGACGACGTTGCCGTACCACCGCGACACCTCGTCCAGCGTGAGCATGTTCATGAACCAGCCACCCGCCGGTAGCGCCAGAGCAGGCCGCCCAGGGTCAGACCTGCGATGGCGACGAAGACCACGACGTAGGCCGTCTCCATGCCCGACCCGGTCGGTGGGGCGATGGAGCTGCCGTCGGCGAAGGCGGCCGCGCTGCCGCGATACAGCGAGTACGGCGAGAACAGGCCGGCCACTTCGGCGTACCCCGACTCGCCCTGATCGATCGCGATGCCCTGGATCGCGGTGACGATGCCGTTGCCGATCAGCAGCACCGCGATAGTGGCCACGACCGCGAAGCCGCGACGGGTCGAGATCGAGGCGATCAGCCCCGACACCCCGGCCAGGTTCAGCGCCAGCAGCAGCGCCAGCAGGGCGGCCATCGCGGCCTTGGACGTCTGCTCGGTGAAGTCGAGCTCGCCGAGGATGGCGCCGATGTAGAGCAGCAGGATCGGCAGCAGGAGGAAGATCAAGGTAGCGATCAGCAGCGAGGCCCAGCGGCCCAGCGCGTAGGCGGTCGCCGGCAGCGGCCGGGCCAGATAGAGCGTGATCGATCCGTGTCGCAGATCCCGGGAGAACAGCACCGGGGCCTGGGCGGCGACGAAGACACCGAGAAGGACCTGGGTGCTCGACGCGTAGGCGGCGTACCCGTTGGGCAGCGAGCCCAGACCGATCAGCACCATCACCCCGACCAGGATCAGGGCCGGAAAAAGATTGAGCCCGAGCAGGATGAAGGGAAGCACCTTGGACTTGCCCGACCGCCCCAGCCCGAATGCGTTGCGCAGGCCGGTGACGATCAGGGACCACACGATGGCGCCCTGGCTGAGCCGCGGGCCGGAGTAGGGGCGGTAGCCGAGGTCGTGGATGACGCTGGGCTCGGTCATCGTCGGTCGGGTGCCTGGTTGATCGGGCTGCTGGGTCATGGCTGGGTCATGGCTGGGTCACCTCGGCCGGCTCCTGGGCGAAGACGTCCTCGATGCGGCGATGGTCGGCCTGGATCCGGACCAGGCCGATGCCCAGGTCGCAGGCGGTGTCGCGGATCAGGTCGTGGAGGTCGCGAGGATCCCGGCCCTGGCGATCTTGGGCCGGCGACTCGATCGAGAGCAGCTGGCCGCGCGCAGTAGCCGCCACCCCCGCCTCGTCGAGGGCCAGGGCCATCCGCTGGTGGGCGTTGTCGCCGAGCACCTCGACCAGCAGCGCGCCGGTGGCGTCGAGGAACTCATCGGTCCGCGAGGCGCGCAGCAGGCGGCCGGCGTCGAGTACAACGACGTGGTCGCTGACCCGCTCGAGTTCGCCGAGCAGGTGGGAGGTGACGATCACCGCGATCTTGAAGTCGTGGCCGATTCGTTGGACCAGCCCGAGCATCTCGTCGCGCGCCGCCGGGTCCAAGCCGTTGGTGGGCTCGTCGAGGAGCACCAGCTGCGGGTCGTGCACCAGCGCCTGGGCCAGCTTGGCCTTCTGCTTCATGCCCGTGGAGTAGCCACCCATCGGCCGGTAGCGCTCCTCGTCCAGACCGACGTGCCGCAGCACCTCGGCGGCGCGCTCGCGGGCGGCGACGCGGGGGAGCCCCGACATCATCGCCAGGTGCACGATGAAGTCGCTGGCGCTGACGTCGGGCGGCAGGCAGTCGTGCTCGGGGAGATAGCCGACCTTGGCACGGATCGCCGCGCCCTCGGTCGCGATGTCGTGGCCCAGCACCCTGGCCTGCCCGCGGGTGGAGCCGATCAGACCCAGGAGCAGCTTGATCAGCGTCGACTTACCGGCGCCGTTCGCACCCACCAGTCCGGTGACCCCCGGGCCCACCTCGACGGTGAGCGAGTCCAGGGCCAGGACCGGACCGTAGTCCTTGGTCAGTCCCTCGGTGCGTACCACTGCTTCCACGTCGTGAACCCTAGCCGCGGTCGGGTCGCTACCGGCCCACCGACACTGGGGTTCAGGGGGATCTCGGGGTCGCCCCCGAGGCGGTCACAGCAGCGAGCCGGGATCCTCGGGTACGTCGACCGCCTGGGCGCGCAGGAACTCGATCGGGATGACTTCCAGCGCCCGCTCGTGGGTGGAGGCGAGCACGACCGGCGCGGCGACCCCGGCACGGTAGGCCTGCATCCATCGACCGGCCACCACGCACCAGCGATCACCGGGCTTCAGACCCGGGAACGACCACTGCGGCCGCGGGGTGGTCAGGTCGTTGCCGACCGATCGCTGGTGGTCCAGGAACTCTGCGGTGACCACCGCGCACACCGCGTGCAGGCCGACGTCGGCCGGCCCGCACGAGCAGCTGCCGTCGCGATAGAAGCCGGTCATCGGATCGACGCTGCACGGCTCGAGGTCACCGCCCAAGACATTGCGCTCGGACATCGCTAGTCGCCGCGGTTGACGTCGGGGCTTCCCGATGGTGCAGCCGGGGCGGCCTGGTCGGCGTACTTGGCGATCAGCGTCTCCAGATCGACGCCGGTGGTGTTCTTCAGCAGGGCCATCGTCTGCACGATGTTGTCGGTGACCTGACGCGGCAGCTGCCCGGCGCCGTCGGTCGAGATCACGGTGAGCCTGTCGATGCTGGCCATCGGGGCGGCGACCTCGTGGGCGACCTTGGGCAGGATCTCGATCAGCATCTGCAGCACGGCGGCCTCATTGTATTGCGCAAACGCCTCGGCTTTCTTCTCCATAGCGGTGGCCTCGGCCTGGCCCTGGGCCAGGATTGCGGCTCCGCTGGCCTCACCTTCCGCGCGTACGGCGTCGGCCTCGGCGACCCGTCGGGCCTTCTCGGCCTCACCGCGCTTGGCACCTTCGATGGCCTCGGCCTCGGCCAGGGCCGAGCGTCGAGACTTCTCCCCCTCACCGGTCAGGCGCGCCTTCTCGGCGTCCGCCTCGGCCGCCGCGATCGAGGCGGCCTTGCGGGCCTCGGCCTCGAGGATCGCCGAGTTGCGCCGACCCGCGGCCTCGGTCTCGACCCGGTAGCGCTCGGCATCTGAGGGTTTGCGGACCTCGGTGTCGAGCTGGCGTTCCTTCAACGCCGCCTGACGCACGGCGACCTTCTCCTGCTCGGCCAGGATCGCCTGGTCACGATCGGCCTGCGCCAACGGCCCGGCGGCGGCAGCGGTGGCCGAGGCGGCGTCGGTCTCGGCCAGGATCTCGGCGTTCTTCAGCGCCAGCTGTCGCTGCGAGATCGCGATCTCCTGCTCGGCGGCGATGCGCGCCTGCTCGGCAGCCTGACGTGCGTTGGCCTCGGCGATCGCCGCGACCTGATTGACCTTGGCTGACTCGGGGCGCCCGAGGTCGGCCAGGTAGGACCCGTCGTCGGTGATGTCCTGGATCTGGAAGGTGTCCAGCACCAGGCCCTGGCCGGTCAGGGAGGTCTCGGACTCGTCGGCGACGCGTTGGGCGAAGGTTGCTCGGTCACGGATGATCTGCTCGACCGACAACGACCCGACGATGGAGCGCAGGGAGCCGGCGAGGGTCTCCTGGGTGAAGGTCTCTACCTCGTCCTGCTGGCTCAGGAATCGTTGGGCGGCCGCCCTGATCGAGTCCTCGTTGCCACCGACCTTGACGATGGCCACGCCCTCCAGGTTCAGCTTGATCCCCTGGCCGGAGACGGCGCCCCGGATCTGGATCGAGATCCGTCGAGACGACAGGTCCAAGGTGTGCGACTTCTGCACGAAGGGCACCACGAAGACGCCACCGCCCATCACGACCTTCTGTCCGGAGAGGTCGGTGGACATCTCCCCGGTCTCGGGATTCCGCACCTCCTTGCTGCCCTTGCGGCCGGTGACGATGAAGGCCTGGTTGGGGCCGGCGACCTTGTAGCGGGTCGTGATCAATAGGCCGAGCAGCACCAACAGGACGAGCAGGCCTACGACAGCGGCCACGATGGGGGACGAACCGAACACGAAGACTCCTAGGGAGGGACTCAGGGGAGGAACAACGGCTCAACGGCCACCGCGGTGGGCGAGAGGACCGAGACGACGACAACGGTGGTGCCCGAAGGTACGACGGCGCTGGAACGGGCGTTCACCCGGGTGATGTGCCCGCCGACGGTGAGGGAGACCACGCCGTACCCGTCCGCCGGAATCTCCCCGATCACCTGACCTCTGCGCTCGACCAGGTCGTCGCTGCGGACCACGGCAGTGGCATCGTCAGAACGAAGTTTGTGTGCGACCCATCCGGTCAGGCCGCCGAGCGCGATGCCGAAGACGACTCCAAGGATCAGCGAGATCGTGGTCGAGCCGGTGACGTCGTAGACGATGGCGCCGCCGAAGCCCAGCGCTCCCAGGAAGCCGGCCAGTGCCTCGGTGGAGAACAGGCCACCGCTCACCACATCGAAAGCGCCCTCGAGGAGATCGCCGACGATCAGGGCGACGAGCAGCAGCACGACCCCGATGGCGCCGATGATCAGAAAGGTGAGCACCTTAAAGATCCTACGTCGGTCGATCGGCGCCATCAGCCATGCGTCCGGGGGTCGTCTGCTGTTCACCTGATCCCTCTCTGCTCGTCGTTCTCTACTTTTAGCGTCCTGCTCATGACTCCTACTCCTGCCCCGATATCCAGCCTGCTTCCCCTCGCCGACGTGTCGCACGCGCGCGGCAAACGCAGCCCGATCACCTGCCAGCTCAAGTGCGGTGATGCCTGCGCCAAGCCGGTCCCCAACGAGTCCGACAACCAGTACTTCCCCGACGTCGCGCGCTCGGCCCTATCGCGCCGCCGCCTCCTGGGGGCCGGGGCCGCCACCGGACTGGTGTTGTCGGTCGCGGCACCGGCGGCCGCGAGGTCCGGCTTGGCCGCGGCGGCGGTCGGCGGGGGTGGCCTGGAGTTCACCGCCATCGAGCCGGTGGCAAACACCGTCGATGCGCTGACGGTGCCGGGCGGCTACTCCTGGAGCGCACTGGTCCGGTGGGGCGACCCCATCGTCAAGGGCGCACCCGCCTTCGACCCCGAGAATCAGAGCGCCAGTGCGCAGGAGCAGCAGTTCGGCTATAACTGCGACTACCTCGACATCATCGAGCTGGACGACCGGGGCCTGCGGGCCGTGCTGGTGGCCAACCACGAGTACACCAACGAGGCGATCATGTTTCCGCCCTCGACCGATCCCGAGGTGCTGGCCGAGCAGAAGCGCACCGCGATCGCCGCCCACGGCTTGTCCGTGGTCAGCCTCTACCGCCGCGGTCGCGGACGCCCGTGGCTGATGGGCCCCAACGGCCGGCTCAACCGCCGCATCACCGGCAGCACCAAGTTCTTCGTCGACGGTCCGGCCGCGGGAGATCCGCTGCTGCAGACCAAGGACGACCCCAGCGGATCGGTGGTCCTGGGCACCTTCAACAACTGCTCCGGCGGAACGACGCCCTGGGGCACAGTGCTCTCGGGGGAGGAGACCTTCAACCAGTACTTCGTGGCCGCCGACACCCCGCAGAACGCGCGCTACGGCATCCCAAGCACCGTCGACGACCGCAGCCGCCAGTGGTGGACCGTGGATCCGCGGTTCGACGCACGAACCGCCGGCTACGAGAACGAGGTCCACCGCTTTGGCTGGGTGGTCGAGATCGACCCGATGAACCCGCGATCGACACCGGTCAAGCACACCGCACTCGGACGGTTCAAGCACGAGGCCGCCAGCATCCGCATCGCCCCCAACGGGCAGGTCGTGTCCTACTCCGGAGATGACGAGCGATTCGACTACATCTACAAGTTCATCTCGCGTGGGCGCTACGACGACAGTGGAACCAGCGCGGCCCGACGACGCAACATGACGCTGCTCAGCGAGGGCGACCTTTACGTTGCCAAGTTCACCGGTGACTCGCCCGCCGAGATCGACGGAGCCGGCACGCTGCCCAGCGACGGCGAGTTCGACGGAGACGGCCAGTGGCTGCCGCTGGTCCTCGACGGCGAGTCGAAGGTGCCAGGCATGAGTGTCGTCGAGGTGCTGGTCTACACCCGACTGGCGGGCGACGCGGTCGGCGCGACGAAGATGGACCGTCCCGAGGACATCGAGGTCAACCCCGTCACCGGGGCCGTCTACGCCGCGCTGACCAACAACACCGACCGTGGGGCCGAGGGCAAGGCGGGTGTCGACGAAGCCAACCCGCGCAACACCAACCGCGAGGGTCACGTGCTCGAGGTGGTCGAACAGGGCAACGACCCCCGTGCCACCCGGTTCAACTGGAACCTGCTGCTGGTCTGCGGCGTCCCCGGCACCGCGGGCACCTACTTCGGGGAGTACACGGGACCGGTCTCCCCTATCTCGTGTCCTGACAACGTCGCCTTCGACTCCGTCGGCAACCTGTGGGTCAGCACCGACGGGCAGCCCGGCACCATCGGACTCAACGACGCGCTGCACAAGGTCACCCTTTCGGGTCCCGAACGCGGGCGGGTCGAGCAGTTCCTGGCGGTGCCGATCGACGCCGAGACCTGCGGCCCGGTGATCCACGACAAGGAGGACATGGTCTTCGTGTGCGTCCAGCACCCCGGGGAGGACGGCTCCTGGGAGGCCCAGACGTCCTACTTCCCCGACTACATCCGCCCGGGTGGGCTGTGGCGTGGCAAATGGGGCGGCCCGCGGCCGTCGGTGGCCCAGATCTATCGCGAGGGTGGCAGCGCGAGCTGACATCGTTCCAGGTGGGTCGGCCGTGGTCGACCCACCTCGGTGCCGGTCAGCTGACCGAGCGGTAGATCTCCACCGTCCGCTCGGCGATCGCGCCCCAGCTGAAGGACTCGACGGCCCGCGCGCGGCCGGCCTTGCCCATCTCCGCAGCCCGCTCCGGATCGGCGAGCACCTCGATCAGGGCGGCCGCGAAGTCGGCGACGTACTGATCGGGGTTCAACGGTGTGCCGGTGCCGTCGCCCTGACCTGCTGTGGCCTGTTCGATCGGCACCAGGCGGCCGGTCTCGGGCCGTCCCGATCCGGTCGAGCCATCCACCACGACCTCGGGGATTCCGCCGGTCGCGGTGGCGACGACGGCGGTCTCGCACGCCATCGCCTCGAGGTTGACGATCCCCAGCGGCTCGTAGATCGAGGGGCAGGCAAACACCGTGGCAGCGGTCAGCAGAGTGACCACGTCGGGTCGCGGCAGCATCTCGCGCACCCAGACGACCCCGGTCCGCTCGGCGGCCAGCTTTTCGACCAGCGAGACCACCTCGGCCTCGATCTCCGGGGTGTCCGGGGCGCCGGCGCAGAGCACGATCTGCACCTCGGGCGGCAGCTGGGCGCAGGATCGCAGGAACAACGGCAGGCCCTTCTGGCGGGTGATCCGTCCGACGAAGACGACCGACGGACGGTCTGGGTCAACGCCCAGCTCGCGGACCCGCTCGGGGTCGTGGATCGGCGCCCAGTCGTCGGTGTCGATGCCGTTGTGGACCACCTGCACCTTGGCGGGATCGATGTCGGGGTAGGAGGCCAGCACGTCGTCGCGCATGGCCGCCGAGACGGCAATCACGGCGTCGGCTGCGAGGTAGGCGGTCTTCTCGACCCACGAGGAGACGGCGTACCCACCGCCGAGCTGTTCGGCCTTCCACGGGCGCAGAGGCTCCAGCGAGTGGGCGCTGATCACGTGCGGTACGCCGTAGAGCATCGACGCGATCAGCCCGGCGAAGTTGGCGTACCAGGTGTGGGAGTGGACCAGGTCCGCGCCTTCACATCCTGCGGCGATCGAGAGGTCGACGCCCAGGGTGCGGAGCACGGCGTTGGTGCCGGCCAGCTCGGCGGGTTCGGCGTACGACGTTGTGCCCTTCTCGTCGCGCGGCGCGCCGAAGGCCTGCACCCTGGCCTCGAGATCACCGCGGCCGCGCAGCGCGCGGACCAGTTCGGCCACGTGGACTCCCGCACCCCCGTAGACCTCGGGCGGATACTCCTTGCTGAGGACGTCGACGCGCATGTCGAGTGAACCTACCGGTTCCCCAGCGAGCCCGCACCCGGCTAAGTTTGCCGTCATGAGTGCTGCCAGCCGTAAAAAGGTCCTCGCCATCGTCCTGGCCGGCGGTGAAGGCAAGAGGCTGATGCCGCTGACCGCGGATCGAGCCAAGCCGGCCGTCCCCTTCGCCGGAATTTACCGCTTGATCGACTTCGCGCTGTCCAACGTCGTCAACTCCGGCTATCTCAAGGTCGTCGTCCTGACGCAGTACAAGTCTCACTCCTTGGACCGCCACGTCACCCAGACTTGGCGGATGTCGACGCTGCTCGGCAACTACGTCACCCCCGTGCCGGCTCAACAGCGGATGGGCAAGAACTGGTATCTGGGCAGTGGGGACGCGATCTACCAGTCGTTGAACCTGATCCACGACGAGAAGCCCGACGTGGTGGTGGTCGTGGGTGCCGACCACGTCTATCGGATGGACTTCTCCCAGATGGTCGAGCAGCACGTCGAATCCGGTCGGGGCTGCACGGTCGCCGCGATCCGGCAGGACATCTCGCAGTCCGACCAATTCGGGGTGATCGACGTGCAGCCCGACGACCCGAGCAAGATCCGCGCGTTCTTGGAGAAGCCGAAGAATCCCGAGGGCCTGCCCGACAGTCCCAGCGAGATCCTGGCGTCGATGGGCAACTACGTGTTCGACGCCGACGCGCTGGTCGAGGCGGTGCTGGACGATTCGGTGATGAGCGGCTCGACCCACGACATGGGTGGCGACATCGTGCCGTCCTTCGTGGCCAAGGGCGACGCCGGCGTGTATGACTTCAAGAACAACGAGGTGCCGGGCTCCGATGTTCGCGACCGTGGCTACTGGCGCGACGTCGGGACGATGGGGTCCTACTTCGCAGCGCATATGGATGTGGTCGCCCCGCTGCCGGTCTTCAACCTCTACAACTTCGACTGGCCGATCTACACCTCCTACGGTCCGCAGCCGCCGGCCAAGCTGGTGCGCGCCGAGGGCGGCACCCTGCCGCATGCCGAGGATGCGGTGCTCTCGCCGGGGGTCGTGCTGACCGGCGGACGGGTCTATCGCTCGGTGCTGTCGCCGGCGGTGCGGGTGAACCAGAACGCCGAGGTCACCGACGCGGTGCTGCTGCACGGGGTGAAGGTCGGCGCCGGAGCGATCGTGCGCAACGCCATCGTCGACAAGAACGTGATCGTGCCCGACGGCGCCCGACTCGGTGTGGACGCCGAGGAGGACCGGGCGCGAGGCTTCGTGGTCGAGGACGGACTCACCATCGTCGGCAAGTCGCAGAAGTTCCCCGACTGACTCGTCGCCGACTCGATGATCGGCTCGTCGGCGTGCCGGGGCTACCCCACCGGCGGCGCGGTATAGGTGATCTCCAGGCCGTCGGGAACCAGCCGCTGGTTGCCGCCGGCGCGATCGTCGCCTTCGACGTCGTCAGACGGTGAGTTGCGTACGCCGAGCACGCCAGCCGGATCCAGCGCGACCATCGTCGAGGATCCACCGCCATCGAGGTTCAAGGCGTCCTCCGCACCGAGCTCGAGCATCAGGTTGGCCAGCTCGACCATCGTGTAGCCGCGGCTGAAGCTCTGACGCCCGTCGATCACCAGCATCAAGATCTCGTTGGTGTCCCGGTCGATGCCGATCGCCGTCCGCGGGTGCATCTCGCGGTCGTCGACGACGGTGCGGACGCGTTCGTCGAGCAGCTGCCGGTTGCCGGTCACCGCGACCGTGACCCGGTTGCGTGCCCTGTTCACAACGCGCGCCTTCTTGCCGACCCGGAGCCATCCCAGCCGCTTGGCACCCTGCCCCCGACCGATCAATACCTGATCACGAATCTGGTAGCCGTTGCTCAGGCGGGTCCGGTTGCGCACCACCTTGTTGTTGCGGATCACCACCTCGCGGACGTCTGCGTCCCCGTCGGTCACCCGGTCACCGAGGGTGCGACCCCATTGCGAGGTGTAGAGACCGACGCGATCCGGCTCGACGGTGGGTGAGTTCGCGGTCGCGACCTTGAGCTCGTTGTGGCCCTTGACCTTGGCCAGCATGTAGATGTCGCCGATGTTCGGCGTGCCGCTGTCGGTCAGGTAGAACGCCCGGTTCCAACCCACCTCGCGCCCGTGCAGGAAGCCTCGGTCCCGGTCGGCCCCGAAGCCAAGCGGGGCGCCGGTGTCGGAGATGTCGAAGAAATCACCGTTGATGCCGACGATGGCGGAGTCGCGGGCGGTCATGTCCAGGACCGTCTCCCGCTCCTGGACCCGCTCGGGTCCGAGGTAGTCGACTCCGACACCGGGGGTGTCCAGATCGGCCCGCACCAAGTAGGCACGGATCGCCCCGCGGAAGTCCGTCCGGTCCCACTGAGTGAAGGTCACGCCGGGCGCGACGGTCCAACTCGACACATTGGAGTCGACAGGCGGGCGCGGAGCCCGAGGTCCGCCCGGACGGCTCAGCGGTCGGGGAGCCGCGATCTTGCCGCGCACCCCGTCGGAGCTGTGCTTGATGCGCGACCCGGACTGGTCGGACAAGCCCTGGTCCGGGCGGACTGGGGCACCGATCGGGTCACTGGTTGGTGCACCCACGGGTCCGGCGACCGCCGAGGTGGGTGCGGCTCCGAGTCCGGTTGCCAGCGCAAGGGCAAGGGAGCCGGCGAGGGTCACTGACAGCGAGGGTCGAATCCGAACAGCCATGCGCCCTAGAGTAAGGGCAGGTCAGCGAGTCTCGAAGCTCTCCCTGGACGAGCACGGGAGACCTCGTCGGGCAGAATGCGGTTCGGACCTAGTCAGACCTGATCGCAGCGCATCGAGGAGGAGTCAGTGGTGATACCGGGCAATTTCGTCAAGCTCGCCTCCATGGGCGCCAAGATGGCCTCGAAGTACGGCCCGCGTGCCAAGAGCGCCTGGGATGAGGGTGGCAAGGACTCCGCCAAGGCAGCGGGCAAGAACGCCGCCTCGTTCAACGCGTTGCGCAAAGCGCTCAATCACGCCCGCGAACTGCCCGAGGGGTCGGTCGTCAAGGTCGTGGACCGCGGTGCTGACTCCTACGTCGTGCTCGACGGCGATCGAGCGATCGCGGCCTACCCCACCCCGACCTACGGCGTGGACAAGCTCGTCGAGAACGCGGATCTGACCAAGCGCATCCTGCCCGACAAGTGAGCCCAGGCAGGTGCACGGGCACGGGAAACCCGACGAACGTGTTCATCGAAGGTGACAACCTCGAGGTGTTGGCCACCTGGGAGGCCGGCTCGATCGACCTGATCTATCTGGACCCGCCCTACAACACCGGCAGCGCGTTCGCCTACGTCGACTCCTTCACCGGCCACGAGGCGTGGATGGCGATGATGCGACCGCGGTTGGTGGCGGCTCGACACGTGCTGACGGGCTCCGGGGCGATCTACGTCAGCATCGACGATCACGAGGTCGCCCGGCTGCGGCTGCTGCTGGACGAGGTGTTCGGCGAAGCGCAGTTCCTGGCCCAGATCGTGGTCAGCCTCAACGCCAAGGGTCGCCAGCTCGGCGCCGGCTTCGCGACGAGCCATGAGTATCTGCTGGTCTACGCGCGCGACCGCCGGGCCTGTGTCCTGGACGCCAGCAGCACCTCGACGGTGGTGGCCGCAGACTTCCCGCTGCGCACCGAGGACGGGCGCTCGTACCGGCAGCTGCCCTTGCGCAACACCAACAAGAAGTTCAACCCGGTGACCGCCGCCACGCTGCACTTCGCGGTGTACGGCGACCCGGCAACCGGCACGGTGCGCACCACGCCTTTCGACGGGGCGGTGGAGGTCCTGCCGGTCTTCGGCGATGGCCGCCCGGCGGTCTGGAGATGGTCGCGCCCGCTGATCGACGCGCGGCCCGACGACCTGGTCTGTCGCTCGGTCCGAGGCCGGATGGGACCGCGGATCGACGTCTTCCAACGCGACTGGCTGCACGACGGGCGGCGCAAGAAGCTACGCACGATCTGGCTGTCCGAGGAGGTCGGGTCCACCGACACCGCGGTGGCCGAGCTGAAGGCGCTGGTCGGGCACCTCTTCGAGTCACCCAAGCCGACGGGGCTGCTGCTGCGGATCCTGGAGACGATGCCCGCCGACGCCCGGGTCCTGGACTGCTTCGCCGGCAGCGGCACCACCGGACACGCGGTCGCGCTGGCCAATGCAGCCGATGGCGGAACACGACGATGCTGGTCGATCAACTCCGCCGAGCCGACCCGCCCGGGCTCCAACGCCCAACTGGCTGGTCTCGCGTCGGTCGCCGACATCACCCGGGCTCGGCTGGAGGCGGTCGCCGAGACGGTCGGCGGCGGCTTGGAACTGGCGGGGGCCCGCTCAACGTAGGCCGGCAGCCCGTTCCAGCGCCTTCAGCTCGTCGTCCAGATGGGTCAGCAGCACTTGCAGGTGGGGCAGCGTGCGACGGCAGCCGGTGAGCCCGAAGCAGAGCTTGCCGTCGTACGACGTGCAGGTGATGTTCAGCGCCATCCCGTTGATCGGGATCGAGAGTGGGTAGAGACTCAGCAGCTTGGCGCCGTTGAAGTATTG
>JBBPYJ010000195.1:0-11135 GCA_038200025.1 Propionibacteriales bacterium | reverse complement strand
CGGTGGGCGATCGCCTTCAAGTACCCACCCGAGGAGGTCAACGCCAAGCTTCTCGACATCAGCGTCAACGTCGGACGCACCGGACGAGTCACGCCGTACGGCGTCATGGAGCCGACCCGGGTCGCCGGCTCGACGGTGGAGAACGCCACCCTGCACAACGCGCACGAGGTCAGGCGCAAGGACGTCCGTCCGGGGGACACCGTGATTCTGCGCAAGGCCGGCGACGTGATCCCCGAGATCCTCGGGCCGGTGCTGAGGCTGCGGCCCGAGGGACTTGCTGAGTGGGTGATGCCGACGCACTGCCCGGCGTGCGGCACCACGCTGGCCGAGCAGAAAGAGGGTGACAAGGACCTGCGCTGCCCGAACACCAAGAGCTGTCAGGCCCAGGTCACCGAGCGGACCTACCACGTCGCGGGGCGGGGCGCCTTCGACATCGAAGGCGTCGGCTACGAGGCAGCCGTCGCGCTGCTGGACGCGGGGGTGATCACCAACGAGGGCGACCTGTTCGGGTTGACCCGCGTCAACCTGCTGCGCACCGAGTTGTTCACCCGGACGGCTAAGAAGACCGAGGTCGACCGGGCCGTGGGTGGGCGGGTGCTGTCGGCCAACGGCGAGCGGCTGCTGGCCAACCTCGAGCAGGCCAAGCAGGTGCCGCTGTGGCGGGTCCTGGTCGCACTGTCCATCCGCCATGTCGGGCCGACTGCTGCACGGGCCCTAGCCCAGGAGTTCGGCTCGATGCCGGCGATCCGGGCCGCCGACGAGGAGACGCTGGCCGCTGCCGAGGGGGTCGGATCCACGATCGCGACGGCGGTGATCGAGTGGTTCGGCGTCGACTGGCACACCGAGATCGTGGACAAGTGGGAGTCCGCCGGAGTCTCGATGGCCGACGAGCGGGACGAGACCGTCCCACGTACGCTGGAGGGCCTGACCATCGTGGTGACCGGCTCGTTGGAGGCCTTCAGCCGGGACTCGGCCAAGGAGGCGATCTTGTCGCGGGGCGGGAAGGCGGCCGGGTCGGTGTCGAAGAAGACCGACTACGTCGTGGCCGGCGACAGCGCGGGTTCGAAGGCAGACAAGGCCGAGCAACTCGGCGTACCCATCCTGGGCGAGGCCGGGTTCGTGCAGCTGCTGGAGTCCGGGCCAGCGCAGTGAGGGCCAAATCGCGGCTTCAGCACGGGGCCACCGCGGGCAGCTGAGTGCCCCTGTGGACAGTCAGGTTTAGGCCGGGACCGGAATCGGTAGGTTCATCGAATGGATGATTCAACCGACCCGCGGACTCTCTCGAAGACCGCTGTCGCTGGGCTGGTGGCGACGAGTGCCATCGAGTATTGGCTCCGTGAGTCGACCGTCTTCGCCGCGGTGCTGTTCTCGCTGATCGTGGGGATCGCGGGGCTGGACTCCGGGCATCCGGTGTGGCTGCCGATCGGCTTGTCCACAGGTCTGGCGGGCATGGGTTTGCCGTTCTGGGCGATGGGGAGAAATTGGAGTATCGGCCGCACCTGGCTGCTGCTCCTGGCGATCCTCACCGTCGACACCGTGGTGATGCTCTGGATCTGGCAGTCCTGACCCTGGCGACCGACCACGGACCGGAGGATGGATCAATGACCCTTGCAGTAGAACTACCGGATCTTCGCGGCTGGGCCGTCCAGGTGAGTCGCGCGGGCGCCGATAGCACGGGATTGAGCGGGTATGCCGCCACCTATGTCCCCGATGGAGACTTCGGTCGGATCCTCGAGGTGATCACCGGCGACTACGAGTCGATGATCCCGCAGGTCCAGGCCGTGCTGAGCCAAGACGGACGGCGGCTCACCGAGACGGGCGCAGTGTTGACTGCTATCGCGCACGACTTCGCGAACGTCGACGCACAGGTAGCCGAGAACTTCGATCCGCGCGCGCCCATCGTCCACTACGGCTGCCCGACCGGGTTCGGTGAC
The DNA here is from genome assembly GCA_038200025.1 of Propionibacteriales bacterium. GTDB lineage: Bacteria > Actinomycetota > Actinomycetes > Propionibacteriales > Nocardioidaceae > Nocardioides. The sequence continues at coordinate 9,201 of JBBPYJ010000195.1, read as the reverse complement.
GCCGACCGGGCCTTCCCGTTGCCGGCTCCGGCCAGCAGCGGGCAGACCCTGCCCAGCGTCAGCTTCGGGTTTCCGTGGAACCAGTTGTGCGACCTGATGGCCTCCATCGGCGGACCCGATCCTCGGGTGCATGTGACCCGATGGATCACCGGTGACATCGACAAGGCGGCACGGCAGGCCTCGGCCTGGGAGCTGACCGCGGGCGGGCTGCGTGGCGTCGCCTCGAACCTCGCGCACGGCGCCGAGAGGATCAACCGCACCTGGGAGGGCCGCACGGCAACCCGATCCGCCAGCCATAGCGGCCGGTGGATCCGTTCGCTGGAGGAGCAGGCCGATGGGATGGACCAGATCGGCGCTCACGTGCGGGACATGGTCGCCCAGGCGCTCGACCTGGCGCAGTGCGTCGTGGACATCTTCAAGTTCATGTTGTCGATCGCGACTGCGGCGTGGGCGAAGGCCTACATCCCGATCTACGGGCAAGTGGAGCTGATCGAGACGGTGTGGGATCTGATCCGGATGGTCAAGAGGGCGATGAAGGCGATCGGGGTGTTCACAGCGGCCTTGGTGGCGATCAAGAACGCGATCCTGATGGTCACGCACAGCTTCGATGTCCAACGGCTGCCGGTGGCGCCGGCATGAGGGGCGGTCCCGGGCAGCAGCAGAGCGTCGAGGACGCCAGGCGTGCTCTGGCGCGCGAGCTGGCTGCGCTGGCAAAGTTTGCGAACGCGCTCGCGGCCCGTGTCACGCTTCCCGAGCAACGCCTCCAACGCGATGCCCTGAGCGGCAGCTTGGGGACCGACCTCCAACGGCTGGCCCGGCTGGTTGAAGCCGGCCAGACGACCTGGACCAGCGTGTTCGATCAGACCTCGCCGTACGCCGGCTTGGCTCGCGAGCACCTGGAGAAGATGCTCGTTGCCCATAGCGGTGTGGTGCGCGATGCGCTGCGCGGCGATCCGAGGTTGGATCCAGCGTTCGATCCGACGGGCGACGGTGAGGACTGAGCCGCACGCGCCTAGGATTGCGGGCATGCCGCAAACCCCTGGATCGATCGGATCGAGTGGTGCCCGCGTCGAGATCACGCGCGACGAGGTCGCCCACCTGGCCGACTTGGCCCGCATCGAGCTGTCCGACGCCGAGCTGGACCACCTCGCCCCTCAGCTGCGAGTGATCTTGGAGTCGGTGGCCTCGATCACCGGGGTCGCCGGTGACGACGTACCGCACACCTCGCACGCGATCGGTCTGACCAATGTCTTCCGCGACGACGTGGTGGCACCGTGCCTGACCGCCGAGGAGGCGCTGTCCGGTGCCCCCGCGCAGGAGCAGCAGCGGTTCTCGGTGCCGCGGATCCTGGGGGACGAGCAGTGAGTGCCTCCACGAGCACCCCGGTCGACTGGACCCGTCGCACCGCGGCCGAGCTGGCTGACGCGTTGGCGGTCGGCGAGGTGACCAGTGTCGAGCTGACCCAGGCGCACCTCGACCGGATCGCCGCCGTCGACGGCGATGTCCACGCCTTCCTGCATGTCGACACCGACGGTGCGTTGGCCGCCGCGGCCGCCGCCGACGAGCGCCGTCGCGGCGGTGAGCCGCGGGGCAGGCTGGACGGGGTGCCGATCGCGGTCAAGGACGTGCTGGCTACCCGTGGGCTGCCGACGACCTGCGGCTCGAAGATCCTCGAGGGCTGGGTGCCGCCGTACGACGCGACCGTGGTCGCCCGGCTCAGGGCCGCCGGACTGCCGCTCCTGGGCAAGACCAACATGGACGAGTTCGCGATGGGCTCGTCGACCGAGCACTCGGCCTACGGCCCGACCCACAACCCGTGGGACCTGGACCGGATCCCCGGCGGCTCCGGCGGCGGATCGGCTGCCGCGGTGGCCGCCTTCGAGGCGCCGCTGGCTATCGGCACCGACACCGGCGGCTCGATCCGGCAGCCGGGCGCGGTCACCGGCACCGTCGGGGTCAAACCGACCTACGGCGGGGTGTCGCGCTACGGCCTCGTGGCCCTGGCCAACTCCCTGGACCAAGCTGGTCCGGTGACCCGCACCGTGCTGGACTCAGCGCTTCTGCACGAGGTGATCGGGGGGCACGACCCCCGCGATTCGACCAGCATCGACGAACCGCTGCCGGCGCTCGTGGACGCCGCACGCAAGGGTACCGACGGTGATCTGTCCGGTCTCCGGGTCGGGGTGATCGCCGAGCTGTCAGGCAAGGGATACCAGGCCGGTGTCCTGGCTCGGTTCTCTGAGTCCCTGGACCTGCTGCGGGCTGCGGGTGCCGAGGTGGTGGAGGTGTCGTGCCCGAACTTCGTGCACGCGCTGGCGGCCTACTACCTGATCCTGCCGGCCGAGGCGTCGTCCAACCTGGCCAAGTTCGATGCGATGCGCTACGGCTTGCGGGTGCTACCGGACGGGGTGGAGTCGCCGTCGGCCGAAGAGGTGATGCGGGCCAGCCGGGACGCCGGCTTCGGTGACGAGGTGAAGCGGCGAATCATCTTGGGCACCTACGCACTGTCCAGCGGCTACTACGAGGCCTACTACGGGACCGCGCAGAAGGTGCGGACGCTGATCTCGCGGGACTTCGAGGCCGCCTTCGCGCAGGTCGACGTGCTGGTCTCGCCGACTGCGCCGACGACGGCCTTCAAGCTGGGCGAGAAGCTCGACGACCCGATCGCGATGTACCTCAACGACCTCGCCACCATCCCCGCGAACCTGGCCGGGGTGCCCGGCATGTCGCTGCCGTCCGGACTGGCCGACGAGGACGGCTTGCCGGCCGGCTTCCAGATCCTGGCCCCTGCCCTGGCTGACGACCGGCTCTATCGGGTGGGTGCCGCCCTGGAGGCGGCACTGCTGGCGAAGTGGGGTGGTCCGCTTCTGGATCGGGTTCCGGAGCTGTCCCGCAACGAAAGAGCCCCGAGATGACTATTGCCATGACCACCGCGCCCGCGACTCTGATGTCCTTCGAGGACGTGCTGGCGTCCTATGACCCCGCGCTCGGCCTCGAGGTCCACGTGGAGCTGAACACCAACACCAAGATGTTCTGCGGTTGCCCCGCGCACTTCGGTGGCGAGCCGAACACGCACGTCTGTCCGACCTGCCTGGGACTTCCCGGCGCGATGCCGGTCGTCAACGCCAAGGCGGTGGAGTCGGCGATCCGGATCGGGCTGGCGTTGAACTGCGAGATCGCGCAGTGGTGTCGGTTCGCCCGCAAGAACTACTTCTACCCCGACATGCCCAAGAACTTCCAGACCTCGCAGTACGACGAGCCGATCTGCTTCGAGGGCTACCTGGATGTCCCGGTGGACACCCCCGACGGGCAGACCCAGATCTTCCGGGTGGAGATCGAGCGTGCCCATATGGAGGAGGACACCGGCAAGTCGTTGCACATCGGCGGGGCCACCGGCCGGATCCAGGGTGCTGACTACTCGCTCGTGGACTACAACCGGGCCGGGATTCCGTTGATCGAGATCGTCACCAAGCCGATCCTGGGTGCCGGGGCGTTGGCGCCCGAGGTCGCACGGGCCTACGTCAGCCAGCTCCGCGAGCTGATCGTGGCGCTCGGAGTGTCCGAGGCCCGGATGGACCAGGGCAACCTGCGCGCCGACGTGAACCTCTCGCTGTCGCCCCGCGGTTCGGGGGTCCTGGGGACCCGGACCGAGACCAAGAACGTCAACTCGTTCCGGTCGGTCGAGCGCGCCGCGCGCTATGAGATGCAGCGGCATGCCGCCGTACTCGATGCCGGTGAGACAATCCTGCAGGAGACCCGGCACTGGCACGAGAACACCGGCGTGACCACCAGCGGCCGCGAGAAGTCCGACGCCGACGACTACCGCTACTTCCCCGAGCCGGACCTCGTCCCGGTGGCGCCGTCACGCGAATGGGTAGATCAGCTGCGCACCACGATGCCGGAGAACCCGACCGCCAGGCGGGCCCGGCTGCAGGCCGATTGGGGGTTCTCGGACCTGGAGATGCGCGACACCATCGGCGCCGGTGCGCTCGCCCTGGTGGAGGCGACGATCGCCGAGGGCGCCCCGCCGCAAGCCGCGCGCAAATGGTGGCTGTCGGACCTGGCGCGTCGGGCCAACGACACCGGCGTCGACATCGCCGACCTCGGGGTCAGCCCCGCGCAGGTCGCTCGGGTGCAGCAGCTCGTCGACGACGGCAGCCTCAATGACAAGCTCGCCCGCCAGGTCTTCGAGGGGATGCTGGCCGCAGAGGGCGAACCCGACGAGATCGTCGCCGCCCGCGGTCTGGCCATCGTTTCCGACGAGGGCGCGCTCAGCGAGGCGGTCGACGCCGCCATCGCTGCCAATCCAGGGGTGGCCGACAAGATCCGCGACGGCAAGCACGCCGCGGCCGGTGCTCTGATCGGTGCCGTGATGAAGCAGATGCGCGGCCAGGCCGATGCTGGGAGAGTCCGCGAGCTGATCCTGGAGAAACTGGGCTGACCCCCGGGCCCGGGTTTCCTTACCGGTCGGCGCGGGGTAGCGTGCCCCCACACACTAATATTGCTCGTCCGCAACTGGGGAAAGCCGGTCCGATTCCGGCGCTGACCCGCAACCGTAGGCCGATTCGATCTCATTCGAGTAGGCAAGCCGGAACACCCACTGCGCGACGTTCCCAAAACACGCTGTCGAGGACAACGGCGGGTGGAACCGGGTTTTCCGGTCCGTCCCGTCGCGCAGCGGGAAGGATTTCTTTCACATGAAGAAACTCATGCGTGGGGCGGCGCTCGGCGCTGTCACCGCTCTGGCGGCCACCACCGCCACCGTCGTAGGCGTCGCGCCTGCTCAGGCGGCCCCGGCCGGCGACTCCGCCGCCGGTTGGCTCGCCGGCCAGCTAACCAAAGGGCTGATCAACAACCCGAACTTCGGGGGTTTCGATGACTACGGGCTTAGCATCGACACGGCGCTGGCCATCAATGCGACCGGTACCAACGCCGCCGCTGTCAACCGTATTCGTGACGCGCTGGCGCCCAAGGTCGGCGCGTACGTCGAGTACACCGCCGACTTCACGCGCCCGGACCTGCACGCCACAGCGGGTGCCCTCGGCAAGATCGCGACCTTCGCACAGGTGGCCGGAGCCAATGCCAGTTCCTTCGGCGGACGCAACCTGGTCAGTGAGCTAGAAGCGCGGGTCGGCGTCGACGGTCGGATCGCCGACCAGCTCGTGCCCGGCGACATCGACTCCGCAACGGCGGGGACGCAGCTGGACCAGGACTACGCCAATACGCTCGGCCAGGCCTTCGCGGCTCGAAGTCTGACTGTCGCGGGCTCGGCCAAGGCGCCGTCGGCGACCGACTTCTTGCTCAAGCAGCAGTGCGCGAGTGGCTTCTTCCGGCTCCAGTTCACCGCCGACCAGACTGCCGCGGACCAGAACTGCCTCGACGGCGATGCCGGTAGCAAGCCGAACGTCGACGCGACCGCGCAGACGGTGGTGCAGCTGGCGGCCCTGAAGCGGAAGACCCCCGAGGTCTCGGCGGCCATCACTCGGGCTTCGGACTGGTTGGCCGAACAGCAGAACAAGGACGGTTCTTTCGGCGGCAGCGCACCGACCTCAGGCCCCAACTCCAACTCCACCGGACTCGCTGGTTGGGCGTTGGGTGGCCAGGGGTACTGCGTACCCGCAGCACGAGCTGACGGCTGGATCGAAGATCTGCAGGTGTCCGAGGGCGACGGACCCCTGGGCGACGACGAGGGCGCCATTGCCTACGACCAGGATGCGTTCGACGCCGGCGAGACAGACGGAATCACCACCAAGACGTCGGATCAGTGGCGCCGTGCAACCGCACAGGCTGCACCTGCGGTCGCCAGGGCTGTCTACGGAGAGCAGTGCGAGCAGCGGTTGCTGGTGATAGCCAAGAAGCGCCGGGTGAACGAAGGTAACAAGCAGAAGCTTGTGATTCGTAAGTTGGAAGCCGGCGAGAAGGTCAAGATCCAGATCAAGAAGCGGACCATCAAGGGCACGGCCAACCGCTTCGGCACCTTCAAGAAGCGGTTCTCGGTGAACAAGAAGATTGCCCAGAACCTGCCCAACAGCCGCAAGGTCAAGATCAAGGTGACCGGCGAGTTCGCCGACATTCGCCGCGGCAAGGGGAAGTTCTACATCAAGCGATGAAGGCACTGCTTCACCGGCTCGTCGCCGCGACCTTCGTGGTCGCGGCGACGGGCGCCACGCTCGTCGGAACCACCGCTGCCCCTGCCTCGTCGGCCACCTGCGCCGACGCGGGCGGGGTCAGCGTCGTGGTCGACTTCGGCGCCCTAGGTGGGGGAGTCCGCACCAGCTGCGACACGTCCGGCGCGGGAAAGTCGGCCGCGGCGATCTTCGTGGACAACGGATTCCCCCTGACTTATGCCACGCGTAGCACCGGTTTCGTGTGCCGGGTGTCCGGCGTCCCGCAGTCAGACCCCTGCATCGAGGCATCCCCGGAGACCGCGTACTGGGGCTTGTACTGGTCCAACGGCACGTCCGGTTCGTGGACCTACTCCTCCCTGGGTGCCCAAGGCCTGACCGTTCCGGACGGAGGTTCGGTCGGCTGGTCCTGGCAGGGCGGCGCGACCGGCCCGCCGGGCATCGCTGCTCCGGTGCACGCCCAAGCCCCGACACCCAGCCCGACCCCGCCCAGCGCTACACCGACCTCCACGCCGCCCCCGAAGGCCACCCCGACGAAGCCGGCGAAGCCAGCCGGCCCGACGAAGTCGGGCAAGCCCCCTACCGCGAAGACGCCGACGCAGACGTCAGGGCCTAAGACACCCTCGACGAAGTCGGCAAACCCCAACTCGGGAACCTCGACCTCCGGAACTCCTGGATCCGGGACGTCGGGCACCTCGTCAGCGACACCGGAGGCTTCGGCCTTCACCGCGGCCGACGCCCAGGCGACGAAGACGGCGGCAGCTCGCTCGAAGAGTCCTGGTGCGAAGCCCGGCAACACGGGGGCCTCCGGCAAGCCGAAGAAGGGAGACTCGACCCAGCGCCCCGAGTCGTCCGCTGACCCGACCCAGCAGGCGGCGGCCGTCGGGGCGTCGAGACCTACCGACACCGAGAGCCCACCATCGGCCATCGGCAGCAACGAGAGTGTGGATCCAGGCCAGTCCGAGTCCGGGTCGATCCCGATGCCGATTATTCTGGGACTGTTGGGGGCACTGGGCTTTGCCGCGGCCGGGACGGCTGTCGTGCGGAGTCGTCGTACCCAGTAAATTGCCGGCGAGGTTGCAGTGAGTTCCCGATGAGGTGGCAGTGAACAGTCGACTGGCACGGGATCTGCATCCAGTGGCCTGGTGGCTCTGGGCCCTGGGCCTGGCCACGGCGGCGAGTCTGACCACGAATCCGTTGACTTTGCTGCTGCTGATCGCCGTGGCCGCCCTGGTGGTCTCGGCACGCCGTACGGACCATCCGTGGTCACGCTCGTTCCGCCTATACCTCGGGCTCGCGGTGATGATCGTGGTGCTCCGGGTGGTCTTCCGGATCATCTTCGGCGGCATCGACGGTGGGCGGGTGCTGATCGATCTGCCGGAAGTTCCCCTTCCTGACTGGGTGGCCGGTATTCGACTGCTCGGCCCGCTGACCCAGGAGTCGCTGCTCGCCGGGTTGTACGACGGGCTCAGGTTGGCCGCTATCGTGGTCTGTGTCGGAGCGGCCAACTCGCTGGCCAACCCCAAACGGCTGCTGAAGTCGGTGCCGTCGGCGCTCTACGAGGTCGGCACCGCGCTGATCGTGGCCGTCACCATCTTTCCCCAGTTGGCCGACAGCGTGCGACGGGTGCGCGCAGCTCAGGCGCTTCGTGGCGCTGTCGAGGGTCGTGTCGGCCGATTGCGCCGGACCCTGGTGCCGGTGCTCGAGGACGCCCTCGAGCGCTCGCTGTCCCTGGCGGCGGGCATGGACACCCGCGGCTACGGCCGGGCGCCCGGCCTGACCGCGAGGGCGCGAGCGCTGACCGGGACGCTGCTGCTGGTCGGACTGCTGGGTTTGTGTGTCGGCACCTACGCGATGCTCGACGTGACGGCCCCTCGCTACCTGGCGTTGCCGATGCTGGCGTTCGGCCTGCTCGCCGCTGTGGGTGGGCTCTGGAGTGCGGGTCGTCGGGTGCAGCGCACCCGCTATCGACCCGATCGTTGGCTGGCGCCCGAACTGGCGGTAGTGGCCTCGGGGGTGAGCGTGGCGGCGATCTTCTTCGTGGTCGCTGACCAGCAGATGCTGGTGGCTCATCCAGGAGTCGTCACGGCACCGGGACTGAGCCTGCTGGCCCTGATCGGTACGCTGGGCGGACTGGCGCCAGCGGTGCTGGCTCCGCCGCCCACGTCCAGTGTGCCCGTCACGACGAGCGCGGCGGGCCCGACCGGCGCAGCAGTTGCGACCAACTCGCCGGTCTCATCGAATGCGCCGGCCGCATCCTCGTCGGATGGCAGGCCGATCGCCCATGAGCCGCACCCGCCCTCGGCCCCCTCGACTTCGCATGGGTGGGACCGTCGATGATCGAGCTGCGTGCAGTCACCATGGAGTATTCCGGTCAGCCCCCGGTGCTCGACCGAATCGACCTGCACGTCGACGAGGGCGAGCTGGTGGTGGTCTCGGGTCGCACCGGCGTCGGCAAGTCCACTCTGCTCGGTGTGGTCACCGGACTCACCCCGCGCTTCACCGGGGGTCGGTTCGCCGGCGACGTGCTGCTCGACGGCGTCAGCATCGTGTCGACCCCGCCGCGTGAGCGGGCCGACCGGATCGGTTACGTGGGGCAGGATCCGTTGGCCGGGTTCGTCAGCGACACCGTGGAGGAGGAACTGGCCTACGGCATGGAGCAGTTGGGTCTGCCTGGCCCCACGATGCGCCGTCGGGTCGAGGAGACCCTCGATCTGCTCGGCATCGCCGAGCTGCGCAACCGGGACCTGCGCACCCTGTCCGGCGGCCAGCAGCAGCGGGTCGCCATCGGGGCGGTGCTGACGATGCATCCGCGCCTGCTGGTGCTCGACGAGCCCACTTCGGCCCTGGATCCGACCGCGGCCGAGGACGTGCTGGCTACCCTCACCAGGCTGGTCCACGACGCGGGACTGTCGGTGCTGCTGGCCGAGCACCGGCTTGAGCGGGTGCTGCCGTTCGCCGATCGGCTCGCCCTGCTGACCGGGGACGGCGGCCTGCTGGTCGGCCCGCCCGCGCAGGTGCTGCCGCACTCACCGGTCGTCCCCCCCATCGTCGAGCTGGGCCGGCGTGCCGGGTG
>JBBPYJ010000194.1:0-12685 GCA_038200025.1 Propionibacteriales bacterium | reverse complement strand
GCACCCGACGTCGAGCTCACCGAGCGTGCCGACGAGGTGATGCGCCAGGCGCACTTCGTGCCCGACTCCAAACCAGTGGACTCCCTGCTGTCCCAGATGCAGGCGATGCGTCAGCACATCGCGGTGGTGGTCGACGAGTACGGCGGCACCGCGGGCCTGATCACCATCGAGGACATCCTGGAGGAGATCGTGGGGGAGATCACCGACGAGTACGACGCCGACCAGGTCGCCGTCGAGGTGCTCGGCTCCGGGGCGACCCGACTGTCGTCGCGCTACTCGGTGGACGACCTGGACGAGATCTTCGACGGGATCAAGGTCGTCGATGACGACGTCGACAGCATCGGCGGGCTGCTGGCCAAGCACCTGGGTCGGGTGCCGATCCCGGGGTCCCACATCACCGTGCAGGGCCTGCGGTTCGAGGCCGAGGCGACCACCGGGCGCCGCAACAGGCTCGGAACCGTGCTGGTCAGTCGGGTCGAGCCGGACTCCGAGACCGGGTCGGCTGCGGGTTCGGAGTCAGCGGTCATCAGCAAGACCGAAGAGCTGGTGCAGGCCAGTGACTGAACCGCGGTCGACCCCGCTCTCATCGGGTCTGTCAGCCGAAGACGTCAAGCTCGTGACCCTAGCGCGGGCGGCGAGAGCCCGGGTCGGAGCCGCGCAGGGCGCTGCGGTCCGAGACGTCGACGGCCGCACCTACGCGGCCGTCTCGGTCGCACTTGCTTCGCTGGCGCTGTCGGCGCTGCAGGTCTGCGTGGCGATGGCGGTGGCCTCTGGCGCACGGGGTCTGGAGGCCGGGGTGCTGCTCGGCGACGCCGTCGATGAGCTCAGCGATGACGATCGCGGCGTCCTGACCGACCTTTCGGGAGCCGGTGTGCCCGTGCACCTGGGTGACCCCAAGGGCTCGATCAGCCGCACGACCTCCACATGAGTACGCCGACCCGGCACCACCAAGCCACCGTCCTGCGCCGCGAGTCGCTGTCGCCGCACCTGATCCGGTTGGTGCTGGGCGGGCCAGGGTTGTCGGCCTTCGCAAGCACCGGGTCGCCCGACGAGTGGGTGGGGTTGATCGTGCCCGGGCAGTTTCAACTCCGCTACTACACCGTGCGTTCGTGGTCTGCCGACGAGCTCACCCTGGACGTCGTGGTCCACGCCGAGGGTTTGGTCACCGAGTGGGCGATGCGCGACTGCGTGGGGGAGCGGGTCACCGTGACCGAGCCCAAGGCGTCGTTCGAGCTGCCCGATGACGCCGGCTGGCTGATCCTGGTCGGCGACCTGACCGCACTGCCGGCGATGGCCCGGATCGTCTCGGCCACGACGCTGCCGACCCGGGTGTTCGCCGAGGTCGAGGACGACCTCGACGGCTACCTTCCGACCCGCCCAGGGCTCGAGGTCGACTGGTTGGTGCCGCCTGATCCTGGTGCCAGCGGACTCGCGGCGGTCGTGGAGTCGTTGCAGTGGCCCGCGGGTGCGGGATACTTCTGGATGGCCGGGGAGTCCGGGCAGATGCGGGCGATCCGCAAGCACCTGATGCACGAACGGCGTGGCACGTCGTACGACGTGATGGGCTATTGGCGAGGCGGTGCGAAGCGCCAACTGCGGGCAGTGGATCCTGGGCCCTACTGGCGTGCGGGTCAGGCGGCCGGCAAGACCGATGCCCAGATCTGGGCGGACTACGACAATGCCAGAGACGGGGCCGGAGACGGGTGAGGGATCGAGATGGCTGAGCATCGCAGCGGCTTCGCGTCGTTCGTGGGCCGGCCCAATGCGGGCAAGTCGACCCTGACCAACGCGCTGGTGGGCACCAAGATCGTGATCACCTCCGACAAGCCGCAGACCACTCGGACGGTCGTCCGCGGCATCGTGCACCGCGAGGACGCCCAGCTGATCCTGGTCGACACCCCTGGCCTGCACCGGCCCCGGACCCTGCTGGGCGAGCGCCTCAACGACCTGGTCAAGACGACCTGGGCCGAGGTCGACGTGGTCGCAGTGTGCTTCCCGGCCAACGAGAAGGTCGGCCCGGGCGACCGGTTCCTGGTCAAGGAGCTGGCCAAGGTCCGGCACACCATCAAGGTGGCGGTGGCCACCAAGACCGACCTGGCCACGCCCGAGCGGATCGGCGAGCACCTGCTCGACATCGCCCGACTCGGGGCGGAGACCGGGACCGAGTGGGCCGAGATCGTGCCGGTCTCGGCGGTCTCCGGTGACCAGGTGCAGTTGTTGGCCGACCTCTTCGTCGGGTTGCTGCCCGAGGGTCCGCAGCTCTACCCGGACGGCGATCTGACCGACGCGCCCGAGGAGGCGCTGGTCGCCGAGCTGATCCGCGAGGCCTCCCTGGAGGGGGTCCGCGACGAGCTGCCGCACTCGATCGCGGTCGTCGTCGAGGAGATGGGCCTGCGCGAGGACCGGCCCGAGAACAAGCCACTGCTCGACATCTACGCCAACCTCTACGTCGAACGGTCCTCGCAGAAGGGCATCGTCATCGGTCACAAGGGCGCTCGGCTGCGATCTGTCGGCACCGCGGCCCGCCATCAGATCGAGGCGCTGCTGGGCACCCCGGTCTACCTCGACCTGCACGTGAAGATTGCCAAGGACTGGCAGCGCGACCCCCGCCAGCTGCGCAAGCTCGGCTTCTGAGGCTGCCCATCGGCCGGGGCGGGATCAGGCAGTACGCCGGGGGGCGGGTCCACCCGCTCGGTGTCGAACCATGGCTCCACCGTGCCCGGCGCAACCCGCCGCCGACAGCGCCCCGCGTCGACCTGTGGATAGCCGCCCCGTGACGTCATCAGGATCGGCACCAATGGCGTCGGGTTGTGATGACGTCCCGCCTATTAGCTGGCAGGCATCCAGCAGACGCCGTACCGGATGCCGGTCTGCCATTGTTCGAGGGTCGGCCACTCGTAGCCCCAGCGGAAGTCCAGCGGATCTTCGGCGCGATCGCGGGCGACGTCGGTGCAGGGGGACTGCCCCCGTGCGCGTACGACGGCCTCGCCGGGATAGCGGGCGGCGGCGAAGTCCACGGTGCTGATCGCCAGCCAGGAGTGTCGTCGCAGACAGGCGACTCGTTCGAAGCCGGGGGTGCCCGGCTCGGCGGTGCCGCACAGTCCGTAGGTGTCCTGCCAGCCCGCGCGGTCCAGCCGTCCGTCGAGACGACCGACGAGACGGGCGAGTCGACCCTCGGCGGCCAGCGCGATCACGTCGCAGCGATACCACCGCTGCCCGACGCTCTCCGCGTCCAGGGACGGGGTGAACCAGACCGGTCGGAACATGCTGAGCCGCAACGCCTGCGGCGGTCCGCCGAGGAATGCGGCGACTCGCTTCGGGCAGGCGTTGGCGACCGCTCGCTGGACGGCGGGGGAGTCGATCGGGGCCCCACCGCCCACGAGCCGCCCGACGCGGCCGACGAAGACCGTCCTGGTGGTGTGCGGCTTCTCGCAGTTGCCCGGGCGCTTCTGGGTGACCGGCTCGAGGGCCTGCTTGAACGAAAGGGCGTAACAGGCCCCGGTCGTGGGCCTTCCGTCGACGAAGGGAGTCACGGGAGCTGATGCGGTGCTGGGGCCGCTCGTGGGATCCGGTGGCCCGGACGAGGTCGGCGGGCTGTAGTCGCTGGGCGACGCCGCCCCGATCCGGTCCGCATTGCCCGCGTCGGTGGTTGCGCAGCCGGTGACGACGAACAGCAGCAGGAGCATCGAGATCGGCACCGACCGCAGACGACCGCTGAATGCCCGACGAGCAACGCGCCGAGCGAACACCGGTCCTCCTTCGTGCCGCCCACCTCGAGGTGAGCGGTCCCGATTCTACTGACCGGACTGCCGGCGTGACGCTAGTGCGCCGCCATGGTCAGCTCGGCGTGAGGCATTTGGTGGCCGCCTGGGAGATCTTGTTGTCGGTCGACGGCGTGCCGCCGGCGAAGATGGTCGCGAACACGTCCTCGACGTCGCCCTCATCGACCGCCTCGGAGATGCAGTCGGACACGCTGGCGTCCAGGTTGCCGCCGGCCTGGCTCAGCAGCAGCTTGGTCAGGTCGGTGCAACCTCCCAGGACTCCTGCGGCCGAGCCGGCGTCGTCCTGCGACATCTTCACGTCGGAGAACTTGGTGTCGGAGCCACCGTCCTTGGTGACCACGCCGTACTTCTTCAGGTTGTCCACGCCGATCTTGTCGACCCAGCCGTCACCGACGCAGTCGGCGTCCTTCTTGCTCAGGCCGGCGCCATCGGGCGCGTCGGACTGGAACTCCTTGGAGATCGCCGCCGAGGCCTTGTCTTCATCGCCGGAGCCGCACCCGCTCGAGGACAGTGTCAGGACGAGGACAGCGGCCGCAAAAAAGGCGCGAATGCTTGACACGGGAGGGCTTCCTTCTCGGGAGTCAGGGTTGGACCGATGACGACAATCTATGACAACCGGGGCGATTCAAACTCAGCGTGCCCGCACGAACACGGTGCTGTGCGCCACCACAAAAGTGCCGAGACGTTCGTTGACCGCCAGCACCGGCGCGTTCGTGGTGTCGTTCCAGGTGTCCACCACGCGTACGTCGGGGCGCTCGGTGCGCAACCAGTCGGCCATCGCAATCTTCAACCGCAGGCCCAAGGAGTGTCCGCGGTGGTCACGCAGCACCGACGTGTCCTCCTGGGCGGCGACCTCGGGTGCCAGCTCGTGGACGCAGGCCATGGTGAGTCCGGCTGGCTCCCCGGTGGCACGGTGCCGAGCGACGATCGAGTACTGCGTCTGCTGCTGGACGATGAGGCCCTGCTCGTAGGCCTTGATCCGTTCGGCCGGGTAGGCCTCCCACTCGAGGGCGTCCGGAGCGTCGTTGATCACCTCGCGCAGCACCACCATCTCGGCCAGTTCCTCGTCGGGCGTCGGACCGACCCGACAGATCAGCTCGTAGTCAGCGGACTCGCGCTCGGTCTCGGACCCGCGCTGTGCCCACCAGGGCGGGGGTTCGGCGAGCGAAAGGCGGCGTACGCGGTGAGTCAGCGTCGGCGCGAACCCCAGCGCAGGGAGTGCCTCGGCCCCGGCGGTGCCCTGCCAGGCCCGGGCCCGCAGCCGGTCACGCTGCGTGCGTGAAATGACCTCGCCGAGTAGAGCGCGACCGATCCCGCTGCCCTGGTGTGCCGGGGCGACCGCGCCCAGGACGAAGCAGGTGTCGAGATACTCGTGCTGGGGCTCGACCGTCAGTGCCCAACCGATGAGGTCCTCGCCCTCATGGGCCGCCCAGAGCGAGTCGTGGGGCTCCTTGGAGTGCTCGAACTGCAGCAGCAACTCGGCCCCGGTGGGCCGCCGGGTAGGAACGCTCTCCATCGCGGCCACCTGGACCGCGGCCAACTGCTCGGCCAAGTCCAGATCGACGACGCCAGGTTCGAGACGCTCGATGTCCATGACCGCAGCGTAGGTGTAATCTCGAGTTGTCATGAGCCTGCGCAGCCTTCTCCTTCGCCGCCGCAGCGGGGCCTGAGCCGGTCCCCTCGCTGCGGAGTGCGCCGCGCGCCCGGCCCCATCATCGAAGCAAGGACGAGGCCATGACAGAACTAGGGACCGAACATGACACAGACCACCGCGCAACCGAGCACTCGGCAGAGGCGGGCGCGGGCGCCCAGCGCCCCAGCGGGATGCCGATCGAGCGCTACCGGGCCTTCGAGCCCATCGAGCTGCCCAACCGGCAGTGGCCGTCACGTCAGCTGACCAAGGCGCCGCGGTGGTGTGCGGTCGACCTGCGCGACGGCAACCAGGCGCTGATCGACCCGATGACCCCGGCCCGCAAGCTGGCGATGTTCCAGCTCTTGGTGTCCATGGGCTACAAGGAGATCGAGGTCGGGTTCCCCAGCGCCAGCCAGACCGACTTCGACTTCGTGCGGCAGTTGATCGAGGGCAACCACATCCCCGACGACGTGGTCATCCAGGTGCTCACCCAGTGCCGCGAGCCGCTGATCGACCGGACCTATGAGTCGTTGGTCGGCGCCAAGACCGCGATCGTGCACTTCTACAACTCGACCTCGACGCTGCAGCGCCGGGTGGTCTTCGGCCTGGACCGCGACGGCATTACCGACATCGCCACCCAGGGTGCCGCGCTGTGCTTGAAGTACGCCGAGATCCACACCCCGGACACCAAGATCTTCTACGAATACTCCCCGGAGTCCTACACCGGCACCGAGCTCGACTTCGCCCTGCACGTGTGCAGCAAGGTGATCGAGGTCATCGACCCGCGCGCGGACTGGCCGCTGATCCTCAACCTGCCGGCCACCGTCGAGATGGCCACTCCCAACGTGTACGCCGACTCGATCGAGTGGATGCACCGCAACCTGCCGCGGCGCGAGAGCGTCGTACTCTCCCTGCACCCGCACAACGACCGGGGTACGGCGGTCGCGGCCGCCGAGCTCGGCTACCTGGCCGGTGCCGACCGGATCGAGGGGTGCCTGTTCGGCAACGGCGAGCGGACCGGCAACGTCTGCCTGGTCACTCTCGGGATGAACCTGTTCAGCCAGGGCGTGGACCCCGAGATCGACTTCGCGGTCGACGGCGGCATCGACGAGATCCGCCGGGTCGTGGAATACGCCAACGAGCTGCCGGTGCACCCGCGCCACCCCTACGCCGGCGACCTCGTCTACACCGCGTTCTCCGGCTCCCACCAGGACGCGATCAAGAAGGGCTTCGACGCCCTGCAGTTGGACGCCGACGGTGCCGGTGTGGACATCCGGGATCAAGAATGGGCGGTGCCCTACCTGCCGATCGACCCCAAGGACGTCGGCCGCTCCTACGAGGCGGTGATCCGGGTCAACAGCCAGTCCGGCAAGGGCGGGGTCGCCTACATCCTCAAGGCCGAGCACAACCTCGACCTGCCGCGACGTGCGCAGATCGAGTTCTCCCGGGTGGTGCAGACCTACACCGACGCGCAGGGCGGCGAGTTCAGCCCCGAGCGGATCTGGACGGCCTTCCGCGATGAGTACCTCGATCGCGAGTCCCCGCTGCGGCTGGACTCGGTGCACACCTCGTCGGCGGCGGGGGAGAAGGACCAGCTCTCGACGAGCCTGTGGATCGACGGGGAGCTGACGACGCTGACCGGCGAGGGCAACGGGCCGATCGCCGCCTTCGTCAACGCCGTGAACGAACTGCCCCGCGAGGGCCGCGCGCGCGGCTTCGACATCCGGGTCCTGGACTACCACGAGCACGCGCTGAGCTCGGGTGGCGACGCGATCGCTGCGGCGTACGTCGAGTGCCTGGTCGGCGACGACGTGCTCTGGGGGGTCGGTCTGGACGCCAACATCGTCACCGCGTCGCTGAAGGCAGTGATCAGCGCGGTCAACCGAGCCTGAGATTGCGAGGGCATTGACACCACCCCGCTTCGGCGGGAAGGTGGGTAATGGCGCTCTACCAGTACCGGTGCGACACCCACGGTCTCCATGATGTACGACGTCCGATCGGGACGGCTGCGGACCGGGCGGCCTGTCCGGCGTGCAACGAGGCCTGCTCGCGGGTCTTCACCTCGCCGATGATCTCCGGGATGTCTCGCGGGCTCGTCAACGCCCTGGACCGCGCTGAGAAGTCCGCCGATCAGCCAGCAGTGGTGAGTTCACTACCCGGGGCCTCTCCCCGGCGGGCTCCCGCGCCACAGCACCCGGCCCGAAGAACTCCGGTCCAGATGAATCCGGCATGGGCGTCGCTTCCTCGACCCTGAAGCAGAAATGAGTCGCCGCATCTACGGGGTGCGGCGGGAAGAGGAGCGGAAGCAGGTGGCCAGTGTCGGACTGCTCTACGTCGGGGCCGTGCTCTTCGTCAACGGCCTCATGTTGTTGGGGCTGGTGGACCCAAGATCGGTGATCCCGCTCAACATCTTCGTCGGGTTGCTGCAGGTGGTGACTCCGACCTACCTGATCTTCACCGCCCACGGCGACAGCGACGTCATCCTCAATGCGTCCGGGCTCTACCTGTTCGGCTTCACCTATCTCTACGTCGCCTTCAACCAGTGGATGAGTCTGGACGGCAGTGGACTCGGCTACTTCTCGCTCTTCGTCGCCGTCTGTGCCGTGGTCTACAGCTTCTTGAACTTCACTGAGCTCGGGGACCCCGCCTTCGGGGTGATCTGGCTGCACTGGGCGCTGCTGTGGTCGCTGTTCTTCCTGCTCCTCGGCCGGGGACGCGACGATCTGGGCCGGTTCACCGGTGCCGTCTGCGCCACGCAGGGGTGGATCACCGGAGCCATCCCGGCCTTCCTGCTGCTCACCAACCGCTGGTCCGACCTGAATTCGGTGCTCGCCGTGGTGCTCGCGGTGGTGGGCGTCGTCGGCTTCGGGGCTCTCTACCCGATGCTTACCCGCACCTCTGGCGACGAGCGTGAGGCGGTGGTCGTCGGAGGATGACGCTCGCTCGCCGGACCAACGACTCTCGCTAGCGCAGAATGGGAAGGAATCACGATGCCGAAGAATCTCTACCCCCTCGACTCGTCCAAGAAGTTCACCGACCAGGAGAAGGTCGGGCACAACCGGTGGCACCCCGAGATCCCGGCCGCCGTCACGGTGAAGCGGGGAGAGTCGCTGCGGATCGACTGCCGTGAGTGGTTCGACGGTGCAATCGTCAACGACGACTCAGCCGACGACATCCGCGATGCTCCGCTGGACACCGTGCACGTGCTGTCCGGGCCGTTCGCGGTCGAGGGTGCCGAGCCCGGCGACCTGCTGATCGTCGACATCCTCGACGTGGGTCCGATCCCGCAGCAGGACTCCGGCCCGCTAGCCGGCCAAGGCTGGGGCTACACGGGGATCTTCGCGAAGAAGAACGGCGGGTCGTTCCTGGTCGACCAGTTCCCCGACGCCTACAAGGCCATCTGGGACTTCTCCGGACAGACGGCAACCTCGCGGCACGTGCCGGAGGTCTCCTTCACCGGGATCATCCATCCCGGGCTGATGGGCACCGCCCCCTCGGCCGATCTGCTGGCGCGGTGGAATGCCCGTGAGGGTGCGCTGATCGCCACCGACCCCGACCGGGTCCCGCCGTTGGCACTGACGCCCCTGCCCAAGGACGCCATCCTGGGGTCGTTGAGGTCCGGCGACTTCGACCGCGTGGCGGGCGAGGCCGCTCGCACCGCACCCGGGCGGGAGAACGGCGGCAACCAGGACATCAAGAACCTCACCAAGGGCAGCCGGATCTTCTATCCGGTTTTCGTGCCCGGCGGCAACCTCTCCCTCGGTGATCTGCACTTCTCCCAGGGGGACGGCGAGATCACCTTCTGCGGAGCTATCGAGATGGGTGGGTTCATCGACCTGCGCCTGGACGTGCTCAAGGGCGGGATGGACACCTACGGAGTCGCCGAGAACTGCATCTTCATGCCCGGCAACACCGACCCGCTCTACTCGGAGTGGATCGCCTTCTCCGGTGTCTCGGTGGGCCTGGACGACAAGCAGCACTACCTGGACTCGCAGCTGGCCTACCAGCGGGCCTGCCTGCACGCGATCGACTACCTGACCAAGTTCGGCTACAGCCCCGAGCAGGCCTATCTGCTGCTCGGCGCCGCGCCGATCGAGGGTCGTTTCTCCGGGGTCGTCGACATCCCGAACTCGTGCGCGACGGTGTACCTGCCGACGGCGATCTTCGACTTCGATATCCGTCCCGGACCCGGTGGGCCGCACCAGATCGATCCGGGGATGGGGGCACCGCACTCGGCCTTCTGAGGGGGCAGGCCGAGAGCAGATGCGACGAGCGCCGCCGAAAAGTCAGGACCTCAGGTCCAGATCAGCGACTTGATCGCGCGGCGCTCGTCCATCGCGGCGTACCCCTCGGCGATCTTGGTCAGCGGCAACTGCAGGTCGAAGACCACGCCCGGGTCGATGGTGCCGGCGAGCACCAGGTCGCGCAGCATCGGCAGGTAGGCGCGGACGGGAGCGACCCCACCGGCGACGCCGACGTTGCGGGAGAACATCGAGCCGATCGGCAGCTCGACATCGTGGGGTACGCCGACGTACCCCACCGTCGCGCCCGGGCGCGCCACCTTGATCGCGGTGGTCATCGACTCACCGGTGCCCACGCACTCCAGCACCGCGTCGGCGCCGATCCCGTCAGTCAGCTCGCGGACGGAGGCGACTGCCTCATCGCCGCGGACCTCGACGACGTCGGTGGCGCCGAAGCGCCGGGCGATCTTCTGCCGCGACTCGTGACGAGACATCACGATGATCCGCTCGGCACCGAGTTGGGCGGCGGCGAGCACTCCGCACAGACCCACCGCGCCGTCACCGACGACGACCACGGTGGAGCCGCGCTCGACCTTGGCGGAGACGGCGGCATGCCAGCCGGTGCCCATCACGTCGCTGAGCGTCAGCAGTGACGCGACTGCGGAGTCGTCGGGGACCTCGGGAGTCGACACCAGGGTGCCGTCGGCGAGAGGGACCCGAGCGAACTCACCCTGACCGCCATCGATCAAGTTGCCGTCGCGACCGGGCTGGCCCCAGATGCCGCCCTGCTGGCAGGCCGACTGGATCCCGGCCTCGCAGTGCGCGCAGGTGTTGTCGGAGAAGGTGAACGGCGCGATCACGAACTCGCCCGGCTTGACCGTGGTGACCTCACTGCCGACCTGCTCGACGATCCCGACGAACTCGTGGCCGATCCGGGTGGGCTCCTTGACCTCGTTGATGCCGCGGTAGGGCCACAGATCGCTGCCGCAGACGCAGGCGGCGGTGATCCGCACCAGTGCGTCGGTCGGCGCGATCATCGTCGGATCGGGGACCTCTTCGACGCGAATGTCCCTGGTGGCGTGCAAAACCGTTGCTCTCATGGTCGCAACCTTGTCACGGCGGTCACATACTGGTGACCGTGACCTACGACGTGGAGCAGGCCGATCGGATCCGAGCAGCCGTAGAGCTCGAGGAGGGACGGTCTGAGAAGACGATGTTCGGCGGTCTGGCCTTCCTCTTCGACGGACATATGGCGGTTGCCGCCGGCTCTGAGGGCGGACTGCTGCTGCGCGTGGACCCGGCAGAGATCAGCTCCCTGGTCAACCCGCCGCACGTGGACTACTTCGAGATGCGCGGCCAGTCGATGAAGGGATGGCTGCGCGTGGACCGTGAGGCGGTCGAGACCGAGGACCAGCTGCGCGCGTGGGTCCAGCGCGGCATCGACTTTGTCCGCACCCTGCCGCCGAAGTAGTCGCGGACCTAAATCCTGCGTGCCCTACATTCACCCCATGCACACCCCGCACGACGACGTACTCGACGCCTGGCTGCTGAGCCGCTCCGAGCGCGGCAACGACGACACCGATATCGACTCCGGTCACGAGAGCGACCAAGCGTGGACGACGGGCAACCTGGTGCGTCCGCTCGTCCACGGAGCGACCTACTTCGCCGAGCTTCGCGATCGGATCGAGGCCACCAGGGCCGGGGATCTGATCTTCTTCGTCGACTGGCAAGGCGACGCCGACGAGCGGCTGACCGGCGAACCGGGCAGTGAGGTCCTGGAGGTGTTCGGCCGCGCGGACCAGCGGGGGGTCGACGTCCGCGGGCTGGTCTGGCGTTCCCACGACAAGCTGCTGGGCTTCTCGGCCGAGGCCAACCGCCGCCTCGGCACCCAGCTGCAGAAACGCGGAGCGGAGGTGCTGCTGGACATGCGCGTGCGCCTAGGTGGCTCCCACCACCAGAAGTTCGTGGTGATCAGGCACGGCAACGATGCGAGCCGCGACGTCGCCTACGTCGGCGGCATCGACCTGTGCCACTCACGGCGCGATGACCGCGATCACGGCGGGGATCCGCAGGCCGTAAGGATGGCCGAGGAGTACGGCGCCACCCCGCCCTGGCACGACGCGATGGTGGCGATCCACGGACCAGCGGTGCACGACGTCGAGACCTCGTTCCGTGAGCGCTGGGAGGACCCCACCCCACTGAGCCGCAATCCCCTCCGCTCGTGGAGGGACCGACTGCTGGGCGTCGACGTGACCACCGACCCGCTGCCCGAGCAGCAACCGCCGCCACCCCCGGTCCCGGCGGACGAGGGCGGATCCCACGCCGTACAGATCCTGCGTACCTATCCCGACCTGCTGCTGAACCGCGACTACCCCTTCGCGGTCGGCGGCGAGCGCAGCGTTGCCCGGGGCTACACCAAAGCCATCCGGCGGGCGCGGTCGTTGGTCTACGTCGAGGACCAGTACCTGTGGGGGCATCACGTCGGCGACCTGTTCACGCGGGCGCTGCGCGAGAACCCGGATCTGCACGTGATCGTGGTCGTCCCGCCGCACTCCGACCTGGACTCACGATTCGGGGCGCTGGTACAGCAGCTCGGTCGACGACGCGCCATGCGCGAGATGGTGCAGGTCGCGCCGGATCGGGTCGCCGTCTACGGCCTGCACAACGACGCCGGGACCCCCATCTACGTGCACTCCAAGGTCTGCATCATCGACGACACCTGGGTCTCGACCGGCTCGGACAACTTCAACCGACGTTCGTGGACCCACGACTCCGAGCTGTCTGCGGTGGTGGTCGACGAGGCGGGGGAGTACGCCGAGCGGTTGCGTCTGACGTTGGCCGCCGAGCACCTGGATCGTGACCCCGACAACCCCGACGCTATGCGTGACTGTGTCGATCCGGCCGACTGGTTCGCGACCTTCGCCGCCAGTGCGGCACGACTCGACGCCTGGAACGACGGCGGCCGACAGGGACCCAGGCCAAAGGGACTCCTTAGGCGCAAGTCCACTCCACCGGTCGGGCTGGCCTGG
>JBBPYJ010000193.1:0-7073 GCA_038200025.1 Propionibacteriales bacterium | reverse complement strand
CGGATCGTGGCGGTGGCCATCGTGCCGAGAGCGCGGCTGACCACGGGACCCGAGACCGGCAACCATGGCAACCGCAGTGGCCGGCGGGTCCAGCTCGGCATCAGACCGATGGCCGCGGCGATCAGGACGCCGTACGCCGGGCGGATCGGCAGGGGCAACGGCGGCTTCCAGACCAGGTAGGAGACCGCCTCGCGCGCCTGCGAAGTGACCCGCAGCTCGGGCCGGTATCCCTCCATGACGGCGTCCAGCTCGGCCACGGTGGTCGGTGGGTCGATCACGCCGAGTCGAGCGGCGACCTCCCCGGTCTGGACGACGTACTCGTCGCACTCGGCCGGAGTCAGCCGGCGCGCGCCGTACAGTTGGTGAGAGCGCAGGAAGCTGTCGATCTCCGCGATGTGCACCCACATCAGCAGGTGCGGGTCGGAGGCGACGTACGGCGTCCCGTCGTCCATCGTGCCGGTCACCCGCTCGTGGATGGTGCGCACCATGTCGACCGCCTGCTGGGCGTCGCGGGCGGTGCCGAAGGTGGTCACCGCCAGGTAGCGGCTGGTCCGTGCCAAGCGTCCCCACATGTCGCCGCGATAGCCCGAGTGGTCGGCGACCGCGGTCATCGCCGCGGGGTGCAGGGTCTGCAGGAGCACCGCGCGGATGCCCCCCACAAACATCGCCGCGTCGGCGTGCACCAGTGCGATGGCACTGTCGGGGGCGAACCACCGCGGGCCATCGGTCAGGTGGATGCGGTCGCGGTGCTTGGCGCCGTCGGGTCCGGCGACGCGTTGGAAGATCGCCTCGCCCAGTCGTTCGCGCACACCCGCCATGGAGCCGAGACTACGGAACGGGTGGTGGGAGCGGCAGGTGCCGTTGGGGCGGGGCGCAGCGCTGCCACGGTGAGAGGATGTCGGTAGCCCGGGCGCAGGAGCGGGCCGTCGTGGCCGCGCCACTCGATCATTCTGTTTCGCCCGATCCGCGGAGCCCGCGAGGTCCGCCGCCGGTTCCCCAACTCGGCGCTGATCGAGGGCCGGAAGGGCGGGACCCAAGCCGTGGGGCTGAATGGCGTCGCCTGCGTGGACAACGCGATCGCTGCGCCCCTTACCTGACCCCGGCCCCAGCTCCGACTTCACCTTTGATCGCAGACCCTCTCAGCGGCCCGTCATCCGCTGACGGGGACGCTTTCGGCCGCCCGGGACGCCTGGCTCTTGATAGTCCCTAGCAAACAGCACGCTTTACGGCCTCAAAACCGTGTCAATTGCTAAGGACTATCGCTGGCGGTCGCGCTCTTGGTCGCAGAACGGCCGCAGACGCGGCGAGTACGACGAGTAGCCCGCAGGAGAGCTCCAGGGCGGCGAGACCCCCGCTGCTGTGCTGGGCGAGCAGGCAGCCCAGGATCAGGCCGATTCCGGCGAGACCAGCAACCGCCACCGAACGCAGGTGACGTCCCAGGCCTCCGGCCAGACGGATCCCGCCGGCACCGAGGATCAACACCACTGCACCGATCACCGAGATCAACACCGACAAGATCACGATCCCCCATCCCAGGAGCGTCGCACCGAGCAGGGCCACCGCCCACTCCACCCCACACCCGGTGCGGGTGGACCGTGCGGCTGCTTCATCGGGCCCGTCCGGCGAGGTCGCTGAGGCTGAAGCCGGCGGCGGCGGCAGCACTGAGCAGACCCGCGCGGCGATGCTCGGGGAACCAGAGCGCCAGGCCCAGCATCGAGGCTGCGTGGACGAGGTCCACGGCGGCGTCGAGCTTGGGCACCCACGGGCGATGCAGAGCGAGGCCGGCAACGGACTGGGCGACGTACCGCGCGCCGAGGATGCGTACGACGCGTTGTGGACCGGTGCCAGCCTCCGAGCCGGCGATAGTGAGCAGGGCATCGGGAGCAGCCAAGGCAGTGATCCCGAGGAGGAGGCGTGCGACGTCTACTGGTCGTGGACTGCTCATCGCCGGGCGCCGTGCAAGGTCGTTGCGATGGCTCCGGCGACCAGGCCGGCGCCGCTCACGACCAGCGGACGGCGGTGCTGGGAGGCCCACTGCTGCGGCGAGTGATTCCAGGCCCGGTCGCTGAAGGGCCCTTCGGCGCCGTAGTCGTGACCGTCCTCACCGTCGGCGGGCTCCCACAGGTTGTCGGGCTGGTCATCGGGTCGTTGTTCCGAGGTCTGCTGGGACGCGACTCCGGTGCGGGCCAGGTAGCGATCCAGCAGGCCGCCTGCGACCCGGTTGGCCATGATCGTGCCCGCGGTCGCCACGCCGACCCAGTAGGCACGGCGTTCGGGGTGGTCGGCGGCGTACAGCACTCCTCGGGCGGCGATGTTCGGGTGGTAGAACGGAGGCACGGGTTGTGCCTGGTTCGGCAACTTGGAACGGACCCAGGTGAACTGTGGTGTGTTGACCCCGGGCATCTGTACCGCGGTGACCCGGACGTTGCTGCGCTCGTGGCGCAACTCGGTGAGCAGCGACTCGTGGACGCCCCACATCGCGTGCTTGGCCCCGCAGTAGGCCGACTGGAGCGGGATACCCCGATGCCCCAGGGCCGACCCGACCTGCACGATCACGCCCCGGTCGCGGGGGAGCATCCGCTTCAACGCGCTGCGGGTCCCGTTGACGAAGCCCAGGTAAGTCACCTCGGTGACCCGACGGAACTCCTCGGGCTCGATGTCGATGAAGCGGGCGAAGACCGAGGTGAAGGCATCGTTGACCCATACGTCGATAGGGCCGAGCTCAGCCTCGACCTGATCGGCGGCCGCGTCCAGCGCTTCGTGATCGGAGGTGTCGACCTGAATCGCCAGCGCTGTTCCGCCCCTGGCGCGCACGTCCTCGGCGGCCGCGTCCAGTCCGATTCGTCCGCGGGCCAACAGGGCCACGCGGTCACCGCGTTCGGCGAACAGGCACGCACTGGCCCGGCCGATGCCGCCGGAGGCTCCGGTAATGACGACGACCCGCTGGTTCTTCTGACCGCTCATAGATCTGCCTCTCTATCGGTCTGCGTTCCGACGGCCAGCGTGACCCGGCGTGGCCAAGTCAAACCAAGCATTGCTCGCGCATGGACGTCTACCCCACTGATATCACTGCGCGGCGGGGCTGTGAGCGGCGAGCCCACGCTGACTCAATCCACCTGCGGGACCCCAGCCAGCGCGTGGCTCAGGTCGTCGTCGGAGAGCGGGTCGTCGCCCAGGGCTCCCTTGAGGAAGGAGTCGTAGGCGTTGAGCTCGAGCAGACCGTGGCCGGAGAGACCGATGACGATCACCTTCTCCTCGCCCGTCTCGGCGGCAGCCAAGGCCTCACGGCGGGCCTGGGCCAGCGCATGCGAAGACTCGGGCGCGGCCACGATCCCCTGGGTGCGCGCGAACTCGACACCGGCCTCGAAACACTCGCTCTGATGCAGCGCGGTCGCCTCGATCAACCCTTCGTGGACGGTGTGCGAGACCAGGGGCGCCATCCCGTGGTAGCGCAACCCGCCCGCATGGATCGGTGACGGCACGAAGTCATGATCCAGGGTGTACATCTTCATCAGCGGCGTCAGCCCGGCGGTGTCGCCGAAGTCGTAGCGATACTCACCTCGCGTCAGCGTCGGGCACGAGCTCGGCTCGACCGCGAGGATTCGCGGCGTCTGATTGCCAGCCAGCTTCTCGCGCAGGAACGGGAAGACGAGACCGGCGAAGTTGGAGCCACCGCCCGCGCAGCCGATCACCACGTCGGCCGAATCCTCACCAGCCTTGGCCAGCTGACGCAATGTCTCCTCGCCGATGACCGTCTGGTGCAGCAGCACGTGGTTGAGCACCGAGCCCAGCGCGTACTTCGCCCCCGGATCTTGGGCGGCGAGCTCCACCGCCTCGGAGATCGCGATACCGAGCGAACCGGGGTGACCCTCGGGGAAGGCTCTTCCGGACTGGGTCATCCGGCTAGGCGAACGGTGGACCTTGCCGCCGAAGACCTCGATCAGGGTGCGTCGCTGAGCCTTGGAGTCATAGGACACCCCGACCTGCCAGACCTCGCACTCCATGTCGAACAACGAGCAGGCGTAGGCCAGCGCGGTGCCCCACTGACCGGCACCGGTCTCGGTGGTCAGGCGGCGGACGCCATTGAGGTGGTTGTAGTAAACCTGTGGGATCGCGGTGTTGGTCTTGTGCGATCCCGCTGGAGAGACACCTTCGTACTTGTAGTAGATCCGCGCCGGCGTCCCGAGTTTGGCTTCCCAGCGGCGCGCGCGATAGAGCGGCGAGGGCCGGTACTGCCGGTAGACCTCACGCACCGGCTCGGGAATCTCGATATAGCGCTCCCCGGACACCTCCTGCTCGATGAGCTCGGGTGGGAAGAGCGGGGCCAGGTCGTCGGGGCCCACGGGCTGCCGCGTCCCCGGGTGCAGCGGGGGTGGCGGTGGCGTCGGCAGATCGGCAACGATGTTGTACCAGTGCGTCGGCACCTCTGACTCGTCCAGCGTGTACATGACCTGCTCGCTCACGATCGACCTGCCCTTTGCTCGGGGTTAGTGGCGGCAGGCTAACCGATCTGCTAAGGGCTTGCCGATGAACAAGACGTTCAGGTTGTTGGTCGGATTGAGGCTGGTCAGCGGTCGTCCTCGCCAGTTCGTGCCTGCAACACCACCGAATCACCCCCCGACAGGGCTACGGTGCTGTCATGAACACCCGAAACCTCGCCATTGGCCTCAGCGCCGCCGCCCTCGTCCTCGGCGCCGCCGGCTGCGCCAAGGAAGACACCTCCACCACCACCGAGTCCGGTGCCACGCTTATTTCCGACGGCACCCTCACCATCTGCACACACCGTCCCTACGAGCCCTTCGAGTTCACCGACGGTGCCGAGGTCGTTGGCTTCGACCCCGACGTGCTCAAGGTCGCGGCCGACTCACAGGGCTGGACGACCGAGGTTGTCGACATCGGGTGGGAGACGATCGTCTCGGGCGAGGCCCTCAACACCGGCCAGTGCGACGTGAGCGCGGGTGCGATGACGATCACCGACGAGCGCGTAGCGGTGATGGACTTCAGTGACCCCTACTTCGAGGCGACCCAGGCGTTGATGACCCAGGCCGGGTCCGGGATCACCTCCTTGGACGACCTGGCCGGCAAGTCCGTCGCCGTGCAGGACGGTACGACCGGCGCCGACTACGTCCGCGAGAACGCTCCGGAGGACACCAAGATCATCTCCTTCGAGGACGCGGCCCTGATGCAGCAGGCCGTCAAGACCGGTAAGGCCGACGCCGGCGTCAACGACAACGGTCTGCTCAACTACTTCGTCAGCGAGAACCCCGACGTCGAGGTCGCGACCGAGTTCAAGACCGGCGAGAGCTACGGCTTCTCGGTCAAGAAGGGCGGCAACGACGAACTGGTCAAGATCATCAACGACGGGATCGCCAGCGACGAGTACGACGCGGTCTACGAAAAGTGGTTCGGTACCGCTCCCGCCGAGTGACTCAGCTCCACTCGGCTCTCACCACCCTAGAGCCTCGACGCTCCGCCAACTCAACCCAAAGGTGATCTGACCATGGCGAGTCCACGACAGCGCGCCGCGAGATGGCGTTATGTCCAGTACGGCATCCTCGTGGCCGTCTTCGTGGCGATCTTCTTCCTCGCCGACTGGGGGCAGCTGCAGCGGGCGTTCTTCGACTGGGGCGTCGTCAAGGACCAGTTCCCCCGGATCCTGACGGTTGCCCTGAAGAACACCATCATCTACACCGCGTGCGGCTTCGCGTTCGGTCTGGCGCTGGGGCTGATCCTGGCCCTGATGCGGCTCTCGAGCGTGGGGCCCTACCGATGGATCGCCACCTTCGTCATCGAACTGTTCCGCGGCCTCCCCGCCCTGGTGGTCTTCATCGCGTTGAGCGTGGGCTTCAGCCTGGGCTTCCCGAACTACGAGATCCCCTTCGGCAACCTCGGCATCGTCACGCTGGGTCTCGGACTGGTCGGCGGGGCCTACATGGCCGAGACGATCCGCGCGGGTATCCAGGCGGTGCCGAAGGGGCAGATGGAGGCGGCCCGCTCGCTGGGGATGTCGAACGCCCGCGCCATGATCAGCGTCGTGGTGCCGCAGGCGTTCCGGATCATCCTGCCGCCGCTGACCAACGAGCTGATCCTGCTGACCAAGGACTCCTCGCTGGTCTACATCCTGGGGTTGTCGCTGAGCGGCTACGAGCTCACCAAGTTCGGCCGTGAGGGCATGAACAGCGCCGCCAACCTGACTCCCATCATTATGATCGGCCTGTGCTACCTGCTGATCACGGTGCCATTGTCGATCGTCGTACGCCGTATGGAGAGCCGCGCGGAGAGGGCCCGCTGATGACCACCGAGCAGACCACCACCAGCACCAAGCGCAGCGACGCTGCGATCGACGTGCAGCAGCTGCACAAGTACTTCGGCGACAACGAGGTGCTGAAGGGCATCGACTTCCACGTGGGCGACGGGCAGGTGGTGTGCGTGATCGGCCCCTCGGGCTCGGGCAAGTCGACCCTGCTGCGCTGCGTCAACCTGTTGGAGACGCCTACCAAGGGCAAGATCTTCGTCGAGGGTGTGGAGATCACCGACCCCGACGCCGACGTCGACAAGCTGCGCGCCCGCATCGGCATCGTCTTCCAGCAGTTCAACCTGTTCCCGCACATGACCGTGCTGCGCAACCTCACCATCGCGCAGCAGAAGGTCGCTGGCCGCAAGAAGGACGAGTCGGTCGAGATCGCCCGCGCCAACCTCGAGAAGGTGGGCCTCGCCGAGAAGGAGGGTGCCTACCCCGCACACCTCTCGGGCGGTCAGATGCAGCGGGCCGCGATCGCGCGAGCGCTCTCGATGCAGCCCGACATGATGCTCTTCGACGAGCCGACCTCCGCGCTGGACCCCGAGCTGGTCGGCGACGTGCTCGAGGTGATGAAGGACCTCGCCTCCGAGGGCATGACGATGATGGTCGTCACCCACGAGATGGGCTTCGCCCGCGAGGTCGGCGACAAGCTGGTGTTCATGGACGGCGGCGTCATCGTCGAGGAGGGCGACCCCGCCGAGGTCCTGGGCAACCCCCAGCACGAGCGCACCCAGTCGTTCCTGTCCAAGGTCCTCTGACCGACCGCCCAGCG
>JBBPYJ010000192.1:0-3791 GCA_038200025.1 Propionibacteriales bacterium | reverse complement strand
TCCTGACCGAACTGGTCGCGAAGACAGAAGTCGGGTGCGACGGAGCCCGGCTCCAGCGGGGTGGGGGTGCTCGTCACAGACGGACGTCGCGTTCGACGAGTCGACCCACAATCAGGGCCACGATTCAGGCCGGCGTACGCGGGGCCAACAGCCTGCTCGCAGCCCAGTCGCGGCTGACCGCAGCGGTCGTGGTCTGCGAGAGTCCGGCGATCGGCGCGGCCTCGGAGATGTCGGCGGCGTCCACCGAACCGGGGCGTCCGATCTTGGGAGTCAACAACCAGATGGCGCCGCCACCAACGAGGTCGGTCAGGGCGTCCACCAAACTGTCGACCAGGTCGCCGTCGTCGGACCGCCACCACAAGATGACCGTCTCGACCACGTTGCCGTAGTTGCCGTCGACCATGTCCGCGTCGATGACGTCCTCGATGGCGCGACGCAGGTCGTCGTCGGTGTCGTTGTCCCAGCCAAGTTCCTGGACCACCATCCCGGGAGTGATCCCGAGTCGTGTGACTGGCGTGGTCGCCTGCTGGGTTGACTCCTCGCCCACCGTGCCGCTCACCTTGCTCCTCACGTCCTGGCCCCGTTGTCGGGTGCTCGAGGGCCCAGTCCACCGGACTTGCCTTGCGCATGCAAGCCTGCGGCCACCTCGGCGGGGGTTCAAGCCTGACCACGGCAGTGCAACGATGACTAGGTGAGCGACGCATCGAACCCGTCCCAGCCGCGTCCGGTGATCCACGAGGGGATGGCGACCCAACTCCCTGACCTCGATCCCGAGGAGACCCGCGAGTGGGTGGAATCCTTCAACGCGTTGGTCAGCGAGCGCGGCCGCGAGCGGGCCCGCTACGTGATGCTGCGGCTCCTGGAGCGCGCCCGCGAGGAGCAGGTCGGCGTACCGGCGCTGCGCAGCACCGACTACATCAACACCATCGCCCCCGAGCGCGAGCCGGAGTTCCCCGGAGATGAGGAGATGGAGCGGGAGGTACGCCGGCTCATCCGGTGGAACGCCGCCGTGATGGTCTCCTCGGCGAACCGCAAGGGCCTCGAGGTGGGCGGGCACATCGCGACGTACCAGTCGGTGGCCAGTCTCTACGAGATCGGCTACAACCACTTCTTCCGGGGCAAGGACCACCCCGGCGGCGGCGACCAGCTCTACATCCAGGGCCACGCCTCCCCCGGCATCTACGCCCGTGCCTATCTGATGAAGCGGCTCAGTGCCACCCAGCTCAGCCGGTTCCGCCAGGAGGTCCAGCACGGCCAGGGTCAGGGCCTGTCGTCCTACCCGCACCCGCGGCTGATGCCGGACTTCTGGGAGTTCCCCACGGTCTCGATGGGGCTGGGCGCGATCAACGCGATCTACCAGGCCCGCTTCAACAGGTACCTCCAGCACCGCGGTATCAAGGACACCAGCGACCAGCACGTCTGGGCGTTCCTGGGCGACGGCGAGACCGGTGAGCCGGAAACCCTGGGTGCGATCGGGGTCGCTGCTCGCGAGGAGCTCGACAACCTGACCTTCGTCATCAACTGCAACCTCCAGCAGCTCGACGGCCCGGTCCGCGGGAACGGCAAGATCATCCAGGAGCTCGAGGCCTTCTTCGGCGGTGCCGGGTGGAATGTCATCAAGGTGGTCTGGGGGCGCGAGTGGGATGACCTGCTGGCCCGCGACGTCACCGGCGCCCTGGTGAACCGGATGAACACCGTGCCCGACGGACAGTTCCAGACCTACTCGGTGGAGTCCGGGGCCTACATCCGCGACCACTACTTCGGCACCGACCCGGCGCTGCGCAAGCTGGTGGAGCACCTCAGCGACACCGACATCGAGCGGCTGCCGCGCGGTGGACACGACTACCGCAAGGTGTACGCCGCCTTCGCCGCGGCCAAGGCGCACGTCGGCAAGCCGACGGTGATCCTGGCGCACACGGTCAAGGGCTGGTCCATCGACACCCTGGAGGGCAAGAACGCCACCCATCAGATGAAGAAGCTGGACACCAAGGCGCTCAAGGCGTTCCGGGACCGGCTCGAGCTGCCGATCTCCGACAGCGAGATCGACGACGCCCACGACGCCGACGGCTCCGCGCCGTTCTACCATCCTGGCGAGGACAGCGAAGTGCTCGCCTACCTGCGCGAGCGCCGGCAGGCGCTGGGCGGGCCGCTGCCTGAGCGCCGGGTGACCGCTCCCGCGCTGACGCTTCCGGGCGACCAGATGTACGACGAGCTGAAGCAGGGGTCCGGCAAGCAGTCGATCGCCACCACGATGGCCCTGGTCCGGCTGTTGAAGGACCTGATCAAGGACCCCGAGATCGGGCACCGCATCGTCCCCATCGCCCCCGACGAATACCGCACCTTCGGCATGGATTCGATGTTCGCGACCGCCAAGATCTACACCCCGCACGGGCAGACCTACGAGTCGGTCGACCGCAAGCAGCTGATGACCTACAAGGAGGCCACGGACGGTCAACTGCTGCACGAGGGGATCTCTGAGGCCGGGTCGATGGCCTCCGCGACGGCCGCGGGCTCGACGTACGCCACGCACGGCGAGCACATGATCCCGTTCTACATCTTCTACTCGATGTTCGGTTTCCAGCGCACCGGCGACTCGATCTGGGCGATGACCGACCAGCTGGCCAAGGGTTTCCTGATCGGTGCCACCGCGGGTCGAACCACGCTGACCGGTGAGGGCCTGCAGCACGCCGACGGCCACTCTCCGCTGCTCGCGGTCACCAACCCTGCGGTGGTGCACTACGACCCGGCGATGGCCTACGAGGTCGCCTACATCGTCCAGGACGGGCTGCGCCGGATGTACGCCGCGACCGACGACCACCCGCATGGTGAGAACATCGTCTACTACCTGACGGTCTACAACGAGCCTTACGTCCACCCGGCCGAGCCGGACGACCTCGACGTCGACGGGTTGCTGCGCGGCATCTATCACGTCGCGGTCCCGCCGTCGGGACTGTCGGAGGGCTCGCCCCGGGTCCAGCTGCTGGCCAGCGGGGTCGGCTTTCCGTGGATCCAACGCGCCCAGAAACTACTGGCCGAGGACTGGGGGGTGGCGGCCGACGTCTGGTCCGTCACCTCGTGGAACGAGCTGGCCCGCGACGCGATCGCCGCGGAGGAGTGGAACCTGCTGAACTCCCAGGCCGAGCCCCGCACGCCGTACGTCACCGACAAGCTCAAGGATGTGGCGGGACCGATTGTCGCGGTCTCCGACTACATGGCGGCCGTGCCGTTGCAGATCGCCCGCTGGGTGCCGCACGACTTCCGGGTGCTGGGCACCGACGGGTTCGGCATCGCCGACACCCGGCCAGCGGCTCGGCGGTTCTTCCACGTGGACGCGGAGTCGGTCGTGGTGCAGGCGCTGCAGGCGTTGGCCGACGCCGGCACGCTGCCGCGCGACATCGTGGCCGAGGCGTTCAAGCACTACTCGATCGACGACCCGACCGCCGTCGGCGGCGTAGGCCAGGAGGGCGGCGACGCCTAGATGACAAATTCCAAGGGGTGTTTAGTGGTCGTAGGCGGTCAGTGAGCGTCGGACGGGTTGTCCCAGGGCGTCGTTGTGCCAGATCGCGGCGGTCAGGGCGAGGACGCGCTGTGCGATGCGGGTGCATACGCCCTGGATGGTCTTGCCGCGGTGTCGTTCGATGTCGAGCTGTGTCTTCAGGGTCGCGTTGACGGACTCGATAACTTGCCGCAGCGGTTTGAAGAACTGCTGTCCCGGGCGGGGCGGCTCGCCCTTGCGCGCTTTGCGGAGCAGATCGATACCGGCCCGGTCCAGGGTCTCCTCGAACAGCCGG
>JBBPYJ010000191.1:0-4754 GCA_038200025.1 Propionibacteriales bacterium | reverse complement strand
GTCGCCGGGTCGTTGCCGAAGCCGCACCAGTAGCCCTCGTCGTGCAGCTGCTCGTTGGGGATGGAGCCCTCGACGACCAGCACGAACGGCTCGAGCTCGCCCCGGTCGGCCTTGAAGAACCACTCCAGGAAATCGTCGGCGCCGCCGTTGGGTCCGCACTCGAAATCGATCAACGGCCAGTGCACCGCGACCTGGGGCAGCCCGGGCAGCGCGCCCAAGGCAATCTCCTCGATACTCGGCTGGGTGGCGGCGGTCAGCGAGACGGAGTCGCCGTCACAACTGAGCCCGGCATTGATCCACAGGACGTGGATCAGGGTTTCCTCGGCCTTGATTGCTTCTGCTGTAGGCATCTGCGCCAGCTCTCCGGGGACCGATAGTCGGACCCCAACTTTACTGCCGTTGCGTGATGTGCATCACGCACCTTCTCGATTGGATACCCGACGCTTGGGAGTGTCAAGGAAGGTATGCCTAACTTGTCGCCGACCTGCCGCCGAACTGCGTTTCTCAAGGCAGCCAGGAGAGCCAGACAGCGAAATTCTCCGCCGTCTTGGCCGAGAGCGGCAGCACCTCGACGTCAGGGTTGATCGAACGGGCGTCCCGGGTCAGCCGCTCGACGTCGAAGTCGACGTAGGGCAGCAGGTCGGTCTTGTTGACCACGACGAGATCGGCAGCGGCGAACATGTGCGGGTACTTCAGCGGCTTGTCGTCGCCCTCGGTCACTGAGATGACGACCACCTTGCGGGCCTCGCCCAGGTCGAAGAGGGCCGGGCACACCAGGTTGCCGACGTTCTCGATGAAGATCATCGAGCCCCGATCCGGGTCGAGCTCGCGAAGAGCCCTGGACACCATCGCGGCATCCAGGTGACAGCCGGCTCCGGTGTTGACCTGGACCGCACGGGCGCCGGCGCGCCGGATCCGCTCGGCGTCGTAGGTCGTCTCCTGGTCACCCTCGATCACGCTCACTGGCCGGCCGGCAGTGGCGATGGTGCGCTCGAGCAGGGTGGTCTTGCCCGATCCCGGCGAACTCATCATGTTCACCGCAGTGATCCCCCGTGCCGCCAGCCAGGACCGGTTGCCGGCGGCGAGTCCGTCGTTCTTCGCCAGCACCGCGACCTCGAGGTCGAGGGTATGAGTGCGGAGCACGGGGTCTGGCTCGAGATGGACGTGATCGTGCCCGTGGCCATGGCCATGGCCGTGTCCGCGGTCGGCATGAGCCGGGGCCACCGGGTCGGACGGTGCGAGGGTCGTCAGGCGTACGTCGGCCTCGCCGCACCCACAGGTGGTACACATCTTCAGGACACCTCCACAGAGGTCACCGCGAGCTCGCGACCGGTCAGCAGCTCGACGTCCGCGCTCCCGCACTCGCACAGCAGGAAGGCGTCGGCCATCGAGAACTCCACGCCGCAGGTCCGGCACCGCGCGGTGCCCGGGAGGTCCTCGATCTCCAGGGTGGCACCCTCGAGCGCCGTACCGGCGGCGGCCAGCTCGAAGCAGAAGGCCAGCGCGTCGGGCACGACACCGGACAGCCGGCCGACACGCAGGCGTACGACGCGAACGGGTCCGTCGATGCGTTCGAGCACGGTCGAGATCACACTCTCTGCGATCGCTAGCTCGTGCATGGATGCACCCGCCTTCCCGTTGCACCGTAGAGCGGGCCTGGCCCGATGGCAATCGGTCCTCACCCCCGACTGGCCGCATAGCCCAACATCGCCGACAAGCCCAACGCACTCCGCGGCTCGTACGGCGCTCGCCACAGGCCGCCGTGCACGGCGGCGTACGCCTCGTCCTGCCAGGGGTGCTCGTGACTCGGGACGCCGGCCATCAGGTCGTGCACGAGCAGCGCGGCCATCAACACGTTCGACGTGCTCGGATCGAACACCTCCACCCCGAACCGATGGGCCCCGGCGAAGGCAGCGGCTAGGGCGCGGTTCTTGACCACCGAGCGGGTCCGGGTCGAAGGCGCGACGTGGAAAGACACGACCTGGCCATCGGCTGCCGCAGTGGTTGCGCGCCAGCGCTGGATCCGTTTGGCCAACGCATAGTTCGGGCCCTGGACCGCGACCAGGCAGTCCGCCATCGCGGGATTCGCCCCGAACGGGTACGCCCGATGCATCAGTCTCCCGCGGGAGGCCCAGCGAAGCGGTCGACCGATCACCTTGGCGGTGATGGAGCGCTCTGCGTAGGCCCGGGTCGAGTGCTCCACCGCCTCGCGGGGCGCGACGAACGCGTCCGTGGGGGTGGCTAGGTAGGCCAACACCAGGTCCGGCCGGATCCCGCCCACCCGCAAGGCCAACGCGTCGGCCGCGAGGGAGATGCACACGTGGCTCGCGCCGTCGGCGTACAGGTAGTTGCCGAGCACCGGCCGTCCATCGAGGCCGCCGAGCCAGTCGGCGACCGCGGGCACCCCGGTCAGCAGGTCGACACCCACCCGATCGGCCAGGGCCACACCGACCGCGCCCGATCGAGTCGGCACCAGCAGCCGGCCCGCACCCTCGTCGGCGGCCGCGAGCACCCGCTGCCACACCGCGGGGCTCGGCAGGTCGACGGCCGCCACCGTGGCCCCCCAGCGCAGCAATGCCCGCAACGGTCCCATCTCCGCCCCCGCACCCAGCACCGCGACCGTGTGCCCGGGCAGACCGAGCCACTCCGGATGGGCGGCGACGGTGGTGACGACATCGGCGGCGGACGGCTCGAGTACGCCGCGGCGCGCCCAGTCGGCCAGCTGGTCCTCCAGGTCGGCACCGCGCAGTCGCCGACCCCTGTAGGGCAACGAGAACTCGGTCTCGGCGTCCCCCCGACCCGCGACCTCGACGGTCTCGAGTCGCGATTCTGCCTCGGTACTGATCACCGATGCCAGCGGCACCTCTCCCTGCGAAGTGACCACCGCCGACTGCTCGTAGGCGGCCGCCAACCCGGCCGCCGCGATCGAGCGCCAGTCCTGCGGTGTCGCCGACCCGGCCTCCACCAGCCGCCGGAAGTGCAGCAGGTAGCCAGTGCGCCACGCGGTCTCGGCCTCGGCAGCCCGCGCGCCGACGGGATCGACCGGACGCAGGGCGGCGGCCACGATCGACCGGCCGGACTTGGAGGTGCTGCGTCGACCATCGGGTTGGCTGGCGAAGTTGATCCCAAGCTCGTCGGTCATGGCCTCAGCATGCCCGCTCGAGAGGTTAGAGTTCGAAGCCACACTCGGGCGCGCACGCCGATCGATCGCAAGGATTTGAACCGCCATGAATCAGTACGACGACTCCCGCCACGACGAGACCGCCCCGATCATAGCGACCCCGGTTCCGGCCCCCTCACCGATGCACGTGCCGGCTGCGCCAATCACGACTCCCCCGGCTGGGTGGTATCCCAAGGCCGGCGGTCAGCGCTACTGGGACGGTCAGCAGTGGACCGAGCACCGGGCGCCCGCGGCGCCGACGGGTCCGGTCCTGGCGCCCTTCGCTCCGGCGTACCACTCCACGATCGTCCTGAGCGACGCGCGCACGAACACCGTCGAGGTCACTCTGGCCTGGATCATCACGGTGCTCACCGCCTTCTACATGCTCCCGTGGGCGATCGCAGCGACCCGCGGAAAGTCCAACAGCGTCGCGATCGGGTTGGTGAACTTCCTGCTCGGCTGGACCCTGATCGGTTGGCTCGTAGCCTTGGTGATGGCCTGCATGCCGCACCGGATGGTCGCCGTCCGGCACGGTTACTAGCCCGGGAACCCGACGGCTGCCGATGGAGCGATGGGGCCCGGCGCGGCGGGCCGACCTGGCGACCGGAGCGTCGCTCTCCTATGTCGTCGTCGGCGACTCCGGGACCATGCCCGTCATTCTTCTGCACGCGTGGGGTGAGTCGCGGCGCTCCTTCGACCGTCTGCTCGCGCAGCTGCCCACCGGAATATGCGCAGTAGCCGTCGATCAACGCGGTCACGGCGATGCCGCGGAGCCGAGTGGCGGCTTCTCGTTGAAGGACTTTGCTGGTGACGTCCTGAGTCTCATGGATGCACTGGGAATCCGTCGCGCGGTTCTGCTCGGGTCCTCCAGCGGCGGGTACGTCGCGCAGCAGGTCGCGGTGTCGCACCCCACACGTGTCGCCGGCCTGGTCCTGGTCGGTTCACCGCGCACGTTGCAGGGTCGGCCGCCTTTCGCCGACGAGGTCGAGGGGCTCTCAGATCCAGTGGATGTCGAGTGGGTTCGCAGGTCGCTGACCTGGTTCCCCACCTTCCAACCGGTCCCTGACTGGTACGTGGAGGATCGAGTTCAGGACGGCGCCGGCATCTCGGCGCGGGTATGGCGCGAGACCTTCTCCGGCCTGCGCCTCGCGATCCCTCCGACCGAATCCGGGGCCATCACGGCACCCACTCTGATCGTGTGCGGTGAACGCGACGATCTGCTGGGCCGCGAGCAGCAGGTCGAGCTTGCCGGCGCGATCAAGGACTCCCGACTGGTGACCTATGCGAGCACCGGGCATCTCGTGCTGTGGGAGCAGCCTGAGCGGTTGGCCATCGACGTGGCAACCTTCCTGATCGGAGTTCCCCGGTAGTCGACCGAGGACCTGCGCAACGGAGCAGCACCCTGCCGCCCGGAGCACGCACGGACCCTCGCAACGCAGAACTACAGGCGATCGCCGATTCGCGGCAGATTCGGGTGGTAGCGGCGGACAAGGAACCACGAGCTCGTCGTGACACTCTCGCCCCATGCACAGGACCCGGGTGGTGATCGCCGCGTCAGCAGCCGTCCTGACGCTGGTCGGCTGCAGCACGATCG
>JBBPYJ010000190.1:0-12830 GCA_038200025.1 Propionibacteriales bacterium | reverse complement strand
GGCACCTCTTCGCGGACGTGTCGCCGGGTCTCCGAGCCACGCAGGTGCCGCATCAGGTCCACGATCCGGTGCAGTTCGGTGGCCTCGAAGGCCAGCATCCACTCGTAGTCGCCGAGCGCGAAGCTGCTGACGGTGTTGGCGCGGACGTCGGCGAACCCGCGGGCCATCTGGCCGTGCTCGGACAGCATCCGGCGACGGTCCTCGTCCTCGAGGAGATACCACTCGTAGGAGCGCACGAACGGGTAGACGCAGATGTAGGCGCCGGCTTCCTCGTCGGCCATGAAGGCCGGCACGTGCGCCTTGTTGAACTCGGCCGGCCGGTGCAGCGCCATCTGCGACCACACCGGCGCCAGGCGGGCCCCGAACGTCGTACGCCGGAACCGGTTGTAGGCGTCTTGGAGCTGCTCGGCGGTCTCGGCGTGCCACCACACCATCACGTCGGCGTCGGCCCGGAGGCCGGACAGGTCGTAGGTGCCGCGAGTCACGACGTCGTCGGCGGCGAGCTTGGCGAACAGGTCCTCGACCTCGCGCGCCTCGGCGACCCGGTCGGCCCCCTGCCCGTCTCCCTGATCAGCTGGACCCATCACGTCGCGCAGCGAGAAGACGGACCACATCGTGTAGCGGACGCTGTCGTTGATCTTGCGGAGGTCGGCTGCTTTGCTCATGGTTTCATTGTGCCGTCCCGGCCTGAACCACGCCGACCTGAGCCCTCAACCTGATCAGCGGCGGCTCGAGCCGAGGCGATCACGGCGGGGATGCCGACCCCGTCGTACGCCGCTCCGCAGACCGCGAGGCCGGGCACCCGCGCGACGTCGGCCCGGATCCGCGCAACCCGGTCCAGGTGGCCCACGGCGTACTGCGGGAGCCCGCCGCCCCAGCGCTGCACGTGGGTGTCCACCGGGGTCGCTCGGAGGCCGATGAGGTCGACCAGATCGCGGCAGGATCGGGCCACCAACTCCTCGTCGCCGAATTGGAGCGACGCCTCCTCGCCGATCCGGCCGATCGAGGTGCGCAGCAGGTAGACGCCTTCTCGCTCGCCCGCGGCTCGGGTCCAGTCCCACTTCGAGGAGGAGTACGTCGATGCCTTGATCGCCCGCTGCTCGACCGGCGGCACCAGGAAGCCGGAGCGACCAGCCAGGTCCAGACCCGCGAGCTCGTCGATCGCGAAGGCCAGGGTCACCACCGCCACCGACGCCGACTCGATCTGCGCCAACTCCACGGCCGCGACCGGTGCCAGCTCGCCGAGCAGACGCGCGGTGGGCGATGCCGGAGTGGCCAGCACCACCGCGTCCGCGTCCAGGTATTCCGGGTCCCGGGTCGAGCCGAGCGTCAACCGAAAGCGTGGTGGGGTCGAGCCTGTCCCCCCGGCGATCGAGCCTGTCGAGATCACCGCGCGCACGGTGACTCTTCTGCGCACCTCGAACCGGCCCGAGGCCGCCAGGGCCTCAGCCAGCCCGTGCATCCCCCCGTCGAGTCCGGCGAACACCGGCCCGGTCGGCGCCGGG
Source organism: Propionibacteriales bacterium (assembly GCA_038200025.1). Taxonomy (GTDB): domain Bacteria; phylum Actinomycetota; class Actinomycetes; order Propionibacteriales; family Nocardioidaceae; genus Nocardioides. The sequence goes on along the minus strand of JBBPYJ010000190.1, from coordinate 11,325 downwards.
ATCAGGGCGGCCTGCTCCAACAGCGAGCCCCGACGCACCATCGCGAACAGCGCAGGCACAGCGGCCTGCGCGGAGATGTGGCGGGCCCGACCGGCGTACACCCCGCCCAGCAGCGGCTCCACGAGGCGATCGGTGACCTCGTCGCCGAACCTGGCCGCCACCAGGTCACCGACCGAGATGTCCCCATGGATGTCGCCGTCAGGGTCGGCCAGCGGTAGACCCGGCTCGGCCCGCACCCGGGCCAAACCCGCCGCCGACAGCACCCGCGAGGACGCCAGCGCCTCCAGGTCCAGCGGCACCCCCATCAGCGACCGGGGTAGCGGGCGCAGGGCCCCCCGCGACCAGACCTGGGAGCCCGTGGTCGCCGGGTTTACGACGGCAAGCCCCAGCGCCCGCGCCAAGTCGGTCCCCTCGGGCCGCCGTGCCAGCATCGCCTCGGCACCCACGTCGACCCGCACCCCGGCCACCTCACGACCGCGCAGCTTGCCGCCGGTCTGCGGGGCAGCTTCGAGGAGTACGACGTCCCGCTCGGTGTCCCGCGCCAACAGATACGCCGCGGTGAGACCCGCCAGCCCCCCACCGACCACTACGACGACCGGCCGGCGGACCTCTCGGCCGGTGGACAGGTCGGCGGACCTGTCGGCGGAGGAGGATCCACTCATCCGACCAGCCTGCCAGGTCGCAGATCGATAACGGATCGGCCGCCCCTGGAACGCTTGCCCACCTGCTGCCGTCCCAAGCACATGACGACCTCGCCCTCGACGACCCGGCCCAAGAACAATCGGCTCCAGCAGACCCGGCTCCGCGGCCCGGCGCTCGCGATCGCCGCACTCGCTGCCACCGCGCTCCTGGTCACCGGCTGCTCTACCGGCTCATCCGACTCAGCCGCCACCAGCAGCGACTCGGGCGCGACGGCCGACGAGTCCACCGGGGAATCTTTCGCCGAGAGCGCGAGCGGGGACGTCGGGGCAGGTTCACGGCAACGTGGCGCGGAGCTGGCGCAGTCCCCCGCCGTGATCTCGACCGGCGTCGTGTCCCTGCGCACCGACGACGCGGACGCCTCTCGTGCCGAGGTGCTCAAGGTCGTCGACGTACACCAGGGCCAGGTCACCGACGAGGAGACCTCGACGGCGCCGGACGGTGACATCGAGTTCTCCCGACTTGTGCTGAGAGTGCCGGCAGAGGACTTCTCGGTCGTCATGGAGGAGCTGGAGCGGGTGGGCGACCTGGAGTCGTCCAACAAGTCCGCCGAGGACGTCTCGGTGGAGGTGGTCGACGTGGAAGCCCGGATCCGGGCCCAGCAGCGCAGCCTGCGCCGGATCGAGGTGCTGTTCGACCGGGCCGAGACGATTCGCGACATCGTCAGCGTCGAGTCCGAGCTCAACCAGCGCCAGGGCGACCTCGACGCGCTAGAAGCCCGACGCGGCTACCTGGCCGACCAGACCTCGATGGCGACCATCACCGTCCACCTGGCGGCGAGCGAGAGTGCGAATCTGGGCGACAGCGACCTGGGGTTCTTGACGGGGCTGAGCAACGGCTGGTCGGCGCTGGTCGGCGCGGCCGTCGTCGGGCTGACCGTCCTGGGTGCGCTGCTGCCGTGGCTGATCGTGCTGGGGCTGGTGCTCGCACCGATCGTCTGGTTCGTACGCCGTGGGGCAGCCGCCGGCGCGAGCGCCCGGTCCGCCCAAGCGCAGGCCGGCCAGGCGCGCACAACCGGGACCCAGTCGACCCAGGAGACCCAGCCGCAAACCCAGCCGCCGGCTCAGTCGGCTCGGGGCGAGTAGGACTGCACGAACCCGGTCAACCGGGCCAGCTGGTCGGGGTCGGTGGAGGGGAGCACCCCGTGGCCGAGGTTGAAGATGTGCCCCTTCGCAGCCCGGCCTGCCTCGATGATCTCAGCGGCCCGCGCGGTCATCACCTCGGTGGGGGCGAAGACCAGCGTGGGGTCGAGGTTGCCCTGGACGACCCGGTCGCCGATCATCGGGATCGCGGTCTCCAGGGGGGTCCGCCAGTCCACACCCACCACGTCGGCCCCGGCCTCGCCCATCGCGGACAGCAGATTGGTGGTGCCGACGCCGAAGTGGATCCGCGGCACCCCCAGCGCACCCGCCCGCTCGAGCACCGAGGCCGAGTAGGGCTGTACCCGGGTCCGGTAGTCCGCAGGGGTCAGTGCACCGGCCCAGGAATCGAACAGCTGCACCGCGGACGCACCGGCAGCCACCTGGACCTCCAGATAGGTCGCGGCGATTCCAGCGATCTTGCGCATCAGCGCGTCCCAGACCTGCGGCGCGCTGAACATCATCGCCTTGGTGCGGGCCTGCTCCTTGGACGGTCCACCCTCGACGAGGTAGGACGCAACCGTGAACGGCGCACCGGCGAAGCCGATCAACGGGGTGCCGCCGAGCTCGCCGACCAGTCCGCGGACCGCCTCGGTGATGAACTCGACGTGACCCGGCTCCAGGTCGGGGATTGCCTCCACGTCGGCCAGGGTCGTCACCGGGGAGGCGATCACCGGACCGACACCGGGCTTGATCTCCAGGTCGACCCCGACTGCCTTCAGCGGCAGCACGATGTCGGAGAAGAAGATGGCCGCGTCGACGCCGTAGCGGCGTACGGGTTGCATGGTGATCTCGACGACCAGCTCGGGATCCATACAGGCGTCCAGCATCGCGGTGCCCGCACGCAGCGCGAGATATTCGGGCAATGAGCGGCCGGCTTGGCGCATGAACCACACCGGAGGACGGCTGACGGACTCCCCACGGGCCGCGCGCATGAAGACGCTGGCGTCGGTAAGGCTCGAGCTGGCGCTCGGGTTCGGGCTCGGGTTGGGAGGCTCGGCTTGGCTCGGCACCTCTTGATCTTCGCAGGTCAGGCGGCGTGTTGACGCATCGGTCACTGCGCTGTCCACCTAGGGTGACGACCATGGCTGTCCGTCCGCAGGCGCACTCGAGTGCGAGCGCGAGCCCGCATGAATTCGTGGCCGCGGTCGACTCGATGCGTGCGGCCCGACTGCGTCCGGAGGTCTTCTGCGAGGAGATGCCGGCCCCCCAGCGCATCGCCCCGCACGCCTTCGCCCTGTCGGCCGACGTCACCGTGGACGACGAGGACGTCGCCACCGGCCGGATCATCTTGCTGCACGACCCGGCGGGCAACGAGGCCTGGGACGGCACCTTCCGCTGCGTGGCCTATGTGCGGGCCGACATCGAGCCCGAGATGATCACCGACCCCTTGCTGGCAGAGGTCGGCTGGTCGTGGTTGACCGAGGCTCTGGACGCCCACTCGGCTCGGTTCGCTGCGACCGCAGGGACGGTCACCCGAGTGGCCTCGGAGAGCTTCGGGCAGATGGTCGAGGAGACCGGGACGGCTCAGATCGAGATCCGGGCGTCCTGGACTCCGGATCTGGACGCCGACACCTGCGACGCCTCCGCCCACGTGCGCGCCTGGGGTGAGCTGCTGTGCCAGGCCGCCGGGCTCCAACCGGTGCCCGACGGGGTCGCTGCAATGCCGAGCAGGCGGGGGCAGCGCGGCTCCAGCCGCTAGCGATCCCCCATGCCCAAAGACGCCAGAGTCCCCGAAGACGCCGAAGACGCTGACTTCCCAGACTCACCCAATTCCCCAGATTCCGAGTCCGGCGAACCTGGACAACCCGGACAACCTGGGGAACCCGAGCAACCGCCGGCACCGGTCCCGCTGTTGACCTTGCGTGACGGTCTGCCGCAGGTGATCGAGAGCGTGGCCGCGCTCAGCGAGTACTGCGCTGCGCTGGCGGCAGGTTCTGGTCCGGTGGCCGTCGACGCCGAGCGCGCGTCGGGGTACCGCTACTCCAACCGCGCCTACCTCCTGCAGCTGCGTCGTGAGGGAGCCGGCATCGCGCTGATCGACCCCATCGCCTTCGACGCCGCAACCGAGCTCACCGAGTTGGTGCAGGCTCTCGACGGCACCGAGTGGATCCTGCATGCCGCTTCCCAGGACCTGGTCTGCCTGGCCGAGATCGGGCTGCGGCCCTCTCGACTGTTCGACACCGAACTCGCCGGGCGGCTGCTGGGCAAGCCCCGGGTCGGCCTGGCCACCCTGGTCGAGGAGGTCGTCGGGCTGCGACTGCGCAAGGAGCACTCGGCCGCCGACTGGTCCACGCGTCCGCTGCCGCAGTCGTGGTTGGAGTACGCCGCTCTGGACGTCGAGGTGCTGATCGAGTTGCGGGCCGCGATGGTCGCAGAGCTTGAGGCAGCCGGCAAGACCGAATGGGCCCGCCAGGAGTTCGAGGCTCTGCTGGACTTCACCCCGACCGTCCGCATCGAACCCTGGCGGCGTACGTCGGGGGCCCACAAGGTGCGCGGTCGCCGACCCCAGGGTGCGGTCCGCGAGCTGTGGGAGACCCGCAACACCATCGGCCAGGGCACCGACACCGCCCCCGGCCGGATCATCGGCGACGCCGCGATCGTGGCCGCCGCCTCGGCGATGCCGCACAACCGCTCCGAGCTGATGGCGGTCAAGGGGTTCCACGGCCGCGGCGCCTCGCGCTACGCCAAGCAGTGGTTGACGGCTCTGGACCGAGCGCGGACGTTGCCCGAGCAGGAGCTGCCCGGACGACCCGCACCCAGCGACGGTCCGCCTCCGGCGCGCTCGTGGGCGGATCGCGACCCGGTCGCGGCGCGCCGACTGGTGCATGCTCGCGCGTCGACGGCCAAGCTCGCCGAGGAGCTCGACCTTCCACTGGAGAACCTGCTGACGCCGGACTCCCTGCGCCGGGTGCTCTGGACCCCACCTGCCACCCGCGACCCCGCGGAGCTGACTGAGGCGGTCGCCGAGCAACTTCGCGGGTACGCCGCTCGGGAGTGGCAGATCGACCTGACCGCGGAGCTCATCGTTGCCGCGATCCTGGCCGGCGACGTCGAGCCCGAACCCTCACCCGACGACGTCTGAGATCGATTCGCCCACGCCCCCAGACGGACGACTACCCGGTAGGACGCGGTCGATCGGGGTCAGTTAGGGCTCTCGGTGGGATTCACGGTGGGGATCATCGACTCCGGGTCGAGGATGAACCGCGACTTCTGGTCGATCGCTTGGGCCTTGACGCCCAACATCTCCGGCGCCAGCACCGACGTGTCCACCATGGACATCAGGGTGGGTGCGATGGTGTCCTCCAACTCCGACCACTGGGACAGCACCGGCGGGAGGTAGATGTCGCGGATGGCGCCGGTGAAGACCCGAGCGTTGACCGGCAGGCGTCCGGGCTGCAAGAAGTCAGAGGACGCCGCCACCGCCGCGTTGGCCGGCACCAGGAAACCGGCTCGGGTGACCACGCTCACCGACGACTCATCCACCGCGTAGGTCAAGAAGTCCGCTGCCAGGTCGGGGTCCGCCGTGGCGGTCGACATGCACAGCCCGGAGAAGTCACCGATGGTGCCGGCTTCACTGAGGACCGGCATCGAGATCACGTCGAAGTTCAGCCCCTCGACCTCGCGCAACTGCGGCACCAGGTCCCGGAACCCAGCGATCAAGGCGACCCGTCCTCGCTTGAACCACTCGACCGCGGAGCGGCGTTCGAGTTGCCGGGGACTCAGCGTGATCTGCGGGTTGCGCAACACCGACAGGGTGGTCTCCAAGGCGTCGCGGGAACTCTCTTCGCTCAACAGCAGCGACGTGGCCCGGTCGGACTCGTCGGTGCTGAAGATCGAGCCACCGCCCGCTACGACGAAGGGCGCTAGGCCAGTCAGCGTCGGGGCGATGTAGACCCCCCGGGTCTTGCCCCCCGGACGGGTCGCGAACTCCGCGGCGGCGGCGAACTGCTCGAAGCTCCACCGGGTGGGCGGACCACCCGTGGAGTCGGGTCGAGGCGTCGGCAGCCCCCGCGCCCGCATCCTGTCGAAGTCGATGAGATCGGTGTTGTAGTACATCACCATCGGTGAGACGCCGTACGGCATGCACTGCAGCCGGTTGTCCATGCTGAAGGCCTGCAGGGAGTCCCGGGAGTAGGCGTCCCCGAAGTCGACTCCGCGCTCGTCCAAAAGCTCGTCGACCGGTTGGATGAGGCCCTGGCCCTGGAGGCTCGCAAGGTCTCGGCGCGAGGTCAAGAAGATGTCGGGCGGCGTCTCGCCCAACTCGATGGCCTGGGCGGCAGCGGATCGGTCCGGCCAGGAGACCACCGAGACGTGGGTGTCGGTCGACGTGGCGTTGAACCGATCGGCGACCGCTTCATAGCGGTCGACCTCGATCGCAGATCCGTAGACGCCGAAGGTCAGGTCCGCGACATCGCCCTGGGTAGGGGTGGGTGTGTCGGACTCGCTGGTCGAGGCACCTGCGGACGGTGTCGGGTCGGCGCCCGGAGTGTCCGGTTGGGTGCAACCAGCGAGGACCAGCGCCACCAGCGTCGCTCCCAGTCCGATCGAAGCGCGTCTGGTCGTCCTCATAGAGCGTGGTGGTCACGCGCCGCGGCCACCACCTCGTCGAAACGGACCCGGTCCAGGGCCGCACCCTCGCGGCGGACCCCGCTGTCGGGCAGCCGCACCAACCGGTCCAGGCGGACCTCGCTCGGCCGGTTCTCCCGGTCCCAGCCGCCCGAGCCGATGTCCATCCAGTAACGCCCGTAGCGAGCCTCGTCCTCGGCGTCGAGGTCGTGGTCCTGGCTGGACAGCATCAGGGCCAGCCACTCGTCGCTCTGGCGCGCCAGCAGCAGCACCGGCCGGTCCTTGCCCTGCTGGTCGTCCTCCTCATAGGGAACCCAGGCCCACACCACCTCACCGGGGTCCGGCTCGCCGTCGACCTCGGGGGCATAGACGACCTCGGAGCCCGTCCCGGGATCACCGCCACCGGCGCGGTGCGACTCGCCGGTCATCTCCCGAGTCATCTGATCCGCTGCCCGGACGATGGGATTGAAGAGTCGATGCCACAAGGTCATGGGCCCGATCGTAGATGAGCCGGGTGAGGAAGTACGCCGGACCGGGAGCGCCTCACGGCGCGTGGCCGCTCGTAGCGGCTAATTTTGGGACCCGGGGCTGCCGCGGTCCGGCGTACAACAGGACCCACAGTACGCACTCGGCCTCCATTAGCCCAGGGCAGCGCGAAGTTCGAGATGTCCGGCACGCTCGAGCTGCTCGGCCAGCGTGAGCATCCGGGCGGTCATCGCGATGTCGCCGGGGGGCAGCAGGAGCGCGGCGCGCCCGGCGGCCACGACCCGCGCGAACGCCGCAGCGCGCAGCAGTACGTCGGCGAAGTCGCCGGCCGAGATCCCACCCAGCACCTCATCGACCATCGCTCGCAGCTCATCGGGTCCGGGTGGCTCCGCGACGCCGGCCACCACCCTGGCGACCTGGGCATGGCGCTGACCGGCCTCGAACTCGGCGGCCACCGCGACCGGGCTGGCGTGCACCCACGTGGACAGCAGATACAACCGCCACAGCGAGCCGGCCAGCGAGTCCGCCGGGGCTCCGGACCAGAGCTCGGCGAGGGTCTCGATCCCCTCGGCCTCGGCCAGCCGCACTACCCGCTCGGCCACCTCGTCGTCATTGCTGTCGCGGGCACCACGGACCAGAAGGCTGGCCGCCCGCTCGGCGGCGGCCGTCAGCTGGACGGGGTCGACACCGGACTCGACGGCCTCGAAATAGGCCGCGCCCGGCGTCATCGGTCGATGGTGGGCGCGCATTGATTCAGCGTAGGTCACGGGTGCTGGGCTGGCTCAGACCCGGCCGAGCGCCTTGCTCAACCGCTGCTCGCTGACCGGTTGCGCGGTTCCCAGCTGCTGGGCCCACAGCGACACCCGGAACTCCTCGAGGGCCCAGCCGATCTCACGCAGCGCTCGGCCGGGTGGGCGGTCCTCGGGCAGCGCGGCCAGCTTGTGCAGGTAGGCGTCGGTGAAGCCGGTCATCCGGTCCATCAGCTGCCGGTCCCTGACGACCTCGCTCGGCTTGGCGCCCTCGAGCCGATCCCGACGCAGTTCGACGGCCTGGAGGTAGCGGGCCAGGTGCCGCAGCCGGAGCAGTCCGGCGTCCCCGACGAATCCGGGGCGCACCAGCCGGGACACCTGGGCGCCCATGTCGGTCAGCGCGGGCAGGGTGGCCAGCTCGGCGCGTCCGGTCAGGGAGCGATCCGCGGCCCGCCACGCCTCGAGCACCCGCAACAGGTCGCGGATGCCCACCTCGACCCGCGCCTGCTGGCCGTTGCTCGCGAGGGCGAGCAACCCGGCGTACGCCACCTCGGTGCGTGGCAGCTCGCAGGCGTCGACCAGATCGGCGGCGTCGGCGCGCCGCAGGTCGTCCAGCAGCGCACCCGGCGACGGGTACGGCGTGCCGACGAGCGCCAGCTTGGCTCGCTGGTCGAGCAGCCCCCGTCGTTCGGCGTCCGCGACGTCCAACCGTCGACCCACCGCGAGCACCAGCAGCCGGATCACGCCCAGGCGATGCCGGGCGTCCGCCTCGTCCTGGGAGCCGAACACCCCCAGCCCGACGCTGTCGCCCTCGTCGATCAACCCCGGGTAGCCGCGCACCTCGTGGCCGGCACGCGAGTGGGTGAACGAGCTCTCCAAGGTGCCGAAGGTCCAGGTCGTCTGCCCGGTTGCCGATCGTCCGGTGTCGGCCGCGACCTCGGCAATCGCCTCGGCGAACCGGGGCCGCAACGGCGCCTTCAACTTCTCCAGGTCCTTGCCCCGGGCCTGCTCGCGCCCACCCTGGTCGACCACGCGGAAGGTGGGCCGCAGGTGGGCGGCCACCTTGTCCCAGTCCCACGCCTCGCGCGGCACGACCACCCCGGTCGTGGAGCGGAAATAGCGTTCGAGGGCCCCCAGCAGCGGCTCCTCACCAGGGGGTACGGCGGCCAGGAACTCCCGCGCCCGGTTGGGGGCCGGCACGAAGTTCACCCGCAGCTGCTTGGGCAGGCTGCGGATCAGGCTGGTGACCAGCTCCTCGCGCAGCCCCGGAACCTGCCAGGAGAAATCGTCGTCCTTGACCCGGTTCAAAGTGGCGACCGGCACGTCCACGGTGATGCCGTCGGTGACCGACCCGGGCTCGAAGTGATAGCTCAGGTCGAACCGCAGCCCCGGCTCGGTGATGGAGTCGCCCTGCCACTGGGCGGGGAAGTCGGCCTCGCGCACCTGATCGGCGCCGTCGTGGGTGAGCATCGCCGGATCGAAGGTCAGCAGGTCCGGACGCTGTCGACGCTCGGCCTTCCACCAGGTGTCGAAGTGCGCCCCACTGACCACCTCGGCGCCGACGCGGGCGTCGTAGAAGTCGAACAGGGTGTGCTCATCGACCACGATGTCACGTCGCCGGGCCCGGTGCTCGAGTTCCTCGGCCTCGGCGAGCAGGCGCAGGTTCTGCTCGTAGAACTTGTGGTGGGTGCGCCACTCGCCGTAGACCAGTGCGTGCCGGATGAACAGCTCGCGGGCCAGCGGAGCATCCACCGTGCCGTAGGAGACCAGGCGGTCGGCGACCAGCGGGACGCCGTACAGGGTGACGCGCTCATGGGCCTGCACCTGGGCGCGCTTGGATGACCAGTGCGGCTCGGAGTAGGTGCGCTTGACCAGGTGGGCGCCGATCTTCTCGGCCCACTCCGGCTTGATCGCGGCGTTCTGCCGGCCCCACAGCCGAGAGGTCTCGACCAGCTCACCGGCCATCACGAACGCCGGGTTGGCCCGGTGCAGGCCGCTACCGGGAAAGATCGCGAACTTGGTGCCGCGGGCCCCGAGATATTCGCGCATCGGCCGCCGGCGGGGCTCATCGCTAGAGCCCCTCTTGCCGCTGGTCGAGCCGGTCGAGACCTCGCGCTCCTCTAGCACGCCGATGTGGGAGAGCAGACCGGAGAGGAGGGCCTGGTGGATGCCATCGGCGTCGTACGCCGCCCCGCCTTCATCTTTCGAGCCACCCTGCTCACCCGCCTCCTGGCGTGGGACCTTCACGTCCAGTTCCCGGGCTACCCGGCGCAGCTGGCTCTCGAAGTCCTGCCACTCGCGGACCCGCAGGTAGTTGAGGAACTCGCGGCGGCACATCCGTCGGAACGCGCTGGAGGACAGCTCGCGCTGCTGCTCGCGCAGGTACCGCCACAGGTTCAGCCAGGTCAGGAAGTCCGAGGTCTTGTCGGTGAACCGGGCGTGCTGCTGGTCGGCCTGGGCCCGCATCTCGACCGGGCGCTCACGAGGATCCTGCAGCGACAGCGCGGCCGCGATCACGATCACCTCGCGCACGCACCCCACCCGGTCGGCCTCCAGGATCATCCGACCCAGACGGGGATCGATCGGCAGCCGAGCGAGGCGTCGTCCGAGCTTGGTCAGCCGCAGCTCGTCGCCCTGACCTTTACCGCGACCGTCGCCCCGACCATCTGCCCGACCATCTGCCCGACCATCTGCCCGACCATCTTTGGGCCCACTCGCGGGGACCAGCGCGCCGAGCTCCTCCAACAGCTGACGACCCGCGGCGACGTTGCGCTTGTCGGGGGCCTCGACGAACGGGAACTTCGCCAGGTCGCCCAGCCCCAACGAGGCCATCGACAAGATGACACTGGCCAGGTTGGTGCGCAGGATCTCGGGATCGGTGAACTCCGGGCGGGCCTCGAAGTCTTCTTCAGAGTAGAGCCGGATCGCGATGCCGGCGGCGACCCGACCGCAGCGGCCCGACCGTTGGCTGGCCGAGGCCTGGCTGATCGCCTCGATCGGCAGGCGCTGCACTTTCGAGCGCACCGAGTAGCGAGAGATCCGAGCGACACCGGTGTCGATGACGTAGCGGATGCCGGGCACGGTCAGCGAGGTCTCGGCGACGTTGGTCGCCAGCACGACCCGGCGACCGGTGTGCGCGGCGAAGACCTTGTGCTGCTCGGCCGCGGACAACCGGGAGTACAGCGGCACCACGTCGAGGCCACCCGGGGTGCGTGGCAGGTGGCCCATCTCGTTGAGCGCGTCCGCAGTGTCCCTGATCTCCCGCTCGCCGGGCAGGAACACCAAGATGTCCCCGGCTCCCTCGGCGCAGAGCTCGCGGACCGCTTCGGTGATGGCCTCGGTCTGGTCGCGAACCACCGTCTCACCCTCATCGTCCTGCTCGGGCAGTGCGACCAATGGTCGGTAGCGGACCTCCACCGGATAGGTCCGCCCGGACACCTCGATGATCGGCGCCGGGCGACCCTCGTCAGTGCCGGTCGTGACTCCCCGCTGGTCCAACCGGAAGTGCTGGGCGAACCTCTGCGGGTCGATCGTCGCGGAGGTGATGATCAGCTTCAGGTCGGGTCGCCGGGGCAGCAGCCGGGTGAGGTAGCCGAGCAGGAAGTCGATGTTGAGGCTGCGCTCGTGCGCCTCGTCGATGATGATCGTGTCGTACTTCGTCAGCTGCCGGTCGCGCTGGAGCT
>JBBPYJ010000189.1:0-13140 GCA_038200025.1 Propionibacteriales bacterium | reverse complement strand
CTTCTTCTTCTTGCCCATCGCCCGGCGCAGCAGGTCGGCCTGACCCAGCGAGTAGCCGGCCAGCTTCTGTGCGACCGCCATGACCTGCTCCTGGTAGACGATCAGGCCGTAGGTCTGGCCCAGGATCTCCGCGAGCGGCTCCTCGAGCTCGGGGTGGATCGGGGTGATCTCCTGCTTGGCGTTCTTGCGCAGCGCGTAGTTGGTGTGGCTGTCCACACCCATGGGCCCGGGACGGTAGAGCGCGAGCACCGCGGAGATGTCCTCGAAGCTGTCGGGACGCATCAAGCGCAGCAGGCTGCGCATCGGGCCGCCGTCGAGCTGGAAGACTCCCAGGGTGTTGCCCGTGCCGAGCAGTCGGTAGGACTCGGCGTCGTCGAGCTGGAGGTCCTCGAGGACGAGGTCCTCGCCGCGGTTGGCCGCAATGTTCTTGACCGCGTCGTCGAGCACGGTGAGGTTGCGCAGCCCGAGGAAGTCCATCTTGATCAGGCCCAGCGACTCGCAGGTCGGATAGTCGAGCTGGGTGATCATCGCCCCGTCGGCCGGGCGCCGGAGCATCGGGATGATGTCGAGCAACGGCTCGCTGGACATGATCACCCCGGCGGCGTGGACCCCCCACTGCCTTTTGAGTCCCTCGATGCCGATGGCGGTGTCCACGACCTTCTTGACGTCGGCGTCGGCGTCGTAGAGCGAGCGGAACTCGCCACCCTCGCCGAAGCGCTTGTGCTCGGGGTCGAAGATGTCGGTCAGGGGCACGTCCTTGCCCATGACCGCAGCCGGCATCGCCTTGGTGATCCGGTCGCCCATCGCGAAGGGATAGCCCAGGATGCGACTGGAGTCCTTGACGGCCTGCTTGGCCTTGATCGTGCCGTAGGTGACGATGTAGGAGACCCGGTCGTCGCCGTACTTGTCGGTGACGTACTTGATCACCTCACCGCGACGACGCTCGTCGAAGTCGATGTCGAAGTCGGGCATCGAGACCCGGTCGGGGTTCAAGAAGCGCTCGAAGATCAGGCCGTGCACCAGCGGATCCAGGTCGGTGATCCGCATCGCGTAGGCCACCATCGACCCGGCACCGGAGCCGCGACCCGGGCCGACCCGGATGCCGTTCTCCTTGGCCCAGTTGATGAAGTCGGCGACGACCAGGAAGTAGCCGGGAAAGCCCATCGAGGTGATTACCCCGACCTCGAAGTCGGCCTGCTTGCGGACCGCGTCCGGCACCCCGGCGGGATAGCGGAACGTCAGGCCCTTCTCGACTTCCTTGACCAGCCAGGAATCCTCGTTCTCCCCGGGCGGGCAGGGGAACCGCGGCATGTAGGTGCCGTTGCCCTCGTTGAAGTTCACGTCGCAGCGCTCGGCGATCAACAGCGTGTTGTCGCAGGCCTCGCGCAGGTCATGTTTGTCGACCCAGAGCGCCCGCATCTCCTCGGCCGACTTCAGGTAGTAGTCGTTGCCCGAGAAGGCGAACCGCATCCCCGGCCCGTCGCCGGCGGGGATGTCCATCGTCGAACCTGAGTTGATGCACAGCAGGTGCTCCTGGGACTTCGCGTCCTCGCGCATCACGTAGTGGGAGTCGTTGGTGGCGATCATCGGGATCGCCAGATCCTTGGCCAACCGCAGCAGTCCGTCGCGGACCCTGTTCTCGATGTCGAGCCCGTGGTCCATCAGCTCGAGGAAGTAGTTGCCCTTGCCGAGGATGTCCTGGAAGTCCGCCGCGGTCTGCCGGGCGGCCTCGTAGTTGCCGTGCCGTAGGTGCACCTGTACCTCACCCGAGGGGCAGCCGGTGGTCCCGATGATGCCCGTGGCATGAGCGGCCAGCAGGTCGCGGTCCATCCGAGGGTGCTTGAAGAAGCCGTCGCGCCAGGCGCCGGTGGAGAGCCGGAACAGGTTGTGCATGCCTTCGGTGCTCTCGCTGAGCAGCGTCATGTGGGTGTAGGCGCCGCGGTTGGAGACGTCGTCGGAGCCGCCGCCGTAGAAGTTCACGCCCTTGCGCTCGAAGCGCGAGACGTTGGGAGCGAAGTAGGCCTCGATGCCGATGATCGGCTTGACCCCGGCCTGCTTGGCCTTGGCGTAGAACTCGTACGCGCCGAACACGTTGCCGTGGTCGGTCATCGCCACAGCAGGCATCCCCAGCTCGGCTGCCCGCTCGGTCAGCGCGCCCAAACGCGCGGCACCGTCGAGCATGGAGTATTCGGTGTGGACGTGCAGGTGGACGAAGTCACCGGTGGTCATGAGTGGAGCGCTTCTCCCAACATCGTCGTACGGGCGCGGATCAATCTTGTGCCACGGTCACACCGGGGCCATCGGGGAAGGTCGGCCAGCCTACGCGAGCAATCGGGTCCATGGTGCCAGGCGGCGCCGACATTCGGTTCGCGACCGCCGTAGGATCGGGCGATGCTTGAAGACCTGACCACGATCGGCCGACGCTACGGCACCGACAAGGTGGACGAGCACTACTACCTGCCGCACTACGAGCGTCATCTGGAGCACTTGCGCGACGAGGAGTTCACCCTGCTCGAGATCGGGGTGGGCGGCTACCACGACCAGTCCGGCGGTGGCGCTTCGCTATTGATGTGGCGCGACTACTTCCCCCGCGCTCGGATCATCGGCCTCGACCTCTTCGACAAGTCGTTCCTCGACGGCGACCGGGTGCGCACCTTCTGCGGCTCCCAGGACGACCCCGAGGTGCTGCACCAGATCCTGGACGAAGAAGGCCGACCGACGGTGATCATCGACGACGGAAGCCACCGCCCGACCCACCTCCGCGCGACCTTCGAGATCCTCTTCCCCGAGCTCGCCGCGGACGGGATCTACGTGCTGGAGGATCTACAGACCTCCTACTGGCCCGAGTTCGGAGGGCGCCGTTGGCGGCACGCGCCGGGGACGAGCATGTCGCTGGTGAAGTCCTTGGTCGACGGTCTCAACTTCGAGGAGATCATCGGCCGCAAGCCCCGCTACACCGACGCCCACATCACCGCCGTGCACTGCTACCACAATGTGGTCTTCCTCCAGAAGGGCGACAATGTCGAGGGCTCCAACAAGGAGAGCACGAACTACGAGCGCTTCCGCTCGGGGCCGGTCCCGATGGCGACCCACAAAGCCCGATGGAGGCGCTTCGCCGATCGCGCCTATGCCGAGTCTCGCGGCGCGGTGTCAGCCGTCCTGCGCCGCTGAGACCAGGTCGACGAGTTGGGCGTACGTCGCCTCAGGGTCCCCGTCGGCATCCAGCACCAGGTGGCCCCGCTGCTGGGCAACGACCCGGAGCTTCTCGGCGTACTGCGCCACCAACTCGCCTCCCCCACCTTCGGCCACAATGTCGACGGCCTGCTGCGTCCAGGCGTCGCGGCTGCCCCGGGTCCGCCAGCGCTCGGCTAGGGTCTGCTCGGACGCGGACACGAGCACCCGCACCATCCGCCCTCCGGCAACCGTTGCCGCCTGCCCGAACCGATCCAGCTCGGGCCCGTTGGCGATCAGCTGGGGCAGGACGACGTCGCGTCCCGAGGACAGCTGAGTCGAGATCATCGCGATCGCCAGCGGGCGGATCGTAGCGCCGGCTGCGGCGAAGTCCTGGCGCCAGCCACCGAGCATGGTGCGGAGCAGATCGATGTCGCAGCACAGGGTGCCGGGCCGGTCGTTGGCCCACCTCCGGGCCAGAGTGGACTTGCCGACACCCGGAGCGCCGTTGAGGTGCAGCAGTAGTCCGGTCACCGGGCCATCATCTGCCCAGTGGGGCACATCCGGGGCAAACGATCGGGTGTCGCGAACCACACCTCCATGTGCTCCCGCCCCCTCAGGTGCGCTCCCGCCCCCGCATATGGGGGCGGGAGCACCACTCAGGGGGCGGGAGCACCACTCAGGGGCGGGAGCCGGCAGAAGAGGTGGCGGGTCCGCAAACTGGCACGACCAGGTGAGCCGCAAGTCACTCTTCGGCGGCGTCCAGCGACTCGGTGACGATTGCGTCCACGATCCGGCCCAACCGGTCCGGACCGAGCGCGGGCGCCCGCGAAGCCAGCAGGGACACGATCTCGGCCTCGCGCACCGGGTCGCGGACGCGATCGGGCTTGCAGCCCTGGACGGCATGGGTCAGCGCGGCCCGCCGGTTCAGCAAGTCTCCTAGCTGGGTGTCGAGATCGTCGATCAGTCCGCGCAGGAAGGCCAACGGCGCGGCGCCCGGCCAGGCCATCTTGAGGTCGGGGGTGCGCTCCTCGTTCTCCGAGCCGTCGGTGTGCTCGAGCTCGATCAAGCCCTGGCGCCGGTCGAAGTCGCGCGCCACGGTGTTCATCTCGAACACCCACAGGCAGAAGCCATCTGGTCGTCGGCTCTTCACCAGATCCATCAGCGCGGTGCCCAGGCCCTGCGCGGCGTACGCCGGCGCGACGTACAGGTCGTCGAGCCAGGCCGGGGTTGCCCTGGCATAGGCGGACACCCGTCCGTCAACCTGGGCCACCCACGTCTCGTCGTCACTGCTCAGTCGACCGTCCAGCCAGGCCCGGACCTCCGCGTCGCTGTGGACGACCGGCGGCATCAGCGCCGCACGTCGTGCCGAGAGGTACACCGCGGCCACCGCGGCCGAATCGTCCTCGACGCCGGGACGCAGGATGACGTCAGTGCGCATCGCGGATGATCTCCAAGGCGTTGGTCAGGTCGTCGGGATAGGGGGCCTCGAACTCGACGTACTCACCGGAGTCGGGGTGGGTGAAGCCCAGCCGGACCGCGTGCAGCCATTGCCGCTTCAGCTCCACCCTCGCTGCCAGACTCGGGTCCGCGCCGTAGGTCAGATCGCCCACGCACGGGTGCTTCAGGGCCGCCATGTGCACCCGGATCTGGTGGGTCCGTCCGGTCTCCAGGCGCACCTCGAGCAGCGAGGCGAACCGGTGCGCCTCCAGGGTCTGGTAGTGGGTGACCGAGTGCCGTCCGTCGGCGAGCACCGCGAACTTGTAGTCGGCCCCGGGGTGTCGTCCGATCGGCGCATCGATCGTGCCCTCGTGCGGATCCGGGTGCCCCTGGACCAGTGCGTGGTAGGTCTTGTCGACGGTGCGGTGCCGGAAGGCGTTCTTGAGGATCGAGTAGCCGTGCTCGGACTTGGTGATCACCATCACCCCCGAGGTCCCCACGTCGAGGCGTTGCACGATCCCCTGTCGCTCGGAGGCACCGCTGGTAGCGATCCGGAAGCCGGCGGCGGCCAAGTGCCCGACGACGGTGGGACCGGTCCATCCCGGCGATGGATGCACCGCCACCCCGACCGGTTTGTCGATCACCACGATCGAGTCGTCGTCGTGGATGATCGAGATGCCCTCGACCTCCTGGGGGACGACGGTGAGCCGGTCCACTACCGACGGGATCGCCACGTCCAGCACGCTGTCGGCATGCACCCGATGGCTCTTGGCCACGATCGCCCCGTCGATCTCCACGTGGCCTTCGGCCACGAGCTCGGCGGCCCGGGTGCGGGAGAAGCCGAACATCCGGGCGAGGGCGGAGTCCACCCGTTCCCCGGCCAGACCTTCGGGCACCAGCACGGTACGACGGTCAACGTGGCCGCTCATCGCGTGGGGCTCTTCGCGACTGGATCATCGCTGCCGTGTCGACTGCCGTCGACGGCGATCCCCCTGAAGGTCATCAGCAGGGCGAGGCCGGCACCGACGTTGATGCAGATGTCGGCGATATTGAAGATCGGCCAGTTGGGCAGCATCAAGAAGTCGATGACGTGACCGTGCAGGAAACCGGGTTCTCGGAAGAGCCTGTCGCTCAGGTTGCCGCCGATGCCGGCCAACAGCAGGCCGAGGCTGACCGCCCACCACCTGTTGGCCACTCGGCGGGCGACATACACGACCACAACGCACGCCACCATCGCCAGGCCGGTCAGCACCGGAGTCAGCTCGGTGGCGGTGGAGAACGCGGCACCCGGGTTGCGGGCAAGACGCAACTGCAACAGCTCACCGAGGACCGGCACGTCCGCCCGACCGCTGAGTCGGTCCACGGCCACGATCTTGGAGGCCACATCGGCGGCGAACCCGACCATGAAGATCGAGAGGAAGAGCAGCCGCCGATGGGCAAGCTTACGAGTGGGCTCTGATGAGGCGCTGGAGTTCAGCGACGCTCCTCGCGCTGCTTGCATGACAGGCACAGTGTCGCACGCGGAAATGCCATCGCGCGCATCTTGCCGATGGGCTGAGCGCACGACTCGCACACCCCGTAGGAACCGTCGTCGATCCGCTCCAGAGCATGCTCGATCTGGGCCAGGCTGTCACGCTCGTTGTTGACCACGAGCAACTCCTGATCGCGTTCGAAGCTGGTCGCGCCCATGTCGGCCTGGTCGTGCCCGGCACCATTGCCGGCGTCGCGCATCAACGACTCGAGGTCCTGCTCCTGGTCGTGGAGCAACTCGAGAAGACGATCGCGGTGCTCGTGCAGCTCAGCGACGACCTCGCTGAGCTCGGCCTTGGTCCAGGCCTGCTCACCATCTTGCACGGCGAGAGAACCGGGGGACGCCTTCTTGGCGACGGACTTCTTGACTGGAACCACTTGCTTGCCCCGACTTCCTTCGGCAGGCACCGCCTTGTGGGCCACCCTTGCTGCGGGGCGGACTTGTCGGCTGGCACCGGATTCGTGTGTGGAGAGTTCTTCTCGATCGTCCGCGCAATCCGCTCGGACGTGACGGGAGGGTAGTCGTTGGAACGCCGCAGCACTACACCCTTTCGGCGACCGTGGACGAGATGATTCGTCGACGATGCCCGGACCCTGGGGTCCGGCCATCGTTACTTCTTGGTTGAGGGAGGCAACCCCCGGTTCGAGACGCCGCTCAGGCGTCGTCCTCGCCGAGGATCGAGCGCAGCCGCTTGGGTGCCTGCGACTCGCCCTCCCCCTCGTCCATGGCCGGGGTCTCGTGGGTCGCTTCGAGTGCCTCGAGCTGCTGGGCGAAGTAGCTCTTCAGGCGCGAGCGGTATTCGCGCTCGAACGAGCGGAGGTTCTCGACCTCGCCGCTGAGCTTGTCACGCTCCTGCTCGAGGGCTCCGAACATCTGGGTACGACGCTCTGCGGTCTCCGAGTCGAGCATCTGCGAACGCGACCTGGCGTCGGCCTCGAGCTTGTCTGCCTTGGTCTTGGCGTCGCTGACCAGCCGGTCGGCCTTGGTCCGGGCCTCGCCGACGATTCCGTCAGCCTCGTTCTTCGCCTCGTCGACCAGCTGATCGGCGTTCTGGGTGGCGATCTCCAACAGCCGCGCGGCGGCGTTGGATGCCTGCGGAACCGTGTGCACCTGCGCTGTCTCGGCCGGCGCGGCCGGCTCCGGCTCTGGTTCGGCGTGCCCCACGGGAGCCGGTGCCTCAGAAGCCGGCTCCTCGGGAGCTGGCGCAGACGAAGATCCGCTCTGAGCCGAAGCAAGCTGCGACCGCAGGTCGTCGTTCTCCTTGGTCAGCCTCGTCAACTCGGCTTCTACCTCGTCGAGGAACTGATCCACTTCACCCATGTCGTAGCCCTCGCGGAGCCGGACGGGAGTAAAGCGCTTGTTGCTCACGTCCTCAGGCGTCAGCGGCATGACCTCACCCATTCAAGTCGTTGGTTGCGATGTGAACTGCAGGACGAACACTAGCGGGTGTCGAAGCTCCTGCGCGGGTTCGCGTCAGGACGAGAAGACCTTGGCGGTGACCGACAACAAGATGTAGGCGGCCACCAGGACCAACAGGAAACTCAGGTCCAGCGCAAAGTTGCCGATCCGCAGCGGCGGGATCACCCGGCGCAGCGCCTTGATCGGTGGGTCGCTGACCGAGTAGACGCCCTCCAGGATGACCAGCAGGACTCCTCCGGGGTTCCAGGAGCGAGCGAAGACTTGGACCCAGTCGAAGATGAACCTGATCCACAAGAAGATGATGAAGAGCCAGATGAGGCCGTAGATGACCTGGCCGATGGGATTCACAGGTGCCGATCAACTCTGGTTGAAGAAGCCGCCTTCGGCGATGCGGCGCTTGTCCTCGGCAGCGACAGTCACGTTGGGAGGCGAGAGCAGGAACACTTTGGCAGTCACCCGCTCGATAGTGCCACGCGTCGCAAACACCAGACCGGCGGCGAAGTCGACCAGGCGCTTGGCGTCGTCGTCGTCCATCTCCGACAGGTTCATGATCACCGGGGTGCCGTCGCGGTACTGCTCGCCCACCGTGCGCGCCTCGTTGTAGGTGCGCGGGTGCAAGGTGGTGATGCGTGACATCTCAGCCACTACCCCACTCGACCCGGTAGTCGGTCCCTGCGAACCCGCTGCCCGCGGGCGACGCTCGGACAGGTCTGACACCGCAGCCGGTCGCGGTTCGCGCTCGGCCTTGGCGTCGGTTCGCGAAGCCGTGGCGTACTGATCTTCGGTCCCCTCGTCGTAGTCACCGTCGTCGTAGGGGCCGGTGTCCTCGAGGAGGCCGAGGTACTCGCCGAACTTGCGCATCGCGCTGGCCATGACTTTCCTCCGGTTCTGTTCCGCCCTGTGGTCGAGATCGCGACCCGGAAACGGCATTGCTGTCGAGTGTGGACATTACTGGATCGAAGGCCTGCGACCGAGCACCGCAGAGCCAATTCGCACGTGTGTCGCGCCCGCGGTGATCGCCGACTCCAGATCAGCGCTCATCCCGGCCGAGAGTCGGGTCGCCTGTGGGTGGTGCGACAAGAACTCGGCGCGGATGTCGGTCAGCCTCGCGAACGCCGGTACGGGGTCCTCCCCCAGCGGCGCCACCGCCATCAGGCCGCACAGTTCCAGGTCCGGCGCTTGGGTCACCGCCGCTGCCAGCCTCGCCAGGTCGGGCGCCGCAGCGCCGCTGCGACCGGTGGGTGCCGTGGTAACTGTCGGGCCAGTCGGGTCAAGACTCACCTGCAGCAGACAGTCCAGGGACCCTTCGCGGTCCGCGGCACCGCGTTGCAGACCCCCGATCAGCTTGGCGCGATCAATTGACTCCACGACATCGCAGTACGCCGCGACCGCGGCGGCCTTGTTGCTCTGCAAACCACCCACGAAGTGCCAGCGCAAGCCCAGGTCGGCGCATTCCTCGGCCTTGGCCGCAGCCTCCTGGTGCCGGTTCTCCGCGACGTCAGCGACCCCCAGTCCGGCCAGGATCTGCACGTCACTGGCAGGGAAGAACTTGGTGACCACCACCAGGGTGATCTCGTCCGGGTGCCGCCCCACAGCCTCGCAGGCGCTGGAGATCCGCTCCCGCACCACCTCCAGGTTGGCGGCCAACTCGGTCTCGCGGGTCACCAGGACCACCAGATCACGCCGGCGAGCCGTCCGGCTGCATCAGCGTCGCGTCGGTGCGAGTGCAGCTCGCGATCCTCATAGGTGCACCGACCGACCTCCCGGACCGCGCAGTCCGCGGCCTCGAGTTGGCTGCGCACCCCCGCACCCAGGTCGAGCGAGGGGGTGCCGGTGCGGGTCGTCGCATAGGTAGCAGGCACGGCGGCGGCCACCTCTGCACGCATCTGGTCGGGCACCTCGTAGCACTGTCCGCACACGTGCGGTCCGATCCACGCCACGATCGAGGCAACGCCATGGCTCCTCAGCTGCGCCACGGCAGCCGGAACCGCCGCCGCGTGCACCCCCAGCCGGCCCGCATGCACCGCGGCTATCAGCCCCCCACCGGCCAGCAGCACCGGCACGCAGTCGGCTGCCCGGGTCACCAGCGCCACGTCGGTGCGTCCGGTGACCAACGCGTCCACCCGGGGCGGGTCGCGACGCCCATCGGGGCCACCGCGACCAACGGCCGGCCATTCATCGCCGACCCAGGCCACGTCCGCACCGTGGACCTGGCGCATCACGACCGGTTGCCGTCGCGTCGCCTGCGCCACCTCGGTCAGCGCCCGATTTCGGGTCGCCTCGTCGGCAGCGTCGCCGAAGTCCAGGCCGCGGTCTGTGAATCCCACGTGGACGCTGCCGCGCACGGCCGCCGAGCCGTCGGGTGCAGGTGTCGCCCCCGAGGGCATCGGCGCCGTGTCGCGGTAGCAGAACGTCACGTCGCGAAGTCCGTCACTTCAAGAAGTCGGGGATGTCCAGGTCGTCGTCATCGTCGAGGGGCACCGAGCGCGACGGGCGGACCTGGGGCGTGGTGGTCGGCCGGGAGGGGCCCGGCTGACTGCCACCGGACTGGCCCCCGCCCGACGACTGGCCGGCTGAGTCACCCGACGAGCGCCCAGCGCCTGAGTTCGAGGAGCCACCGGTGCTGCCGGACTCACCGGTGCTGGACGACTGACCCCTGGCGCTCTGCTGGGCAGCCGCCTTGGTCTCGGCCTGAGTCTGCTGGGGCGCTCGCCGAAGTACCGACCCCTCCTCCTTGCGACGCGGCATCCCGCCGTCGAAGCCGGCGGCGATCACGGTCACCCGGACCTCGTCGCCCAGGGCGTCGTCGATCGTCGCACCGAAGATGATGTTGGCATCCGGGTGCGCCGAGTCCGACACCAGTCCAGCGGCCTCGTTGATCTCGAACAATCCCAGGTCCGAGCCACCGGCGATCGACAGCAGCACCCCGTGGGCGCCCTCGATGCTGGCTTCCAGCAACGGGCTGGACACCGCCATCTCGGCGGCCGCGACCGCTCGGTCCTCGCCGCGGGCCGAGCCGATGCCCATCAGTGCGGAGCCGGCATTGGCCATCACCGACTTCACGTCGGCGAAGTCCAGGTTGATCAGTCCGGGGGTGGTGATCAGGTCGGTAATGCCGGAGACACCCTGCAACAGCACCTGATCGGCCTGCTTGAAGGCGTCGAGCACCGACACACTGCGGTCGCTGATCGACAGCAACCGGTCGTTGGGGATCACGATCAGCGTGTCGACCTCCTCACGCAGGCCGGCGATGCCCTCCTCGGCGGCATTGCCCCGGCGGCGCCCCTCGAAGGCGAAGGGTCGGGTCACCACGCCGATGGTCAGCGCACCCAGGGATCGAGCGATCCGAGCCACGACCGGGGCCCCACCAGTGCCGGTGCCACCGCCTTCCCCAGCGGTGACGAACACCATGTCGGCGCCCTTGATCACCTCCTCGATCTCGTCGGAGTGGTCCTCGGCGGCCTTGGCCCCGACCTCGGGATTGGCCCCGGCGCCGAGACCGCGAGTGAGGTCGCGACCGATGTCGAGCTTGACGTCGGCATCGCTCATCAGCAGTGCCTGCGCGTCGGTGTTGATGGCGATGAACTCCACGCCCTTCAACCCGACCTCGATCATCCGGTTGACGGCGTTGACACCACCTCCGCCGATGCCGACAACTTTGATGATGGCCAGATAGTTCTGCGCTGCTGCCACGACCCTGCGCCTTTCGCTCTGCCCCGGCCCACCTGGCTCCGGTCCCGAGTTCTGCAAGCGACGTCCCGCCGTGTGCAGAGCCGGTGACCCTAACCGTGAACCTGAGGGTTATAGTTATGTCAACCTCTTGTGGTTGAGAAGAGTAGGTAACCACAAGGCGACACGACACCTCGACACGCAGGCGCTTGCGACAAGAAATTCACGCACGTCTGCGCAGCCGGTTCCCGCGCCGGGTGGGCTGCCCGCTGCCCCGGCACGACGCGGCCTCAGGGAGCCGGGAGGGAGGCCGACGTCGTCGGTACGCCGGGCACGCTGACGTCGTAGGTCTTGGCCGGGGTGCTCAGCAGGGCGACCAGGACCTTGGCCTTGGATCCGGAGTCCTCAGCGCTGCCCCACAGCACCTGCCGCTGGTCGCGCAGGACCAGGGTGATCTGGTCGACGGTCTCGACCGAGATGTAGGCGACCCGGCGCGCCAGCGCCGCCGGGAGGGCAGAGACGACCCGAGCCGCCTCGGTCAACGCCTCCTCTCCCGCAGCGGGAGTCGTCCTGACCACCGGAAGGGAGTCGGGCGCCTGGGGGTATTCACGGAAGATCACTCCCTCGCGGTCCATCCCCCGCACCCGTCCACCGATCTCCACCACGGCGATCGGCTGACGCTCGGCAATGTCGATCGCGACGCTGTCGGGCCACTTCCTGGTCACTACCGCCGAAGCCACCGGTGCCAACGACTCGACACGCCGCTGGATCGAGGCGACATCCACGCGCGCCAGGGGTTGCTCTGCCGGCACCCGGGCCGCCGACCGGACGTCAGCGGCCGTGAGCAGCTCGGTGCCGGTCACCTCGACCTGCTGAACGGCCAGGAACCTGGAGAAAGCCACCAACCAGGTCCCGCCCACCACCAGGGCGAGGATCACCGTGACCGCGAGCAGGTCCTTCCACCTCAACCAACGGCGCCGCCACTGGCGACGGGCGAAACGGCGGCGGCTGCGTCGCGCTGCGACCTCGTCGGGTGAGCTGTCCCGGCCTCGGCGTGCCCGCTCAGCCATCGTGCTGCTCGGCCAGTCGGTCCAGCACCCGCGGGCCGACCGTGGTGACGTCCCCTGCGCCCAGGGTCAGGACCAGGTCACCGGGGCGCACCCGGGCTACCGCGATCTCGACCGCCTCGTCGAGCGTGGGACTGCGGATCACTGCCGTCTGCGGCAACGGGACCGCTGCGGCCACCAGCTCCCCGGTGACCAGTGGATCGGCCGCTTCGCGGGCCCGGTAGACGTCGAGCACGACCACTTCGTCGGCCGCTCCGAGGGCCCGACCCATCGCCGGTCCGAAGATCTTGGTGCGCGAGACCAGGTGCGGTTGGAAGACCACCAGCAGCCGACCCTGGCCGGCCACTGCCCGGGCGGCCACGAGGTCGGCGGCGATCTCAGCGGGATGGTGGGCGTAGCTGTCGTAGACCCGCACGCCCGCGGCCGAGCCCTTGGCCTCCATCCGACGCCCGGCGCCAGCAAAGGACTCCAGGCCGCGTCGCAGGTCCGCGAACGACTGGCCCAGCGTCAAGCCCATCGCCAACGCGGCCAAGGCATCCAGAACGTAGTGCCGGCCTGGGATGGCCAGGGTGATCCGGCCCAGGTCCGTGCCGTCCGCCACGACGTTGAAGGCCGAGGTGCTGCCTTCGAGCACCACGTCGGTCGCGCGCACCTGAGCCTGGTCGCGCCCACCTACCGTCACCACTCGCAGACCCCGGCGTCGGGCGGTCGCAGCCAGGTCTCGGGCACCGGGGTCGTCGACGCAGCAGACCAGGAAGCCGTCGGGATCCACGGTGTCGGAGAACTCGTCGAACCCGGCCCGGTAGGCCGCCTCGGTGCCCCAGACGTCGAGGTGGTCGGCTG
>JBBPYJ010000188.1:0-5315 GCA_038200025.1 Propionibacteriales bacterium | reverse complement strand
GCGGCGCGGCCCCACCGCGCCTCGAGGTGATCCGCCCCCCCCACACCACCTCTGCCGCGCCTGCGTAACGCCCCCTGGGGTGCCCCCCCCCCCCCGTCTTTGCCGGCGGCAGCGCACCTTTGGGGGCGGGAGCGGGTCAGGGGCGGCGGGGGAACCGCCCGAAGTCCGGCTGGCGCTTGGCCTTGAAGGCCTCGCGGCCCTCCTGGGCCTCGGCCGAGCCGTAGAAGAGCAGGTTGGCGTCGTGGGCGAGCTGCTGGATTCCGGCGTACCCGTCCTCATGGGCGTGGAAGCTGAGCTTAGACAACCGCAGCGCCCACGGGGAGAGGGCCAGCATCTCGCGGCACCACTTGAGGGTCTCGGCCTCGAGCTCGGCTAAGGGTACGACGGTGTTGACCAAGCCCATCTCCATCGCTGCCGCCGCGTCGTACTGTCGGCACAGGAACCAGATCTCCTTGGCCTTCTTCGGCCCGACCAGGTCGGCCAGGATGCTCGCGCCGTACCCGCCGTCGAAGGAGCCGACCTTGGGACCGACCTGGCCGAAGACCGCGTTGTCGGCAGCGATCGTCAGGTCGCAGACCAGGTGCAGGACGTGCCCGCCGCCGATCGCCCAGCCGGCCACCATCGCCACGATCGGCTTGGGGCAGCGGCGCATCGCGACGTGCAGGTCGGTGACGTGGAAGCGACCTGTCGCGCCTTGGTCGGTCTGGTAGCCGCTGTCCCCGCGGACCCGCTGATCACCGCCGGAGCAGAAGGCCTTGTCCCCTGCGCCGGTCAGGATGATGGCACCGACCGACTCGTCCTCGCGGGCGGTCACGAGCGCGTGGTCGACCTCGATCAGGGTCTGCGGCCGGAAGGCGTTGTGCACCTCGGGTCGATTGATAGTGATCTTGGCGATGCCGTCGTCGGTGGTCTCGTAGATAATGTCCTTGTAGTCGCCACTGGCCTGCCAGATCGTCTCGCTCATGGACAACATTGTGTCCTTTGCCCCACGGGTGTGGGCAGCAAGGGGCCGGTCGCGGGTTGGGTTCGGCAGAACCCTGGCAGTCTTGGCCCATGCGCTTCACCGAACACGAGCTCACCGCCGCCCTGACTGCCGCCGCCAAGACCGTGCTAGGCGCGCAGCGCGGCGTGCGCAGGGCCAAGGTGGATGTCGACCAGGCGTGGAACGACCTGACCCGCTACCAGCGGTTCCAGCTGCTCGACGGGGTCGGCGACCAGCTGCTCGGCGTCCTGGTGGCCCTCCCGGACGTGCGCGTCGAGCCCGGAACCCGTGCCACCTTCACCGACGCCCAGATCCGCGGCACCGTGGATGCGACGGTGGCCGGAGATGTCGGTCGGGTACGCCGCACGGCCACCCTCGCCGCCCGGGTCGCCCTGGTCCAGGCCGCCCTGGCCGGCCTGCCGCTGCGGCAGGACCCGGACGCGCTGATCGTCCCGGACGATCTGGGAGGCCTCTAGCCCGTCCCCCGCCCGCCGCCAGCCCGCCGCCAGGCCGCCCGCCCGCCGCCAGCCCGCCCGCAGGGGGATAGTCCCTAGCAGAAAGCACCAGTTCGCGGCCACAAGTGGTGCCGTTTGCTAGGGACTATCGCGGGTCAGCAGCATCGTCTCGCGGAAGGCAGCGATCTCGACTGCGGTGATCCCGTGGTCCAGCAACCAGCTGGTAGGACCGCCACGGGCAGCCAGCCAGCCGAGCAGACCCTGCATCGTCTCGGGCACCGGCGTCTGGGTGGTGATGTCGGAGTCGGCGAGCAGCTCGGCATACGGACCGACAAGCATCAGCCGGCTCATGATCGGCACCACAGCATCGGCGGTGAGCACGTAGTCGGCGACGATCTGCTCGTCGTCGACGCCGAGCACGCCAAGCAGGAGCGCGGCGATCAGGCCGGTGCGGTCCTTGCCTGCGGCGCAGTGGAAGAGAGCGGGTTGGTGAGCGGCGGACATCAGCACTCGGACGGCGTCGACGACCCGGTCCGGCCGCACCTCCAGGTAGGCGTGGTAGTCCGCGTGCCAGGCCGAGTCTGCGCCGGCTGACAAGGGGATCAGGTGATGCGAGACGTCGTGGTTGACCCACGAGACCAGCTCGAAGTCAGCCTCGTCCTCGCGCCGCAGGTCGACGATTGTCTGCAGGCTCAGTGCGGCGGCCGCCTCGACGTCGGTGTCCACGAAAGCCGGATAGTCGCTGCGGAACAGTCGACCGCGGCGTACCTCTTGATCATCAGCGGTGCGCAGCCCTCCCAGGTCCCGCAGGTTGTGGGAGCCGCGCACGGTCAGCACCCTGGTCCTTTCCGGTGGGGTGGTACCTGGTCGGGGGTCGTCGCTCACGTGATGAATCCTAAGATGTCCGGATGCCTGCCGCCCGCGACCCGATCCGCGAGGCCCGGCGGCAATGGCTCGAGCACGGCTGGGACGAGGCCGCCGACGGGATGGCGATGGTTACCTCGGTGGTCCGGGTGCACCAGTTGCTGATGGAGAGGATCGAGCAGGTGCTGCGCCCGCTGGAGCTCAGCTTCGCTCGCTACGAGCTGTTGATGGTGCTGTCGTTCAGCCGGACCGGGGCGATGCCGATGGCCAAGGTCGGCTCGCTGCTGCAGGTGCATCCGACCAGCGTGACCAGCGCGGTGGAGCGGCTGGAACGACAGGGGTACGTCGCTCGCTCCCGGTCCGAGTCCGACCGCCGGGTGGTGCTGGCAACCATCACCTCGGCAGGTCGGTCGATCGCCGATCGGGCTACTGCGGGGTTGAATCAGCAGGTGTTCGAGAGCCTCGGACCCGATGCTGCGGACGTCGGACGTCTGACCGAGTTGTTGGGCGACCTCCGCACCCACGCCGGGGACCACGTGGACTCGACGCCGGACTCTGATGGCGCTAACATTGCTGATTAGTAGGACGTCCTAGTAGTCACCACTTCACGGGACTCGCGTGTCGGGACCCCAGGGAAGGCCAGCGATGAGCGACCTCCATCGGCCGGTGCACCCGGTCCGCCTCGTGACCGCGTCGAGTCTCTTCGACGGTCACGACGCCTCGATCAACATCATGCGGCGGATCTTCCAGAGCCAGGGTTGCGAGGTGATCCACCTGGGTCACAACCGCTCCGTGCAGGAGGTCGTCGACGCGGCCCTGGAGGAAGACGTGCAAGGCGTCGCGGTGTCGTCGTACCAGGGTGGGCACATCGAGTATTTCGAATACCTCACCGAATCCCTGCGCGCCCAGGGCGCCGACCACATCAAGGTCGTCGGTGGTGGCGGTGGGGTCATCGTGGCCGACGAGATCGAACGGCTGCGCAACAGCGGGGTGACGATCTTCTCCCCCGAGGACGGCCAGCGGATGGGCCTGGTCGGGATGGTCAACTCCGTGGTGGCCGACTGCGATCGCGACCTGTGGGCGACCAAGCAGGTCACCGCCGAGCAGGTGCTCTCAGGTGACCGGTTCGCGATCGCGCGGGCCATCACCGGCGCGGAGCAGGGCCAGCTTCCAGCCGCGACTTTGGAGCAACTGCGCGGGTCCATCGCCGGGTCTGGACAGGCTCGACCAACAACTCAGACGCCGGTGCTCGGCATCACCGGGACCGGCGGCTCGGGCAAGTCCTCGCTGACCGACGAGCTCGTACGCCGCTTCCGCGTCGACCAGCAGGACAAGCTGCGGATCGCCGTACTGGCCGTGGACCCGACCCGCCGCAAGGGTGGCGGTGCGCTGCTCGGGGACCGGATCCGGATGAACTCGCTGGACGGCGACCGGGTGTATTTCCGGTCCTTGGCCACCCGCGGCGCCCACGAGCTGCCCAAGCACCTCGGCGATGTCATCGACGTGCTGAAGTCCGCCGGGTTCGATCTGGTGATCGTCGAAACCCCCGGCATCGGCCAGGGTGACGCCGCCATCGTGCCCTTCTGCGACACCTCGATGTATGTGATGACGCCCGAGTTCGGTGCCGCCTCCCAGCTGGAGAAGATCGACATGCTCGACTTCGCCGACGTCGTGGCGATCAACAAGTTCGAACGCCGTGGTGCCGAGGACGCGATGCGCGACGTCGGCCGCCAGCTGGTCCGCAACCGCGAGGCTTTCGGCAAGCAACCCGCGGACATGCCGGTCTTCGGTACCTCGGCGGCCACCTTCAACGACGACGGCGTCACCGCGCTCTACCAGCACCTGCGCGGGCTGCTCGGCGACGAAGGTCTGGCTCTGGACGAGGGAACTCTCGAGCACGTCGACGTCCGACATTCCTCTGGCATCCGCCAGGTGGTCCCGACCGAGCGGGTCCGCTACCTGGCCGAGATCACCGAGACGGTGCGGGGCTACCACGCGCAGACCGAGGTACTCGTGGAGACCGCGCGCCGGGTGCAGCGGCTCGCCGCGGTGTCGGCGGAGCTGGCCGCGAACGGCTCAACGGCGGGTGCAGCCGACGTGGACGCCCTCCTCGACGACGCGCAGGGAGACCTTCCCAAGGCCGTCGCCGACCAGATCGCCGGGTGGCCCGCCGTCCTCGAGTCCTACGCCGGCGACGAGCAGGTCGTCACGATCCGCGACAAGGAGATCCACACCGCCCTGACCCGGGAGTCGCTGAGCGGCAACAAGATCCCCCGCGTCGCGCTCCCGACGTACGCCGATCACGGCGAGTTGGTGCGCTTCTGGCGGGCCGAGAACCTGCCCGGCTTCTTCCCGTTCACCGCCGGGGTGTTCCCCTTCAAGCGCGACGGCGAGGACCCGGCCCGGATGTTCGCCGGCGAGGGCGACCCGTTCCGCACCAACCGCCGCTTCAAGCTGCTGTCGGCTGACAGCGAGGCCAAGCGTCTCTCGACGGCGTTCGACTCGGTCACGCTCTACGGCCGGAATCCCGACGAGCGGCCCGACATCTACGGCAAGGTCGGCACCAGCGGGGTCTCGATCGCCACGCTGGATGACATGAAGGCGCTGTACGACGGCTTCGACCTGCTGTCGCCGACGACCAGCGTGTCGATGACGATCAACGGACCGGCGCCGACGGTGCTGGCGTTCTTCCTTAACACCGTGCTGGACCAGGCCGCCGAGGCCGGGATCGACGCGGCCACCGCGCTGAGCACGGTCCGCGGCACCGTCCAGGCCGACATCCTCAAGGAGGACCAGGGCCAGAACACTTGCCTGTTCTCCACCGAGTTCTCGCTGCGGATGATGGCCGACATCGCCGAGTGGTTCATCGAGCACAAGGTGCGCAACTTCTACTCGGTGTCGATCTCCGGCTACCACATCGCCGAGGCCGGTGCGAACCCGATCAGCCAGCTCGTCTTCACCCTGACCAACGGCTTCACTTACGTCGAGGCCTACCTCGCACGCGGGATGGACAT
>JBBPYJ010000187.1:0-4609 GCA_038200025.1 Propionibacteriales bacterium | reverse complement strand
GAAGGCCTACCACGACACGCGCGTGGTGGTGCAGTACGGCGGCAACGCGATGATCGACGACACCTTGAAGACCGCGTTCGCCGAGGACATCGCGTTCCTGCGGTACGCCGGCTTCAAGCCCGTGGTCGTGCACGGCGGTGGCCCCCAGATCTCGAAGATGCTGGACCGGTTGGGCATCGCCTCGGAGTTCCGCGGCGGCCTGCGGGTCACCACCCCCGAGGCGATGGACGTGGTCCGGATGGTGCTGGTCGGCCAGGTTCAACGCGAGCTGGTCGGTCTGATCAACGGTCATGGGCCGCTCGCGGTCGGGCTGTCCGGTGAGGACGCCGGCCTGTTCACCGCCAAGCGGACCAACACGATCGTGGACGGCGAGGAGGTCGACCTGGGGTTGGTGGGCGAGGTCTCCCGGGTGCGTCCCGAGGCGGTCCTGGACCTGATCGAGGCCGGCCGGATCCCGGTCGTGAGCAGCGTCGCCCCCGACGAGCTGGGGCGGGTGCACAATGTCAACGCCGACACCGCGGCCGCCGCCCTGGCAGTGGCCCTGAGGGCGGAGAAGCTGCTGGTGCTGACCGACGTCGAGGGCCTGTACCGCGACTGGCCGGCCAGCGACGACGTGGTCGCCGCGATCAGCCCGGAGTCACTGGCCACCTTGATGCCGACCCTGGCCAGCGGGATGGTGCCGAAGATGACCGCCTGCTCGAACGCCGTCAGCCAGGGGGTCCCACGGGCCACGGTCGTGGACGGGCGCGAGCCGCATGCGGTGCTGTTGGAGCTGTTCACCGACGAGGGCGTCGGCACCCAGGTGCTCCCCGGGGTCGCGACCCAGCTACGCAAAGCAAAAGCAGCCAAGAACTCCGGAGACAACCGATGAGGCAGTGGGCCGAGCGCTACGACCAGGCGCTGATGAACACCTTCGGGCCGCCGGCCCTGCTGCTCACCTGCGGCCAGGGAGCGCACGTCTGGGACGTCGACGGCAACGAGTATGTCGACCTCCTCGGCGGGATCGCGGTCAACGCCCTCGGGCACGGCCACCCGGCCCTGGTCGAGGCCGTGACCAAGCAGCTGCAGACCCTGGGGCACGTGTCGAACTTCTTCGCCACCGAGCCCGCGATCCGGCTGGCCGAGCGACTTCTGGAGTTGCTCCAGGTCGCCGACGGCCGGGTGTTCTTCACCAACTCTGGCACCGAGGCCAACGAGGCCGCGCTGAAGCTGACGCGGCGTACCGGACGGACCCACCTGGTCGCGGCCGAGGGTGGCTTCCACGGCCGCACCATGGGGGCGCTGGCGCTGACGTCCAAGCAGACCTACCGAGCACCCTTCGAGCCGTTGCCCGGCGAGGTGACCTTCGTGCCGTACGGCGACCGCGCCGCCCTCGCCGCGGCCGTCACCGACCAGACGGCGGCGATCCTGCTGGAGCCGATCCAGGGCGAGGCCGGGGTGGTTCTCCCGCCGCCCGAATACCTGAGCGCGGCGCGGCAGATCGCCACCGACGCGGGTGCGCTGCTGTGGCTCGACGAGATCCAGTCCGGCATCGGTCGTACCGGCGCCTGGTTCGCCCACGACCCGCAGGTGGCGCCCGACATCGTCACCGTGGCAAAGGGCCTCGGGGGAGGGGTGCCGATCGGCGCCTGCATCGGGATCGGCGCCGCGGGCCGGCTGCTGGAGCCGGGCAACCACGGCACCACCTTCGGTGGGAACCCGGTGGCTTGCGCCGCCGGTCTGGCGGTGCTGGACACCATCGTGACCGAGGGACTGTTAGAGCGGGCCGTCACTCTGGGCGAGGCACTGCGAACCGGTCTCGCGAAAGACCATCGCGTGGTCGACGTCCGCGGCGCCGGGCTGTGGATCGGGCTCACTCTGGACGCATCGGTGTCCGCCACGGTGGTGGCGGCAGCTCGCTCCCAAGGCTTCATCATCAACAACCCGACCCCCGACCGGATCCGACTGGCGCCGCCGTTGGTGCTGACCCGCGCCGACGTGGACGCCTTCCTGCTCGCGTGGCCGGGGATCCTCGACGAGGGCTACGCAAACCACTCATCAACGACTTCAGGAGCATCGCGATGACCCGCCACCTGCTCGCCGACGACGATCTGAGCCCCGCAGAGCAGGCGGAGATCCTCGATCTGGCGGCGACCTTCAAGGCCGACCCGTTCGGACACCAGCCACTCGCCGGA
Source organism: Propionibacteriales bacterium (assembly GCA_038200025.1). Classification (GTDB taxonomy): domain Bacteria; phylum Actinomycetota; class Actinomycetes; order Propionibacteriales; family Nocardioidaceae; genus Nocardioides. The sequence continues at coordinate 2,435 of JBBPYJ010000187.1, read as the reverse complement.
CCGCGCACCGTGGCCACCATCTACGACAAGCCGACGCTGCGCACCCAGATCTCCTTCGCCGCCGGGATCGCCGAGCTCGGGGGCTTCGCGATGGCCGTCGACGGAGCGCTGGCCGGCATCGGGGTGCGCGAGTCGGTCGCGGACGTGGCCAGGGTGCTGGGCCGCCAGTCCGCGGCGATCGTGTGGCGGACCTTCGAGCAGACCCAGCTGGCCGAGATGGCGGCGTACTCCGGGGTCCCGGTCGTCAACGCGCTGACCGACGACTTCCACCCGTGCCAGCTGCTGGCCGACCTGCTGACGATCCGCGAGCAGCGCGGCGAGCTGGCCGGGCAGATAGTGACCTTCCTGGGCGACACCGCCTGCAACATGGGCAACTCGTGGCTGCTGGCCGGGGCGGTTGCGGGCATGATGGTCCGGGTCAGCGGTCCCGAGGGCTATCTCCCCCAGCAGGCGATGATCGACCGGGCCCGGTCGATCGCCGACACCACCGGGGGGCTGAGCGTGGTCGAGCCCGACCCGGTGGCAGCGGTCCAGGGAGCCGACGTGCTGGTGACCGACACCTGGGTGTCGATGGGCAAGGAGGCGGAGTCGACGCACCGGTTGGCCGCCCTGGCACGGCACCAGCTGACCGCCGAGCTGCTGACCGGCGCCAAGCCCGATGCCATCGTGATGCACTGCCTGCCCGCCTACCGGGGCGCCGAGATCGCCGCGGAGGTGCTCGACGGCCCGCGCAGCGTGGTCTGGGACGAGGCAGAGAACCGGCGGCACGTGCAGAAGGCCGTGCTGGCCTGGCTCCTGGAGCGAGCGCGATGACCGAGGCCGCGCCCTCGCCGCAGACCAAGGGCGCCCGCCACCAGCACATCATCGATCTGGTGACCCACCACGAGATCCGCTCCCAGACCGAGCTGTCGGATCTGCTCGGCGAGCTGGGGGTGCACGTCACCCAGGCGACCTTGTCGCGCGACCTGGTCGAGCTCGACGCGGTCAAGGTCCGCATCCCCTCGGGAGCGTTGGTGTACGCCGTACCCGCCGAGGGCGGCGACCGGGCGCCGCAGATCCCACAGGAGTCGGCCGCCGCCGCCAGCCGGCTCGGTCGGCTGTGCTCTGACCTGTTGGTGTCCGCCGAGGCCAGCGCCAACCTCGCCGTCCTGCGCACCCCGCCGGGAGCCGCGCAGTTCTTGGCCTCGGCCTTCGACAAGGCCGAGGTCCCCGGCATCCTTGGCACCATCGCCGGCGACGACACCGTGGTCGTCATCGCCCGAGATCCCGCGGGCGGCGCGGCGCTGGCCGCCAGATTCCTCGCCCTGGCCGCCCCCGACGCAGCCAGACCTGATAGCAAGAGCCCATGAGCCCTGCCGACACGACCAATGAGGGTTCGTTGTGGGGCGGCCGTTTCGCGACCGGGCCCTCGCCCGAACTCCAGGCGCTGTCGAAGTCGACGCACTTCGACTGGTGCCTGACCCCGTACGATCTGGCCGGATCGCGCGCCCACGCGAACGCCCTGCACACCGCCGGGCTGCTGACCGACGAGGATCGCGCCGAGCTGGTGCGCGGGCTCGACGTGCTCGGTGAGCAGTACGACGCGGGCGAGTTGCACCCCGACCCCAGCGACGAGGACGTCCACGGAGCGCTCGAGCGGCTGCTCATCGAGGTGGTCGGCAGCCAGGTCGGTGGTCGGCTGCGGGCGGGTCGTTCTCGCAACGACCAGGTCGCCACCCTGTTCCGCCTCTACCTGCGTGACCACGCCCAGGTCGTCACCGCCCTGGTGCTTGATCTGGTCGAGGCGCTGGCCGCGCAGGCCCGCGCCCATCTCGATGTGATCATGCCCGGACGCACGCACCTCCAGCACGCCCAGCCGGTGGCGTTGTCCCACCATCTGCTGGCGCACGCGTGGCCGTTGCTGCGCGGCGTGGAGAGGCTGCGGGACTGGGACGCGCGGGTGGCCGGCGACTCGCCGTACGGCGCCGGGGCGCTGGCCGGTTCATCCCTCGGGCTCGACCCGGTCGCGGTGGCTCGCGAGCTCGGTTTCACCGGCGCAAGCCACAACTCCATCGACGCCACGTCGGCCCGGGACGTGGTCGCGGAGTTCGCCTTCGCCACGACCATGATCGGGATCGACCTGTCGAGGCTGGCCGAGGAGATCATCTTGTGGTCGACCCGGGAGTTCGGGTTCGTCACGTTGCACGAGTCTTGGTCGACAGGTTCGAGCATCATGCCGCAGAAGAAGAATCCCGACATCGCCGAGTTGGCGCGCGGCAAGGCCGGGAGGCTGATCGGCAACCTGTCCGGGCTCCTGGCGACGCTGAAGGCCCTGCCGCTCGCCTACAACCGTGACCTCCAGGAGGACAAGGAGCCGGTCTTCGACTCCGTCGACACCCTCCGGGTCCTGCTGCCGGCGTTCACCGGGATGATCGCGACCCTCGACTTCCAGACCG
>JBBPYJ010000186.1:0-4351 GCA_038200025.1 Propionibacteriales bacterium | reverse complement strand
CGGCATCGGCGTTCATCGCGTTGCCCAGGTGCTCGGGCTTGACGAGCGCGAAGACCCCGTAGCTGGCGGTGAGGGCGTGCATGACTCGGCTGGCGATAAAGTTCATGTCTAGAACGTACCCAGGAGCAGAAGCACGAACGCACAACCCCGGGGGCAGCGCGACGAGGTCGGGGGGAACACGTCAAGAGTCAAAGCTTTCTAGAGATTGCCCCGAGCGTCCTGCTCGCGCTCGATCGCCTGGAAAAGGGCCTTGAAGTTGCCCTTGCCGAAGCCCAGCGATCCGTGCCGCTCGATCAGCTCGAAGAACACCGTCGGTCGGTCACCCAAGGGCTTCGTGAAGATCTGCAGTAGGTAGCCGTCCTCGTCGCGATCGACCAGGATCCCGCGCGACGCCAGCTCCTCGATCGGCACTCGGACCTTACCGATGCGGGCCCGCAGCTCGGGGTCCTCATAGTAGGAGGTGGGAGTGTCCAGGAACTGCACGCCGTTGGCGCGCAGCGCGTCCACGGTGCCCAGGATGTCACCGGTCGCCAGCGCCAGGTGCTGGGCACCGGGGCCACGATAGAAGTCCAGATACTCATCGATCTGGGACTTGCGCGCGGCGACGGCCGGCTCGTTGAGCGGGAACTTGACCCGGTGGTTGCCGTTGGCGACCACCTTGGACATCAGCGCGGAGTAGTCGGTGGCGATGTCGTCGCCGATGAACTCGGCCATGTTCGTGAAGCCCATCACCTTGTTGTAGAAGCCGACCCACTCGTCCATCTTGCCGAGCTCGACGTTGCCGACGATGTGGTCCAGCGCCTGGAAGAGCCGTTTGGGCTCACCCTCACGCTTGCTCCAGCGGGCCGGCGCTGCGACGTACCCGGGCAGGTAGGGACCGGCGTAGGTCTGACCCTCGACCGTTCGCTGCACCAGCGTGTGCCGGGTCTCGCCGTACGTCGCGATGGCCGCGATCCGCACCGAACCGTGCTCGTCGGTGACCGTCTCGGGCTCGCGCACGACCGTGGCGCCGGCGGACCGTGCCTGGGCGATGCACTGGTCGACGTCGGGGACCTCCAGCGCGATATCGACCACGCCGTCGCCGTGCGCGGTGTGGTGCGCGATCAGCGCACTGTCGGGGGACACTGCACCGGACAGGACGAACTTGATCGAGCCGGACTTCAGCACGAAGGACTTGTGGTCGCGGTTGCCGGTCTCGGGGCCGGAGTAGGCGATCAGCTCCATCCCCCAGGCGCTGGCGTAGTAGTGCGCGGCCTGGGTGGCGTTGCCGACCACGAAGCAGATGGCGTCCCAGCCGGTCACCGGGAACTTGTCGGCGTCCGCGTCGTACTCCACCAGCCCCACGAGCTGGTGCAGTTGCTCGAGGCTCAGGTCGGCCTTCAGCTCCTCGACCGTCAGTGTTCCCCCGTAGCTGGCGCCCTCCGCCTCGTTGGTGTTGTCGTCGGTGGGCCGGGGCGACGCGGTGGAAGTCATGCAATTAAGCATCGGGGACTGTGACAAGATGTTCAAACGTACGGTGGATCGTTGTGCAGATTGTCTAGTCGAGGCGGCACTCATGGATGCTCTTGATGTCAAAGTGATCGACCTGCTGGCGCTCGAGCCCCGGATCGGCGTGCTCGAGGCGTCGCGGCGCCTGGGAGTGGCCCGCGGCACCGTGCAGGCCAGGTTGGACAAGCTGGAGTCGACGGGGGTGATCATCGGCTGGGGTCCGGACCTGTCACCGGCGGCCCTGGGCTACCCGGTGACCGCCTTCCTGACGCTGGCGATCCGCCAGGTGCCCGGGGTCGACCCCAGGCATGAAGGGGGGCGCGACGGTGCAGATGACGGGGGCCACGACGCGGCCGCGGCCCACCTGGCGCGCATCCCCGAAGTCTTGGAGGCACACACGATCACCGGCGACGGCGACCTGTGGTGCCGGGTGGTGGCGCGCAGCAACGCCGACCTGCAGCGGGTGATCGACCAGGTCCTGGGATTCCCTGGCGTCGACCGGTCCACGACGGTGATCGCCCTGGCCACCCAGATCGACTACCGGGCCCGACCGCTGGCGCGCGCCGCGTTGTCGCAGTGAATGGGTGCCGCCACGCACCCTGGTCAGGGTGCGTCAGCGCAGCCGGGTGGCCACTTCGGCTGCGGCCGCCTGCACCATGGGGCCAACCCGGTCGCTGTCGATCTCGGTGCCCAGCGTGATGATCCCGAGGCTGGCCCCCAGCCCGATCACCCCCCGCACCGGCGCCGCCAGACCGCGCGCCCCGCTCTGCAGCTCTCCCACGCTGACCGTCCACGGCGCCGGGTCGTCGGCCCGGCCCAGCAGGATCGCCCGGCCGGCCGCCCCCTGGCGCAACGGATGGCGGGCACCAACGCGGTAGGAGACGTGGAAGTCGGTCCATGACGGCTCGACCACGGCCAGGGCCAGGCCCTCGTCGCCGTCGGCGACCGTGAGGTGGGCGGTGGCACCGACCCGCTCGGCCAGCGCGCGCAGCACCGGCATCGCCTGGTGGCGGAGTACCGGTTGCACCGAGGCGGCCAGCTCGAGCAGACCAAGACCTACGAACAGCCGACCGCGGGTGTCGCGGCGTACCAGCGCGTGCTGCTCGAGCGTGCTGACCAACCGGTAGGTGATGGTCCGGTTGACCTCCAGACGGATCGCCAGCTCGGTCACGCTCAGCCCGCCAGGGTTCGCAGCCAGCGCCGTCAGGACCCGGCACCCCCGGTCCAGGGTCTGCGAGGTCTCGGCCACCGCTAGCGCACCGCCCACTCGCGCAGCCGGTTGATCCGAGCGAAGAGCTGGTCTGCCGTCGCGACCGCCGCCGCCGGGCCACCGCACTCCTTGCGCAGACTGGAGTGGGTGATTCCGTGCGCCTGGCCGGTGCGGTGATTCCAGGCGGTCACCAGGCCGTTGAGCTCGCGGCGCAACAAGGCTAGCTGCTCGTGCGAGGGCAGCGGTGGGGGTACGCCGCCCGTCTCGTGCCCCGGTCGCCGGGTCCGTGCGACTGTCTGGGCGCGCTGACTCTGACGGCTCGACAGCAGCTCGCGGACCTGGTCGGCCTCGAGCAGTCCGGGGATGCCGAGGAAGTCCATCTCCTCCTCGGAGCCGACCGACACCTCACCCTCGTGCCCGAACTCCCCGCCGTCGTAGAGGACCCGGTCGAAGGTCGCCTGCGACCCCAAGGCCTCGAACGGCAGGCCGAGCTCGTCGCTGGCTCCCTCGGTGGCGTTGGCCTCGGCGACCAGCTGGTCCTCCGCGGCGAAGATGTCGCTCTCGTCGGTGATCTTCCGCCCCAGGACGTGGTCCCGCTCGCGCTCGAGCTCGGTGGCGTGGCTGAGCAGGTGCGGCACCGAGGGCAGGAAGACAGACGCGGTCTCACCGCGGCGGCGGGCACGCACGAAGCGGCCGACCGCCTGGGCGAAGAACAGCGGGGTTCCCACGGTCGTCGCGTAGACCCCGACCGCGAGCCGCGGGATGTCGACGCCCTCGGACACCATCCGGACCGCCACCATCCAACGGTCCTCGTTGGCGGTGAAGTCCGCGATCCGCTGCGATCCCGATTTCTCGTCCGACAGCACCACGGTGGGCTTCTCACCGGTCACCTTGTGCAGCAGCCGTGCGTAGGCGCGGGCGGACTCCTGGTCCGAGGCGATCACCATCCCACCCGCGTCGGGGACGTGGAGGCGTACCTCTGACAGCCGTCGGTCCGCGGCCGCCAGCACCGCCGGGATCCACGACCCGGCGGGATCCAGCGCGGTGCGCAGCGCTTGGGCGATCAGGTCCTTGGTCAACGGTTCGCCCAGCCGGGCGCTGATCTCGTCGCCGGCGCTGGTGCGCCACTGCATGTCCCCGGAGTAGGCCATGAACAACACCGGCCGCACAACATGGTCGGCCAGCGCCTGGGCGTAGCCGTAGGTGTAGTCGGGGACCGAGACCCGGACCCCGGCACCCTCTTCGGGACGCGGCTCGTAGGTCACGAACGGGATCGGGTTGACGTCGCTGCGAAACGGCGTGCCGGTCAGGCCCAGCCGCCGGGTGGCCGGCCCGAAGGCCTCGCGGACCGACTCGCCCCAGGCCAGCGCATCACCGGCGTGGTGCACCTCGTCGAGGATCACCAGCGTCTTGAACCGCTCGACCCGGATCCGCATCGCCAACGGGTTGGCAGCCACCCCGGCGTAGGTCACTGCCACCCCGACAAAGTCCTGCGAGGTCTTGCCCTGCCCGGCGGAGTACGTCGGGTCCAGCGGGATGCCGGCGCGCGCGGCGGCCTCGGCCCACTGGAGCTTCAGGTGCTCGGTCGGGGCGACGACGGTGATCCGGTCGACGATGCGTCGTCCGATGAGGTCGGCGGCCACCGACAGCGCG
>JBBPYJ010000185.1:0-17730 GCA_038200025.1 Propionibacteriales bacterium | reverse complement strand
CCCTTGCGCAGCACCCGCAGGCCGACCCGGGTCGCCTCGGGGTCCACCGTGCTGACGGCCCCGCCGTACCCCTTGGCGACCGCCTTCCTGCGCGGACCCGCAGTCGCGGCGCCAGCAGCGGTAGCAGCACTTGCCGGGTTCGCGGTCGCGCCGAGCGAGGTGGCGGAGGCTCCCGCGGATGCCGATGCCGTGATCGGCGCCAGAGCGGCCGCGGCCAGCGCCCCGGCAACGCCCATGGACAAGACTGAGACCAACTGTGTACGGCGCATCGCGAGCCCTCCCGAGTGATGATGTTCTGCCTACCTTGACGTGCAAGCGCGAGATTGTCGACCCCCTGGAGGGCAGGGTTTCGAACCAGGGCTCAGACGGCGTACGCCGCCAGCTCGTCGGCGAGCTCCGCGTGCGCTCGTCCCTGGACCAGCGTGCCGTCGCCGGTGTGCTCCATCGACGCGATCTCGCCGTGCTGGTGCAGGCGGTCGATCAGGTCGCCGCGGTCATAGGGAACCAGGGCGTGGAACTCCACGGCCGGGTGCGGGAGCTCGCCCTCGATGACCGCCAACGCCTCGGGGATGCCCTCGCCGGTTCGCGCGGAGACGACCAGGCTGTGCGGCTCGCGCTGCCGAAGCCGCGCCAGCACCATCGGGTCGGCGGCATCGGCCTTGTTGATGATCACCAGCTCGGGCACCTTGTCGGCACCGATCTCGGCGAAGACCGTCCGGACCGCGGACAGCTGGCCCTCCGGGTCGGGGTGCGACCCGTCGACGACGTGCAGCACCAGGTCCGCCTCGCCGACCTCTTCCAGGGTCGATCTGAACGCCTCGACGATCTGGTGCGGCAGGTGCCGCACGAAGCCGACGGTGTCGGTCATCGTGAAGACCCGACCGTCGTCGGTGGTGGTCCGTCTCGTGGTCGGGTCCAGCGTCGCGAAGAGCGAGTCGTCGACCAATGCGCCAGCACCGGTCAGCCGGTTCAGCAGCGAGGACTTGCCAGCGTTGGTGTAGCCGGCGATGGCCACGCTGGGCACCCGATGACGCTGGCGCTCTTGGCGCTTGGTGTCGCGGGTGCCCTTCATCGCCGTCAGCTCACGGCGCAGCTTGGAGATCTGGGTGTGGATTCGTCGCCGATCGGTCTCGCTCTTGGTCTCACCGGGCCCGCGGCCCCCAATGCCACCGCCATCGGCGCCGACCCGGCCTCCGGCCTGACGCGACAGGTTGCCACCCCAACCTCGCAGCCGCTGCTTCATGTAGCTGAGCTGGGCCAGCTCGACCTGCGCCTGGCCCTCCTTGGACTTCGCGTGCTGGGCGAAGATGTCGAGGATCAGCGCGGTCCGGTCGACGACCTTGACCTTGAGCTTGTCCTCCAGGTTGCGCAGCTGCGAGGGGGCCAAGTCCCCGTCGCAGACCACCGTGTCCGCACCGCTGGCGGCAACGATCTCGCGCAGGCCGTCCACCTTGCCGCGGCCGATGAAGGTCGCCGGGTCGGGCTTGCTGCGACGCTGATAGATCGCATCGAGGACCTCCGAGCCGGCAGTCTCGGCGAGCAGCGCGAGCTCGGCCATCGAGTTCTCGGCGTCGGCGACGGTGCCGTCGGTCCAGACCCCGACCAGGACCACCCGTTCCAGGCGGAGCTGGCGGTATTCGACCTCGCTGATGTCCTCGAGCTCGGTGGACAGCCCGGCCACCCGCCGCAGCAGATGGCGCTCGGCCAGATCCTGCTGCCCAGTGGTCAACTCAGTGGTCAGCTCGGGGTCGGTGTCGGCGGCGTACCCGGACGTGAAGTCGTCGGCCAGCTCGTCGCTGTTGGTGTCGTCGAGGTCCCAGCCGGAGGTCTGGTCCAGCTCGTCGTCGAGGCGATGCCCTGAGCCGGTCGAAGGGGTGAAGTCGGGTGCGTTAGTCATGTGCCGACCAGCCTAGGTCGTGACTCCACGTAGCGCGACCCGGTTTTCAGACCTCTAGGTTGGAGCCGTGACCCAACAGCTGCCCGAACGAGCGCGCGTCGTCATCATCGGCGGCGGCGTGATCGGGGCCTCGGTGGCCTACCACCTCGCGCACGCCGGCTGCAGCGACGTGCTGCTGGTGGAGCGGGACCGTCTGACGTCGGGCACCACCTGGCACGCGGCCGGGCTGATGACCTGCTTCGGCAGCACCTCGCAGACCAACACCGAGCTGCGCCTGTACAGCCGCGATCTCTACGCCCGTCTGGAGGCCGAGACCGGGGTCGCGACCGGATTCCGGCCGGTCGGACTGATCGAGGCGGCCGCAGACGCGGAGCGGCTGCACGAGTATCGCCGAGTCGCCGCCTTCCAGCGGCACCTCGGTCTGGACGTCGACGAGATCTCGCCGCGGGAGATGTCGGACCTCTTCGGTTGGGCCAGGACCGACGGCCTGCTGGCCGGCTTCCACGTGCCCGGTGACGGGCGGGTGAACCCGGTCGACCTGACCTCCTCGCTGGCGCGTGGGGCGAAGAATCTCGGGGTCCGGATCATTGAGGGAGTCTCGGTCGAGGAGGTGCTGGTCTCGACAGGCTCGACCACCGCCAAGAGCAGCTCGACCAACGAGCTGGTCGGCTCGGTGACTGGCGTGCGGGTCTCGACAGGCTCGACCACCGAGCAGGCCACGATCGAGTGCGGCGTCGTTGTCAACTGCACCGGGATGTGGGCCCGCGAGCTCGGTGAGCGAAACGGCCTGGTGATCCCCAACCAGGCCGCCGAGCACTACTACCTGATCACCGACACCATCGAGGGCCTCGGTCGCGACACTCCCATCTTCGAGGACCCGGCCTCGTTCGGCTACTACCGCGAGGAGGGCGGCGGGATGATGGTCGGGCTCTTCGAGCCGCGGGCGGCGCCCTGGTCGGTCGACGGCATCCCACCGGACTTCTCCTTCGGCACCCTGCCTCCCGACTGGGACCGGATGGCGCCGTTCCTGGAGCAGGCGATGGACCGGGTGCCGATCACCCACGAGGTCGGCATCCGCACCTTCTTCTGCGGCCCCGAGTCCTTCACCCCCGACCTGTCGCCGGCGGTCGGCGAGGCCCCGGGCATCCGCGGCTACTTCGTCGCTGCCGGGATGAACTCGGTCGGCATCCTGTCCGCCGGTGGACTGGGGCGGATCCTCGCGCACTGGATCGTCGAGGGCCGTCCCGACGTCGACATCACCGGCATCGACGTCGCGCGCTTCCGCCCGCACCAGCTCGAGGCGTCGTACCGCGCAGCCCGCACTACCGAGGTGCTGGGCACGGTGTACGCCGCGCACACTCCCGGCAAGCAGTTGCGCACCGCCCGCGACGCGCTGCTCTCCCCGGTGCACAACCGGCTGGTGGAGCAGGGTGGCTACCTGCGGGAGGTCTCCGGCTGGGAGGGAGCGGACTGGTTCGCCGGCCCCGGGGAGACGCCGAACCCCGAGCCCACCTGGGGTCATGCGCCCTGGTTCGAGGCCTGGGCTCGCGAGCATCACACCGTGCGCGAGGACGTCGGGCTGATCGACATGTCGTTCATGGCCAAGTTCGCGGTCCGCGGACCTGGCGCGAGCGCCGTGCTCGATCATCTGTCCGCCGGGTCCGTGGACGGCGCGGCGGGCGTCATCACCTACACCCAGTGGCTCAACGAGGCCGGGTTGATCGAGGCCGACCTGACCGTCACCAAGCTGGGACCCGACCGGTTCCTGGTGGTCGCCTCCGACACCGCGCACGGGCACGCGCTGGACCGGTTGCGACGGGCGGTCTCGGAACCCCGCATCACCGTCACCGACGTGACCGGGGAGCTGGCACAGCTCAACCTGCAGGGTCCGCGCTCGCGTGAGCTCCTCCAAGCGATGACCGACACCGACCTGTCGAACGCGGCCTACCCGTTCCGTACCGCCCGCGAGATCGCCGTCGCCGGAGTCGAGGTGATCTGCGCGCGGATCACCTACGTCGGCGAGCTCGGCTACGAGCTCTACGTCCCGGCCGAGCAGGCGCTAGAGGTGTACGACGCCCTGCTCGCCGGGGGCGCGGCCCCGGTCGGGCTGGCGGCCCTGGGGTCGCTGCGGATGGAGAAGGCCTACCGCGACTTCGGGCACGACATCGACAACACCGACGACCCGCTCTCGGTCGGACTCGGCTTCGCGATCGACTGGGACAAGCCCGACTTCTGCGGTCGTGCGGCGCTGCTGGCCCGCAGGGAGGCCGGACCGCCGACCAGCCGACTCGTCCAGGTTACGTTGGCCGACCCGGAGCCGTTGCTGTTCGGTGCCGAGCCGGTGCTTCGCGACGGGGAGGTGGTCGGCTACGTCCGGGCGGCGTCGTACGGCTGGACCCTCGGCGCCGCGGTCGGGCTGGCCTACGTCTCGACCGTCTCGACCGCCTCGGCCGGCGACCCGGTCACGGGCGAGTGGCTCTCAGGCGGGCGGTGGCAGGTCGACATCGCCGGCGATCGGCACGACGTCCAGGTCTCGCTTCGCCCGTTGTACGACCCGACGTCGGCGCGAGTGCGCGGCTGACCCGTCGCCGTTGGTGGAACAGCCATAGCGAAGCCCTGTTCCTCAGCCCTTGGCCCGCCTGCCCTGAGGCGGGCGGTCATCGACGCCGACGATTTGGACGAGGTTCTCCGACTGGCCGAGGAAATGTCCGACATTCTGGCTGCCGAGGCGGCGCGCGAAGAGATGCGCACCACTGGCCTGACACCGATCCCCTGGGACTAGGTCAAGGTCGACCTCGGGTTGGCATGACCTACCGCATCACTGGCGCCGTCGGCCGCCCGACAGCTTCGTAAGTTCGATCCCCGGGTCCGACGCAGGATTCAGGCAACGCTCGAACTTCTTGTGCTCGTGCTGCGCGTCGGCCACCGCCGCGAGATCGACAGATACTGAAGCTCTGGGAGTCCCCACTACTTCGGCGGCATCCTGATGCCGCCGTCGACGCGGACGACCGAGCCGTTCATGTAGGGGTTGGTCAGGCATTCGATGACCATGCTGGCCAGTTCGTCGGGGTCGCCGAGCCGCTTGGGGAAAAGCACCGACTCCCCCAGCTTGGCCTTGATCTCGCGGGCCTGCTCGCCCTCGCCGTAGATCGGGGTGTCGATCAGGCCGGGGGCGACAGTCGACAGCCGGATCCCGGCGGCAGACAGGTCGCGGGCCACCGGCAGGGTCATCCCGACGATGCCGCCTTTCGATGAGGCGTAGGCGGCCTGGCCGATCTGACCGTCGAAGGCAGCCACACTGGCCAGATTGACGATGGCACCGCGCTCGCCCTGGCCGTCGGGCTCGTTGCGGCTCATCGCCGTCGCGGCCAGCCGGACCGTGTCGAAGGTGCCGATCAGGTTGATCGCGATCACTTTCTTGTACAGCTCCAGGTCGTGCGCCGCCTCGTACGTCGCGTCCCGGTTGATGGTGCGCTGAGCGGGCCCGATGCCAGCCGAGTTGACCACCGCGCGCAGCGGCCCGAGCCCGACCGCGGTCTCGACGGCGGCCAGGATCTGGTCGGTATCGGTGACGTCGACATCAGCGAAGACGCCGCCGATCTCGGCTGCCAACTTCGCGCCCTTGTCGGCCTGCACGTCCGCCACGACCACCCGCGCGCCGAGGCCGGCCAGACGGCGGGCGACCGCGGCACCTATCCCCGAGGCGGCGCCGGTGACCAGGGCTGAGGCTCCGGTGAGTTCCATGGGCCCGAGCATAGGGATCGAGGGTTCAGCACCGAGCCTTGACTCCGGTCCGGGGAGTCGGGTTCGGGCGGCTAGAGCGAGGTGGTGCCCTCGGCGACGATGACCGCCGGGCCGGCCAGCAGGACCCGGCCGTCCTCGGTCCAGGTCAGCGTGAGGGCGCCACCAGGGACATCGACGCGGTACGTCGTGCCGCCGGCCCCGTCGTATCCATCAGCGAGCGCGGTGGCCACCATGACCGCCGCGGCACCGGTGCCACAGGACCGGGTCTCCCCCACGCCACGCTCGTGCACCCGCATCGCCACGTGCCGGTCGCCGCGGCGGACCACGAACTCCACGTTGACGCCGTGCGGGTATGCCTCAAGGTCGTAGCCCGGAGTCTCGGTCAGCGACCCCGCGTCGTCCAGCGAGTCGGATGGGTCAAGGAATGCCACCGCGTGCGGGTTGCCCATGTCGACATGAGCAGCCCCCCACGTGCGGTCGCCGACGCTGACCTTGGTCTGCTCGAGGACCCGCGGGACGCCCAGGTCGACGGTGACCGTCTCGCCCTCGGCCGTGCTCTCGACGATGACCTGCTTGATGCCATCGCGGGTGCCGATCGCAATCGGCTCAGAGGCATCGGTCAAGCTTTCGCAGACCAGGTGATGAGCAAACAACCGGATCCCGTTGCCGCACATCTCGGACAGTCCGCCGTCGCCGTTGCGATAGTCCATGAACCACTCGGCTGCTGCCTGACCATCGGACTCACCACCTACTGTTTCGCCCGGAAGACATCGGGTGCGAATCACCCGCAGCACCCCGTCGGCACCGATCCCGGCCCGCCGGTCGCACAGCGCCCGTACCCGCTCGGCGCTCAGTTCGCCGTGCACCGTGCCGTCGTGATCGGGCAGCAGCACGAAGTCGTTCTCGGTGCCATGACCTTTCAGGAACCTGTAGCCCACATCCTCAGTGTGTCAGCCTAGAGCCGCCGCACCACGGAAGCCACGGATCTGACCTCCCTGAGTTCGTCGAGGGTGGGTCACAAGTCTTGGAAACCACAGACTCAGCGAACACGACCCCCCTTGGTCTTCTCTCAACAGGTTCCGCACGAACGCGAGCTTCGAGCCACCCCTCTCTCCCCCCACCCCCCGACACGTCGCAGGCCCACTGCTCACCGGCCGCCTCCAGGTGTCGCCAACCACGCGTACGTGGTGGCCCCCATCTCGACGGCACCGATGCCTTGAAAGAAGGCGGCGTAGTTCATCGGGCCCGTCGGCTAGAAAACCATTGAGGGTGGTCGCGGTGTAGAACACGGTGCGGGTCATTGGTTCTCCTTGAGTCGTTCGACGGCGGCCGTCGCGAGCGCGAGCCGGTCGGGGGCGTCGTACGGGACCCACACCACCCGCGGGTCCTTGCGGAACCACGAGTCCTGGCGCCGCGCGAACCGGCGGGTCGCGATCACGGTCTGCTCGATCGCCTGGTCCAGGCTGCGCTCACCGCGCAGGTGCGCAGCAACCTCGCCGTAGCCGATGGCCCTCGACGCGGTGCGCCCCCCTTCGAGCCCGTTGGTCAGCAGGCCCTCGACCTCGGCGACGAACCCGGACTCGAACATCGCCCGCACCCGGGCCTCGATTCGCGCGTGCAGCGTGGGCCGGTCGAGGTCGACGCCGATCTGCACGGTCGCTGGCTCGACGTACTCGAGCTGTGGCAGCGACGCGCTGAACGGCCGTCCGGTCAGCTCGAAGACTTCGAGCGCGCGCACGATGCGACGGGCGTTGTCGGGGCCGATCCGACCAGCGGACTCCGGATCAACTTGTGCCAACCGGGCATGCAACGCGGGGACGCCGAGCCTGTCGACCTCACCCTCCAGACCCAGTCGGATGGCTACGTCGGTCCCGGGGAAGTCGAACCGGTCCAGCACCGCGCGGGTGTAGAGCGCCGACCCGCCGACCAACACCGGTGACCGCCCACGGGCGCGAATGTCGGCAATGACCGTCCGTGCCCACTGCTGGAACGCAGCGACCGTCGCGGGTTCGCGGACGTCGAGGACATCGATCAGGTGGTGCGGCAGCCGGGCCCGTTGCGCCGCGTCGGGCTTGGCGGTGCCGATATCCATCCCCCGATAGAGTGCCATCGCGTCGGTGTTCACGATCTCGCCGCCGCCCGGTGTCAACGCCTCGCCGATCTCCAACGACAGACAGGTCTTGCCCGAGGCGGTGGCACCCACGACGGCCACGATCGGTGTGGTCGACAGCGAAGACGCGGGCATGTCGATAGTCTTGTCCATCCGCGACCCTAGGGAGTACAGATGAGTTTCCTCAATGATGCCAAGGCCAAGCTGACCGACGCGGTGAACAAGCACGGCGACAAGATCTCCGGCGGCATCGACAAGGTCGCCAAGACCGTCGATGAGAAGACCGGCGGCAAGCACCATGACAAGATCGCCGGTGCCACCGGCAAGGCTCGCGACGCACTACACAAGCTCGATGGCAAGCGCGACGGCGACCTCGACAAGCCGGACCAGCCACGTCAGCCCTGACGACGACCCACTGGAGCCACCCACCATGCCAGTGACTGACCGCTTCGTCGTCGTCCCGGCGGCCTACGTGTTCTTCCTGCGCGGCGACGAGGTGCTGCTCCAACTGCGCCAGGGCACCGGCTTCATGGACGGTCACTGGGCCGCGGCGGCCGCGGGGCACGTCGAGCGCGGCGAGACGGCGTACGCCGCTGCGCGCCGCGAAGCCGCCGAGGAGATCGGTGTCGCCGACGTCGAGCTGGAGTTCGTGACCTCGATGCAGCGGACCCTTTCCGCAGAGCTGATCGACGAGCGCATCGACTTCTTCTTCACCGCCCGGTCCTGGTCGGGAGCCCCGCACATCATGGAGCCCACCAAGTGCGCGGAGCTGGCCTGGTGGAACCTCGACGCACTGCCCGATCCGGTCGTCCCGCACGAACTCGTGGTCCTCCGGGGGTTGCGCGCCGGGGGCGTGGCGCCGTACACCAGTGATGGGTTCGCTTCACCCACCTGACGGCTCAAACAGCCCAGACGAACCAGACGAACCAGACCCCAGCGAGGAAGGATCACCATGAGTGACCGAACCAATGACGAAGTCCCCAACGAGGTGGAAGGCGTCCAGCCGCCCGAGCGCTACCCGGGCGGTGTGGACTCGATCGCCGACGAGGACAAGTACGGCGCGATCCCGGACGCCCCGGTGATCCCCGACCTACCGACGCGGGACAACCCGGCTGTCGACGATTCGGTGTCGGCCGAACTCGACGAGCCGGACGAGTCGCAGGAAGAGCCATCGACCGACGGCGCCAGCGAGCCCGAGAAGGAGACCCAGGCATGAGCAACCCCAACCCTGATGATCCCCGCACCGACGATCCCGACACCCTCGACCCCCGCACCGTCGATCCCCGCACCGTCGACCCGGGTGCGAAGGCCTACGAGTCGCTGCATGAGTCCGATCCGAACGCCAGCGGTCCCGATGGTCTCGCGGGCGACATGGGCGTCAGCAGCGAGCGCACCGGGGAAGCCGGTGGCACGTTCGACGCCACCAACGGCCGTCAAGACACCTCAGAGATCGAGGCCGCTACCGACGCTGCGGGCGTGGAGGCACCCGAGCAGAAACCCGGCGGTTTCGAGCCGAAGCCGGTGGGGTTGAAGCCCAAAGCCGACCCGCCCGGTTAGCCCGGCGGTCCCATCGCCGGCATCCCCAGGCCGACCATCCCTGGCTCGGATGGGCTGGCTTGCGCGGGAGGCGCAGTGCGCCCCGCCCGCGCCGCCCAGGCATCTCCGGACCGCGTACGACGCACCGCCAGCACCGGCCCGTCGGCGATCAGGTGGTGCGGCGCCGCCTTGGTGATCTCGACGGTGACGACGTCGCCCGGCCGGATCTCGACGGGCTCGATCACCGAGAGACCCGGCGCGATCACCGAGAAGTCTGGGGTGAAGTGCACCAGCCGGTTGTCGGGCCCACGCCCGGAGAGCCGGTGGGTCGCGGCGTCCTTGCGGCCCTCTCCCTCGGCGACCAACAGCTCGACGCGGCGACCGACCAGCTGCTTGTTCTGCGACCAGGCGATGTCGTTGACCAGCGCGACCACCCGGTTGTAGCGCTGCTTGATCACGTCGGGAGCCACCTGGTCGGCCATCGTCGCGGCCGGCGTCCCGGGTCGCGGTGAGTAGATGAACGTGAAGGCGCCGGCGAAGCGAGCGGCGCGGACCACGTCCAGAGTGGCCTCGAAGTCCTCCTCGGTCTCGCCGGGGAAGCCGACGATGATGTCGGTCGTGATCGCCGCGTCTGGCATCGCAACCCGGACCCGCTCGATGATCCCCAGGAACTTGGCCTGCCGGTAGGACCGGCGCATCGCCTTCAGGATCACATCCGATCCGGACTGCAGCGGCATGTGCAGCTGCGGCATCACGTTCGGCGTCTGGGCCATCGCCTCGATCACGTCGTCGGTGAACTCGGCTGGGTGCGGCGAGGTGAAGCGGACCCGGTCCAGACCCTCGATCTCCCCGCAGGCGCGCAGCAGCTTGGAGAAGGCCTGCCGGTCGCCGAACTCCACCCCGTAGGCGTTCACGTTCTGGCCCAGCAGCGTCACCTCGCTGACACCTTCGGTCACCAGGGCGCGGATCTCGGCCAGAATGTCACCGGGACGACGGTCCTGCTCCTTGCCGCGCAACGCCGGCACGATGCAGAACGTGCAGGTGTTGTTGCAGCCGACCGAAACCGAGACCCAGGCGGCGTACGCCGACTCGCGTTTGGTCGGCAGCGTCGACGGGAACACGTCGAGGGACTCCAGAATCTCGACCTGCGCCTCCTCGGCGATCCGCGCTCGGTCCAGCAGGGCCGGCAGCGAGCCGATGTTGTGGGTGCCGAACACCACGTCGACGTACGGCGCCTTCGCCACGATCGTCGAGCGGTCCTTCTGAGCCAGGCAGCCGCCGACGGCGATCTGCATCCCGGGATTGGCGGCCTTGACCGGCGCGAGGTGGCTGAGGTTGCCGTACAGCTTGTTGTCGGCGTTCTCGCGGACCGCACAGGTGTTGAACACGATCACGTCCGCGGTCTGCTCGGCGGGCGCCGCGACGTACCCCGCGCCCTCCAGCAATCCGGTCAGTCGCTCGGAGTCGTGGACGTTCATCTGGCAGCCGTAGGTGCGGACTTCATAGGTGCGATTCATGGCGTCCTCAGGGTACGGCCCGTGTTGCGAGCCGGTCACAATCACGCGATTGTCACCCGAGAGGATGGCTCGACACCCCCATCTATGGATAGGTTGCGGCAATGGCGGTTACCGAAGAGCAGCCCATGAACGCGGCACAGGGCGAGGCCCTGGTCGTGCTGGACCACGTCGACAAGTGGTACGGCGACCTGCACGTGCTCCAGGACATCGACGTCACGGTCAAGCGCGGTGAGGTCGTCGTGGTGATCGGGCCCTCCGGCTCCGGCAAGTCGACGCTCTGCCGAGCGATCAACCGGTTGGAGACCATCGACAAGGGCGACATCACTCTCGACGGCAAGCCGCTCCCCGCCGAGGGCAAGGAGCTGGCCAACCTGCGGGCCGAGGTCGGCATGGTGTTCCAGAGCTTCAACCTCTTCGCCCACAAGACGATCCTCGAGAACGTCACGCTCGGCCCGATCAAGGTCCGTGGCGTCGACAAGTCCACGGCTGACAAGAAGGGCATGGAGCTGCTCGACCGGGTCGGTGTCGGCCACCAGGCCGAGAAGTACCCCGCGATGCTCTCCGGCGGTCAGCAGCAGCGTGTGGCCATCGCCCGCGCACTGGCGATGGAGCCGAAGGTGATGCTCTTCGACGAGCCCACCTCCGCCCTCGACCCGGAGATGATCAAAGAGGTCCTCGACGTCATGGTCGACCTGGCGGAGCAGGGGATGACGATGGTCGTGGTTACCCACGAGATGGGCTTCGCCCGCACCGCCGCCCACCGGGTGCTGTTCATGGCCGACGGCGCCGTCGTCGAGGAGAACACCCCTGAAGAGTTCTTCACCAACCCCCAGAGCGAACGAGCCCAGGACTTCCTCGGCAAGATCCTCAAGCACTGACGACCTGCAACGCAGACGAAACCGCTCTGAATAGAAGGAGAAGTAGATGCGAAGGAACAACACGATGCGAAAGACCGGGGCACTCGTCGCCGGTCTGGCGCTCGCGATGAGCGGCCTTGCCGCCTGTGGCGACGCCGGAGATGACGACGCGGGCGTAGAGGTCGAGGCCGAGGAGGTCGACGCGGGCAAGTTCGAGGACGGCTCCTACATGAAGGAGCTGGCCGACGCTGGCAAAGTCGACGTGGGCGTTAAGTACGACCAGCCGGGCCTGGGCTTCAAGGGTGCCGCCGATGACATCCCCAAAGGATTCGACGTGGAGATCGCCAAGCTCCTGGTCGCCGACCTGGGGATCGACCCCTCTGACACCAGTGCCGTGAACTACACCGAGACGATCTCTGACAACCGGGAGCCCTTCCTGGAGTCCGGCAAGGTCGACCTGGTGCTGGCGTCGTACTCCATCACCGACGACCGCCGCAAGGTCGTCGGTCAGACCGGCCCCTACTTCGTCACCGGCCAGCAGTTGCTGGTCAAGGAGGACAGCGACGTCGAGGCGATCGAGGACCTCGAGGGCAAGGAGGTCTGCTCGGTCACCGGCTCGACCTCGATCGACACGATCAACGAGAAGGGCGCCAAGGGCGTCGGCTTCGACAGCTACTCCGAGTGCGTCCAGAAGGTTCTCGACGGCACGGTCGAAGGAATGTCGACCGACGGCTCGATCCTGGCCGGCTTCGCCGCTGAGAACGAGGGTCAACTCAAGGTCGTCGGTGACACGTTCTCCGAGGAGCTCATCGGGGTCGGCTACTCGCTCGAACACCCGGAAATGTGCGAGTGGATCAATGGCGTGCTCGAGGACTCCTTCGAGGACGGCTCCTGGGCCGAGGCCTTCGAGTCCACGCTCGGGCCCTCGGGTGTCGAGACTCCCGACCCGCCGACGGTCGAGTCCTGCCCCTGATCGAACCAGCACCTCAGTGAGGTTCGGGGCGACCGCTTCGGCTGTCGCCCCGCACCTGACGGCCATCAACCCAGTTCCGTGACCAGTTAGGGGGCCCCGCCTTGCAAGCCGTCTTTGCGAACTTCGACGCCTATCTGAAGGCATTCGGCTACGTCGTGTTCCTGTTCCTGGTCGCTGGCGTGCTGTCCATGATCTTGGGCACCTTCCTCGTGGCCCTCCGGGTCGGCCCGGTTGCCATCTTCCGCCGGGCCGCGGCAACGTACGTCACCCTGGTGCGCAACACCCCGCTCATCATCGTCTTTGCCTTCTTCGCCTTCGCGGCCCCCGACCTTGGGATCAAGTTCAACTGGCTGGACATCCATATCGGTCCCTTCGACTTCACTGCCTTCTTCGGTGCTGCGGTGGTATCCTTGACTCTTTACACCTCGACCTTCGTCTGCGAGGCGCTGCGAGCCGGTGTCAACGCCGTGCCGCTGGGACAGGCCGAGGCGGCCAGGGCTATCGGCCTACCGTTCGCCGGCGTGATGCGCGAGATCGTACTCCCCCAGGCGTTTGCCGCCTCCGTGCCGCCGCTGGCCAGTGTGCAGATCGCGCTGATCAAGAACACCTCGGTGGCGGCAGTTTTCGGCGTCGCTGAGGCCACCTCCCAGATGCGCAGCCTGACCAATGACTTCTCCTCGCAGCGAATCAGCATCTTCATCATGTTCGCCTTGGGCTACATCGTGATCGTCGAAGTTGTTTCGTTCGCGGCCAACGTGGCCGAACGACGTTTGAGGGTGGCAACACGATGAGCGCCGGCGTTCTGTTCGACGCACCGGGCCCCAAGACCGTTGCCCGGCACCGGATTTTCACCGTGGTCGGCGTCCTGGCGTTGGTTTGCGCCATCGGCTGGGTGCTGTGGCGCTTCAATGCCGCCGGGGTATTCGCGGGCGACCAGTGGGAAGTTTTCATCACTCCTCGATATACCGAGGTGATCCTGCTCGCCCTGCTCGACACCCTGAAGATGGCGTTCCTCGCTGTCATCTTCGCCGTCGTGTTCGGGTTCATCTTCGGCGTGGGCAAGATGTCGGACCACAAGTGGCTGCGTTGGCCGTCCTGGGCCGTGGTCGAGCTCTTCCGGGCCATCCCCGTGCTGCTGCTGATGGTCTTCGTGTGGTACCAGATCGGCATCTCCAAGGACGGTTCGTCCTTTTGGGCCGTGGTGATTGCCCTGACGCTCTACAACGGCTCGGTGCTCGCCGAGGTGTTGCGGGCGGGTGTCAACGCGGTGCCCAAGGGGCAGCGAGAGGCAGCACTGGCGATCGGCATGCGCAAGACCCAGGTAATGAACATAGTGCTGTTGCCCCAGGCCGTGAAGATCATGATTCCGGCCATCATCAGCCAGTGCGTCGTTGCCCTCAAGGACACCGCCCTCGGTCAGTACGTCCTCGCGCCCGGGTTGACCAGGGTCTACAAGCAAATCTATGGAGAGTTCGACAACCGGGTGGCGACGATGGTCGTCATCGCCTCGCTCTACATCCTGGTCAACCTGATCCTTACCTATATCGCGACCCTGGTGCAGAAGAAGTTCGTCGGTGAGAAGGAACCCTTGAAGGTCGCAGGCGCGAACGCGACGTAGCCGTGGCTCGGCCCTACTGGCCGCAGAGCCAAGCCAGGATCTGCTCCGCGCTCTGGTCGGCGTCCAGCTCGGTGTTGTCCAGTACCAGGTGTCGATGCTCGGCCAGCAGCGCGTCGGCCGGGGTGGCCACCGTACCGGTGTTCATCACCTGCGACTCCAGGTCGAGCACGTTGCCGTGCGACCAATCCACGTCTCGCTTGGATCGCTTCTCGGCCAGCCGATGCTCGGTACGGTTGCGCTCCAGGCGGGTGTCCAGCCCGGCAACCAGCTCCACGAACGCGACCTCGGCGCCGCGATCGACGTACGGCGCGACCATCCGTGTCATCAGCTCGGTATCTGCTTCCAACTCGAGTCCCCAAACGAAGGTGAAGACCAGGTCGGTGCCCGACTCGGCCGCCTCGTCGAACACCTGCTGACGCCAGCGATGCATCAACTTCATGAACGACGGCGTGCCGTAGTCGAAGACCTCCAGCAGCGGCTCGATCACCGCGTGGTTGTGGTGCAGCCGGAAGTCGCTGCGCGCGGCCACCGCCCGTCCCACGGTCATCTTGCCGACGGCGGGTGGGCCGAAGATCACCAGCAGGCGCATGGACCAATGATCACACCACCGGTGCCAGGATCTCGACCCGGTTTCCGTGCCCGTCGAAGGTGTGGAAACGCAGGTAGCCCTCCAAGGTTGCGCGCTGACCCTCGTCCACCTCGAAGCCGAGCGACCGCAACCGGGCCGCCAGGGTGTCGAGCTCGCCAACGGAGTCGACCACCAGGGCCGGGTGTGCCTTGCGGGCCGGGGCGAACGGGTCCTCGACCCCGACGTGGATCTCGGCGCTGATCGCACCGCTCGCGTGGTACGCCCGGAACCACGCGCCGCCCCGCCCGACAAGCTCGGCGGGCTTGTCGACCTCGCTCAGACCCAACCCGTCGGCATAGAAACGCCGGGCGGTCGACTCGGCGCCGGGCGGCATCGCCACCTGTACATGGTGCAGCCTCATGCCGATGGTCGAGCCTGTCGAGACCCGGTGGTCGAGCCCGTCGAGACCCGAGCTACGCAGAAGATCCGCCGGAACGGCAGCACCATACCGTGCTTCTGGGCAGGGTAGGCCGCGCGCAGCCGCCGCTTGAACTCGTCCTCGAACTCCTCGCGCAGACCGTCCGGGAGCGCCTGGAGAGTCGGCTGGGCGCCGGTGCCCGACACCCACGTGAACACCGGGTCGGGGTCGTCGCCGTCGAGCACATGCAGGTAGGTCGTCTCCCAGACGTCGGCAGAGCACCCGAGCCCGGTCAGCACCTCGAGGTAGGTCGTCGGGTCGTGACTGCTGGGCACCGCGACGTCTGCGGTGTACGCCGCGTAGCCAGGCTTCGCGGCCAGGTCTCGGCGGATCGTGTGGCTGGGTTCCTCGAAGTTGCCTGGCACCTGAAAGGCCAGCCACCCACCGGGGCGGATCTGCGCGACCAGACGGGGCAGCAGCTCGAGGTGGTCGGGCAGCCACTGCAGGGTGGCGTTGCTGACCAGCACGTCAACGCCGGGCTCACCATCAGTGGTGCCGGCGCCGTCGACGGCCTCCCACGCGCGCAGGTCACCGACCTCGAAGTCGGCTACGTCGCCGTGGTCGCGGACGGCTGCAGCGACCATCTCAGCACTGGAGTCGATACCCTTCAGGTACGCGACCGGCCAACGCCGAGCCAGCAGCGTGGTCAGGTTGCCCGGTCCGCAGCCGAGATCGACCACCCGAACGGGGTCGTCGGCCCCCACGCGAGCCAGCAGTTCGACGAAGGGCCGCCCCCGCTCGTCGGCGTACTTCAGATACCGATCCGGGTCCCAACTGTGCGCCACCGCATGTGCCACCAGAGTCTCCCTTTATCTTGATGTCAAGATACTTAGTGTCTGCCACAGGCATCTTGATGTCAAGATTCTTGACCCCGCTAGAGTGAGCGGGTGCGAGACGAGGTGGACGATCTGGTCGAGGCCTGGGCCCGCGAACGCAGCGACCTGGACCTGGCCCCGGTGGAAATCTTCAGCAGGATCGGTCGACTGGCCCGACACCTGGACCTGGCCCGCCGGGCCGCGTTCGGCGAGCACGACGTGGAGTCCTGGGAGTTCGACGTCCTGTCCGCACTGCGACGCGCGGGCAATCCCTACGAGCTCTCCCCCGGTCGACTGCTGCGCGAGACGCTGGTGACCAGCGGCACGATGACCAACCGAGTCGACCGGCTGGCTGGCCGCGGCCTGGTGGAGCGGTTGGCCGACCCCGCCGACCGGCGTGGAGTGCTGGTCCGACTCACCCCGGCGGGCAAGGCGACGGTCGACGCTGCCTTCGAGGCGCTTTTGGATGCCGAGCGATCGCTGCTCGCCGGTCTGGCAGCACGTGACCGGGACCGACTAGCTGCTCTTCTGCGACCCCTGCTGGCGCCGTTCAGCTGACTGGCTGGACCTGATCACTCGAGCCGATCACTCGACCTGCTCACTCGGGCCCATCACTCGAGCCCATCACTCGAGCAAGGCCGACGCCTCGAGCCACTCGGTCTCCGCGGTCTCCCGCTGGTCCGCGAGCTTCGCGCTCCGGACGGCGAGGTCCCCCAGCACCGTGTAGTCGTCGCCGGCCGCGGCCATCGCCGTCGCCAGCTCGGCCTCGGCGTCGGCGATCCGTTTCATCTGCTTCTCCAGCCGTGAGATCGCCTTGCGGGCCGAGCGCTCGGCCGCGCTGCCGGCGGCTGCCTTGGCCGGGCCGGAGCCGGAAGCGGGCGATCCCGAGGCCTTCGCGCCGTCGGACTTGGCCGCCTGAGCCTGACCACCGCCGGCACCACCCCCAGCACCGCCGCCCGCGCCACCAGCCGCGACCGCCGCCGCCCGCCGCTCGAGATACTCATCCACCCCGCGCGGCAACAGCGAGATCTGACCGTCGCCCAGCAGCGCCCAGGTGGTGTCGCAGACCCGCTCGAGGAAGTAGCGATCGTGGGAGACCACCACCAGGGTGCCCGGCCAACCGTCGAGGAAGTCCTCCAAGACGTTGAGGGTCTCGATGTCCAGGTCGTTGGTCGGCTCGTCGAGCAGCAGCACGTTGGGCTCGGTCAGCAACAGCAGCAGCAGCTGGAATCGCCGCCGCTCCCCACCTGACAGGTCCGACAGCCGCGCGGTCAACCGGTCGCCGGTGAACCCGAACCGCTCGAGCATCGAGCTAGCGGTGACCTCGCCGTCCACGGTCTTGGTGACGCGGCGTACGGACTCCACGGTGTCCAGCACCCGCGACGAGGGGGGCAGCTTCTCGCCCTCCGGGCCGGACTCGACGTCCTGGGTGAGGTGCTGGAGCGCTACCGTGCGGCCGTGCTTGACCCGCCCCGCGGTCGGGCCGAGCTCACCGGACAGCAGGGACAGCACCGAGGTCTTGCCGGCGCCGTTGACGCCCACCAGACCCACCCGGTCGCCGGGCCCCAGGGTGCCGGGGTCGTCGACTCCTACGACGGTGGGTACGCCGCGTTCGTG
>JBBPYJ010000184.1:0-2758 GCA_038200025.1 Propionibacteriales bacterium | reverse complement strand
TGTCCCTCATGGCCTATCAGCAAGATGTCGTAGTCGTCAGCGGCGAACCGCCTGGCCTCGTGGTGCACCTTGGTCACCAGCGGACAGGTGGCGTCGATGGTCTTCAGCGATCGGTCGGCGGCCTCGGTGTGCACCGCGGGTGAGACGCCGTGCGCGGAGAAGACGACCGTCTGGCCAGTCGGCACCTCGTCCAGCTCATCGACGAAGATCGCCCCCCTGGCCTCCAGATCGGCCACGACGTGCTTGTTGTGCACGATCTGCTTGCGCACGTAGACCGGGGAACCGTACAGATCCAGGGCCTGCTCGACCGTGATCACGGCCCGATCGACCCCCGCGCAGTAGCCGCGCGGAGCGGCCAGCAGCACCGCACGCTCGGCCTCGTCGGGCGGGAGGACGCGCGGCTGGCCCAGGTCGATACTCATAAGGCTCAGTTTACGCGACCCCGATGGCCATCGCCCGAAACGTCAACCCGGATCCATTGTCGGCGACGTTGACTAGGGTTGCGGGCGATGGCACTCGAGACCTCGCCCCAGAGCCCGGCCCCGGTCCGACAGATCGCCAACGCGATCTCCGGCTGGATCGACCGGCTCGGCTCGGTGTGGGTCGAGGGGCAGATCGCCCAGATCAGCCGTCGACCCGGAGTGGGCACGGTGTTCATCACCCTGCGCGACACGGTGGCTGACATCTCGGTGCCGGTGACCTGCGCCCGGACCCTCTTCGACGGCCTGGACCCGCCCCTGGTCGAGGGCGCGGGCGTGGTGATCTCGGCCAAGCCCTCCTACTACGCCAATCGCGGCACCTTGTCGCTGTACGCCCGCGACATCAAGATGGTCGGGCTCGGCGAGCTGCTTGCCCGGCTCGAACGGCGACGCAGGTTGCTGGCCGCTGAGGGGCTCTTCGCCGCCGAGCTCAAACGACCGTTGCCGTTCCTCCCCCAGCGAGTCGGACTGGTCACCGCACCCACCTCCGCTGCCGAGCGAGATGTGCTCGACAACGCCCGGCGCCGCTGGCCAGGGGTCGTCTTCGAGGTGGCGTACGCCGCGATGCAGGGCCAGCGCTCGGCACCCGAGGTGCTGGCGGCCCTGGACCGACTCGAGCGGGACGACCGCGTGGACGTCATCGTGATCGCCCGCGGCGGCGGTGCGGTGGAGGACCTGCTGCCGTTCTCCGACGAGGCCCTGCTGCGCGCGGTCCATGCGATGACGACGCCAGTGGTGTCGGCCATCGGCCACGAGCCCGACCAACCACTGTTGGACCTGGTGGCCGACGTCCGCGCCTCGACCCCCACCGACGCTGCGGCACTGGTGGTCCCGGACGTCGCCGAGGAGACCCGCGGGGTGAGCTGGGCGCGCGACCGCGTCCGCTCGGTGGTCCATCAGCTTCTGGTGCGCGAGCAGACCGGACTCGATGCGCTGCGTTCGCGGCCGGCGTTGTCGGCCCCGACCTCGCTGATCGACGCCCGGCTCGACGAGAACGCCGCTCTGCGCGAGCGCACCAGACGCTGCCTGTCGCTGACCCTGGATCGTGCTTACGACGACCTCGCCCATCGAGTTGCTCGGGCCCGCGCACTGTCGCCGCTGGAGACGTTGCGCCGCGGCTACGCCATTGTCCAGGACGCCGAGGGACGGCCGCTGACCAGCGTGGCCGCGGTGGCCGTGGGCGAGTCGGTGACCGCCCGACTCGGTGACGGTCGGCTGCGGGCAACCGTTGATCGCCTCGACCAGATCACCACCTTCGACCCAACGGGAGACTCCGATGGAACCTGATCAGCCACCCACCTACGAACAGGCTCGCGAGGAGCTGATCGACGTGGTGCGGACCCTGGAGACCGGCGGGACCACGCTCGAGGAGTCATTGACGCTCTGGGAGCGTGGTGAGCAGCTGGCGAAGATCTGTCAGGACGCTCTCGACGGGGCGCGCAGACGCCTCGACGAGGCCATCGAGTCCCCCGACGGCCCGGACCCCGACGACGGCGACGGCGACGGCGACTAGAGCCGGGTGGCGGCGAGCTAGCTGGTCGGTGCGGCGGGCGCGTCGGTCAGCGAGCCGACAATCTTCAACAGATCGTCGGGGTCGGCGGATCCGTAGACCAGCACCCAGGCCCCCGAGTCGCGCTCGGCGGCATAGGCGGTGTCCCCGCTCTCGTCGGTGAACATCTGCCACCGCGGCTCGAGGGCACCGGGCACCTCGCCGGCGTCGGCCTCGATCGGTTCGTCGTCGACGAAGGTCTTCAGTAGGGAATCCAGGTCGCCGCCGTCCAGGCGGACGCCGACGAAGGATCCGTCCTCGGTCAGCATGTTCAGACCCCAGGACTCGTCGGGCGCCTCGCCGACCACGGTCCTGGTCGCGATCCAGTCCTGCGGAAGAGCCGCAGGATAGACGACCTCGCGACCAGCCTTCTGCACCAGCGTCACCGTGCTCAGGTAGTCCACCGCCTCTGGCGCGAGGTCGGGTTGGTCCCGCGTCACGGCCCGAAAAGCGACGTAGGCCCCCATCACCACCACCAAGATGATCATCGCGCCGATCAACGCCGACGGGGAGCGCTCGTAGCGACCCGGCTTGCCGGACGCGGCTTGACCGGAGCCAGGCTTGCCGGCCTGGTTGGACACGGGCTGGCCGGACACGGGCTGGCGTCCAGCGGGGGACGAATCACTCACCCCGCCATCTTGCCACCGGTCGATAGCGCCCCAACCTTCGGACCGCGGCGCCAAATTAGCCGCAGATGCGCCCACTTACGGGCCCGAATCTTCCGCACATG
>JBBPYJ010000183.1:0-13129 GCA_038200025.1 Propionibacteriales bacterium | reverse complement strand
TCGTGGCGGGTCCAGCGGCCTGCGAACTCGGCCAGAGTCGGCCACGAAGGCGGACATCGGGTCCGCCGGAAAGCGAGGGGACCTATGCCGAACCCACAGATGACCGACCCCGGGACGACCGGCCCACAGAAGACAGACTCCGGATCGGCCGAGCCACAGCTGACGAGGCCAGGAGGGGGCATCGTCACCGTGATCGATCCACAAGGGCCGAGGCACGGCCGCCGGAAGGCCCGGGACGAGCAGGGCATTACGACCGCTGAGTATGCCGTCGGCACGGCGGCAGGAGCCGGATTCGCGGCCCTGCTGTTCAAGATGTTGACCGGCGGATTCGGGACCGCGCTGCTGAAGACGCTGTTCGACCACGTGCTGAGCCTGCTCGGGATCGGCTGAGCGGCGTGGGCCGGCCGGCCGAGCGTAGTGAGCGCGGTGCTGTGACTGCGGAGCTGGCGATGGTGCTGCCGCTGCTGGTGATGCTCACCGCGTCCCTGGTCTGGCTGCTCTCGGTCGGCTTCGCCCAGGTCCGACTGGTGGACGCTGCTCGTGAGACCGCCCGGGCGGTAGCGCGCGGGGACGAGCAGTCCGCGGCGGTCGCGCTCGGGGTCCGGGTCGCCCCGAATGGGGCGCGGCTGAGCGTCACGCGACGCGACGGACTGATCGTGGTCCGGGCAACGGCCCGGGTGCAAGGTCCGGGTGGGATCTTCGCGCAGATCCCTGGCGTGCTGCTGGAGGCAGAGTCGGTCGCCGCTGCCGAGGACACCTCATGACCCGGCTCCTCGCGAGGAGAAGACGCCGCCCGCGACCGTGGGGAGGTCCCCGACTGCGGGGAGGTCTGTGGTCGCGGGGAGGTCCGCAGTCGTGGCGTCTGGGGCCGCGAGCCAGGCTGCGACGGTTTCCCACGGGCGGCCGTGTCCTCGACGAGTCAGGTGCGGCCACGGTGGTGGCGGTCGCCTGCGCCGGGGTGGTCCTGCTGGTGGGGGCCGCCCTTGGCGTGAGCACCGCGATGGTGGTGGATCACCGCCGCGCCCAGTCTGCCGCCGACCTGGCGGCGCTGACCGGCGCGGCGGCCGGCCAACGCGGTGAGGATGCCTGTGGCGTGGCCGCCGACCTGGCCATCAAGAACGGCGCGTCGCTGATCGGCTGCCGGCTCGATGGGACCGACGTCGTCGTCTCTGTGCGGGTGACCGGTCCGCGATGGCTCGGTCAGGCCGCCGATCTGGAGGCTCGGGCCCGGGCCGGACCCCGCTGAGGTAGCAGCGCGAGTCAGCAGCCCACGGCGTGACCCGAGGCAGCCAGCCCGCCCCGGCGGTGATGGCGTCCGCAGGTCGGCAACGCTGTCGCAGAGACTCGAGGCCGGTCCGTCCTGGTCCGGGACTACGTGCTCGAGTCCGGACCGGGTGCGCCAGACAGCAGCAGATCGAGCAGTCGGCGAGCGGCCTGCTTGTCCAACGGGTTGTTCTGGTTGCCGCACTTGGGGGACTGGATGCACGAGGGACAGCCGTCGGGGCAGCCGCAGGAGGCGATCGTGTCGCGGGTGGCGGTCAACCACTCGCGGGCCGCGCGATAGCCGCGCTCGGAGAATCCGGCGCCGCCGGGATGACCGTCGTACACGAACACCGTCAGCCGGCCGGTGTCGGCGTGCAACGCGGTCGAGACACCGCCGATGTCCCATCGATCGCAGGTCGCGAACAGGGGGAGCAGGCCGATGGCACAGTGCTCGGCAGCGTGAGCGGCACCCGGCAGATCGGCCGCGGCCAGGCCCGCGGCCGTCAGCGAGTCCGCCGGCATCGTCCACCACACCGCCGCAGTGCACAGGGTCCGCGCCGGCAGATCCAGTGGCTGCTCGCCCAGCACCTCGCCGCCCGGAGAGCGGCGCTTGAGGAACGAGACGACCTGGTGGGTCACCTCGACGTCACCAAAAGTCATGGTGGCCCCAATGGATGCCCTGTCCCAGTCGGTGGTCTCGCGCACGCCGGCTACCGAGATGTCGGTGAGCTCGCGGGCAGTGGTGGAGTAGTCGAGGATCGTCTGGGTCATCACCGCGACGTGGTTCTCCAGGTCCAGCGACTCCACCAGCCAGGTCTCGCCGCGGTGCACGTAGACGGCCCCGCCGTGGGCGCTGCTATGCGCGCTGGAGGCGTCGACGGTGCCGATCACCCGGCCGGTGGTCGCCTCGATCAGCTGCACCGGCGGACCACCGGTCGAGCGGATGTCGGTCAGGTCGCTGGCCCGGCGCCGGTCGGTCCAGAACCAGCCGCGCGGACGCTTGCGCAGCATCCCGGCCCGCGTCAGGTCGTCGACGCAGCCACGCGACCTCGGTCCGAACAGCTCGAAGTCGTCGACGTTCAACGGGATCTCGTGGGCGGCTGCGCACAGGTGCGGGGCGAGCACGTAGGGGTTGTCGGTGTCGAAGACCGAGGCCTCGACCGGGCGGCCGAACAACGCCTCGGGGTGATGCACCAAGTAGGTGTCGAGCGGATCGTCGCGTGCCACCAGGACCCCGAGGGCACCCTGGCCAGTCCGACCGGCTCGTCCGATCTGCTGCCAGAAGGCGGCGCGGGTGCCGGGGTAGCCAGCCAGCAGCACCGCGTCGAGACCCTGTACGTCGATCCCGAGCTCCAGCGCATTCGTCGCCGCCAACCCGATCAGACGGCCCGAACGCAGGTCGGCCTCGATGGCGCGACGTTCCTCTGGGAGGTAGCCGCCACGGTAGGAGGCCACCCGGCTCGACAGCACCGGGTCGACCTCGTCGAGCAGTCGCGCTGTGGTCGTGGCCACCTGCTCTACGCCGCGACGCGAGCGGACGAAGGCGAGGGTGCGGACGTCGTCGACGACCAGGTCCGCGAGCAGGTCGGCGGTCTCGGCGCTCGCCGAGCGGCGGCAGGCGGCCCCGTGCTCCCCCTGGTAGGACACGACGGGCGGCTCCCACAGCGCGAGCGTCACCGAGCCTCTGGGCGAGTTGTCGTCGGTGACTGCGGTCACCTCCAGACCGGTCAGCCGACCGGCGGCCACGGCTGGCTCGGCCACGGTCGCCGAGGCGAGCACGAACGTCGGGTGGGCGTCGTACGCCGCGCACACCCGACGCAGCCGGCGCAGCACCTGGGCCACATGAGCCCCGAAGACCCCGCGGTAGTGGTGGCACTCGTCGACCACGACGTAGGCCAGAGTCGACCAGAAGCCTGCCCAGCGTTGATGCCCCGGAAGCATAGACCGGTGCAGCATGTCGGGGTTGGTCAACAAATATTCACCGAAGTCACGGGCCCAGTCGCGCTGCTCGCGGCTGCTGTCACCGTCGTGGGTGGTGGCCCGCACGTCGAGTCCCAAGGCATTCACCGAGGACAGCTGGTCCTGGGCCAACGCCTTGGTCGGAGCCAGGTAGAGCACCCCCGCGCCGCGTTGACCGCGCGGACCGCGACCGGCGCGCAACGCGGTCAACGCGGGCAACTGGTAGGCCAGCGACTTGCCCGACGCGGTGCCGGTCGCCAGGACCACGTGCTGACCCGACCAGGCCGCCGCAGCGGCGAGCACCTGGTGCCGCCAGGGGCGCTGGATGCCTCGCGCCGCCAGCGCGGCGATCACGTCGGGTGCGACCCACCCCGGCCACTGCTCATGGACGGCATCCCGGGCAGCGAGGACCTCGACGTGGCGCAGCCGGCCCTCCCGGTCCGCCGTGGCAGTCAGTCGCGCCATGACGCCGGCTATCCGGTCGTCGGCGAGCCCCTGGACGAGGCCGTGGTCGGCTTCGAAACGGGCCGCGAAGGAGGGCTGCATACCTAAAGTGTCGCAAAGAACGCCGAAAATCGAAGTCTTGCCCGGTGGATAGGTTTTCCTTGACACTGCCGCGGGCATGGTTTGATAACACCCGGAAAGAAGCCGGGTGGCCAGCACCGGAGCAGGTGCCGTTTGGTGCCAAAGTGTTCTTGAGGGAGCAGATGTGGATCTGACACTGGCTACGCGAGAGATCGATGGTGCCACCATCGTCTCTGTCAGCGGTGAGATTGACGTCTACACCGCCCCCACGTTGCGCGACCAAATCACTGAGCTGGTCGGCCAGGGTCGCCACCACTTGATCATCGACATGGGCGGTGTCGAGTTCCTGGACTCCACCGGCCTCGGCGTGTTGGTCGGCGGGTTGAAGAAGGTGCGCGCCAACGGTGGATCGTTGCGACTGATCTGTCACCAGGATCGGCTGCTGAAGATCTTCCGGATCACCGGCCTGGCCAAGGTGTTCGTCATCTTCGCCTCGACCGAAGAAGCAACTGCCGCCGGATCGGTGCGCTGAGCGATCCCCGCCGGGTCCTCCCTGGCGGCATGGGATGGGTCACACCCGACTGACGAGCAGCCCCCCTGGCTGCGTAGACTCCCCCGCGTTCGCGCGATCTTGAAACATTCCCAGGAGGAGTACACATGACCGGGATCGATCCCGCTGTCGTGGAGCTCAACGGGGGCAATCTCGTGCTGGTCATCGTCGTCCTTCTGATCGCGCTCGGCGCTCTCGGAATGGCTGCGATGTTCCGCACCGAGGTGTTGGCCGCCGGTGAAGGCACCGACAACATGAAGAACATCGCCCAAGCAGTCGAGGAGGGTGCCAACGCCTACCTCACCAGGCAGTTCCGGACGTTGGCGGTCTTCGCCGGCCTCGCGTTCTTCTTGCTGATGGCATTACCCGCCGACGACACCGCCGTGCGGATCTTCCGCTCGATCTTCTTCGTCATCGGCGCCGGGTTCTCGTCGGCCGTGGGATATCTCGGCATGAACCTGGCCGTGAAGGCCAACCTGCGGGTCGCCGCCGCGGCGGAGGAGCGAGGACGCGAGCCGGCGATGACCGTCGGTCTGCGCACCGGCGCGATGGTCGGAATGCTCACCGTCGGACTCGGCCTGCTCGGCGCCAGCCTGGTGGTGCTGTTCTTCCAGGACAAGGCACCCGACGTGTTGGAGGGCTTCGGCTTCGGCGCCGCGCTGCTGGCCATGTTCATGCGCGTCGGCGGCGGCATCTTCACCAAGGCCGCCGATGTGGGCGCAGACCTGGTCGGCAAGGTCGAGCAGAACATCCCCGAGGACGACCCGCGCAACGCCGCCACCATCGCCGACAACGTCGGGGACAACGTGGGTGACTGCGCCGGGATGGCCGCGGACCTCTTCGAGTCGTACGCCGTCACCCTGGTGGCCGCGCTGATCCTCGGCTCCCAGGCCTTCGGTGACAAGGGCCTGGTCTACCCGCTGCTGATCCCCGCGATCGGCGCCCTGACCGCGGTCGCCGGTGTCTACCTGACCCAGCCGAAGGCCGGTGAGAACGGACTGACCACCATCAATCGGTCGTTCTACCTCTCGTCCGGGATCGCCGCGCTGGCCAGCGTGGTGCTGTCCTACCTCTACCTGCCCGGCAGCTTCGCGGAGTTCGCCAACATCTCTCCGACGCTGATCAACGCCGAGGGCGACCCGCGGTTCATCGCCTCGACGGCCGTCGTGATCGGCATCGTGATGTCGGCCGGGATCCTGGCGCTCACCGGTTATTACACCGGCACCGAACACCGCCCGGTCAAGGACGTCGGCAAGACCTCCCTGACCGGTGCCGCCACGGTGATCCTGTCGGGGTTGTCGGTCGGCTTCGAGTCGGCGGTCTACACCACGCTGGTGATCGGCGCCGCGGTCTTCGGGGCCTACCTGCTAGGCGGCGCGACGCTCACGGTCTCGCTGTTCGCCGTCGCGCTCGCGGGCACCGGTCTACTGACCACCGTCGGGGTGATCGTGGCCATGGACACCTTCGGGCCGGTCTCCGACAACGCCCAGGGCATCGCGGAGATGTCGGGCGACGTCAGCCCCGAGGGCGCCCAGATCCTGACCGAGCTGGACGCGGTCGGCAACACCACGAAGGCGATCACCAAGGGCATCGCGATCGCGACTGCCGTCCTGGCTGCGACCGCCCTCTTCGGCTCCTACGCCACGACCGTGTTCGAGTCGCTGGCCGAGGCCAACGTGGGTATCGACGAGGCCTACCTGCTCGACTTCAGCGTCTTCAACCCCGCCGTCATCGTCGGGGTGCTGCTGGGCGCCGCGGTGGTGTTCCTCTTCTCGGGACTGGCCATCAACGCCGTGGCCAGGGCCGCCGGCGCGGTGGTCTACGAGGTACGCCGCCAGTTCCGAGAGATCCCCGGCATCATGGAGGGCACCGGTCGCCCGGAGTACGGCAAGGTCGTCGACATCGTCACCAAGGACTCGCTGCGCGAGCTGATCACCCCGGGCATCCTGGCGGTGCTGGCCCCGATCGCGGTGGGCTTCGGCCTCGGCGCGACGGCGCTGGCGGGCTTCCTGGCCGGTGCGATCGGCTCCGGCACGTTGATGGCGGTCTTCCTGGCCAACTCCGGTGGGGCCTGGGACAACGCCAAGAAGCTCGTCGAGGACGGCCACCACGGCGGCAAGGGATCGCCGGCTCACGAAGCGACCATCATCGGAGACACCGTCGGCGACCCCTTCAAGGACACCGCCGGTCCGGCGATCAACCCGCTGATCAAGGTGATGAACCTGGTCTCGCTGCTGATCGCGAGCGCGGTGGTCTCGCTGAGCGTGGGCGACAACCAGAACGACACGGTCCGCATCGTGATCGCCCTGGTGGCGGTCGCCATCATCGCGATCGCGGTCTACATCTCCAAGCAGCGTGAGGTGTCGATCAGCGACGACCCGGTAGATTCCACGCCGCTGTCCTAGCGACCCAGAAACGTGCGGTTCGTTCCCCGGTGTGCCGCCACCTGACCTTCGCACGGCATCCTCTTCCTGCTGAGAAGGTGTAGCGCATGGATGCCCCGCACGATCTGGCCAAACGACTGCGTGCAGCCCTGGGCGCGGCCGGGTTCACCTGCGACCGGGTGGACCAACTGCTCGGACCGGTCGCGCAGGCGGCGGTGGGGCGCAATGAGACCACGCCGGGGTGGCGTCGTACAACGGTTGGCTCGCCGTTGACGACGCTGACCAGGCTGTTTGTGCTCCAGGCGTCAGCGACCACCGCCGAGGCCGAGAGGGCGCTGCCCGACCTGATCGACGACCTGGCCGGCTTGGGGGTGCTGGGCCAGGACGGTGACGAGGTCACGGCAAGGATGGACATCCGCCCGTACACGACACACGGACGCGACCTGTGGGTGCTCAGCGACCAGACCCCCGGCCTGAACGGTGCACCCATCGCGGTGGCCGCCGATCACGTGCTGGGAGTCAGCTCGGCATCGACCTCGCTAGCCCAGCTGACGCTGCGGCATCCGGTCCGTGACGCGCTGGACGTCGGCACGGGTTGCGGGGTCCAGGCACTGCACCTGGCCGCCCACTGCGAGCGGGTGGTGGCCACCGACGTCAACCCGCGGGCCTTGTGGATCACCCGCTTCAACGCCGTCCTCAACGAGGCCATCAACATCGAGGTTCGCGACGGGTCGCTCTTCGAACCGGTGGCGGGGGAGCGCTTCGACCTGATCGTCACCAATCCGCCCTTCGTGATCTCGCCGGCAACCGACGAGCGACTGGTCTACCGCGACTCCGGGATGCCCGGCGACGCTGTGGTCGAGCGGTTGATCCAGCAGGCGCCGGACCACCTGCGACCCGGGGGCTGGTGCCAGGTGCTGGCGAACTGGGAGATCCGCGCCGACCAAGCCCTGGGACGAGCGGATCGCCGAGTGGCTGGCGCCCGGTTGCGACGCCCTGGTCGTGCAGCGCGAAGTGCTCGACCCCGCGGCGTACGTCGAGCTGTGGATGAAGGACTCCGGCGACCACGGCGGACCCGACCACGGCGAGCGCTACGACCGGTGGCTGGCCTGGCTCGAGGACCAGGGGGTCGAGGCGATCGGCTTCGGCTGGCTCAATCTTCGTGCGGGTGGCACCGATCGCCGAGCAGAAGCCGACGCACGTGAGCTCCTCGAGTGGCCCTACGACATCGAGCAGCCGATCGCCCCGGCCATCGCCGAGTGGGCCGAGGGCCAGGATCTACTCGGCAGCGAAGTCGACCTGTTGGGACAGCGATTGCGGGCGGCCAGGGACGTAGTCCAGGAGACAACCGGTGCGCCGGGTGCGCAGGACCCGACGACCATCGTGTTGCGGCGACAGCGCGGCCTCCGTCGCGCCCGGCAGGCCGACACGGTCGAGGCGGCGCTGGTGGGCGTCTGCGACGGGGACCTGACCGTCGCCCAGATTCTGGACGCGCTGGGACACCTGCTGGACACCGATCGCGAAGCGCTGCGAGCCGACTACCTGCCCAGGGTGCGAGAACTCGTCGCACAGGGGTACCTCAGGCCGGTCACCTGAAACCGGGGTGACCGGGTAGGGCGGCCGGAAAGGGTTCAGCCAGACCGCTTCCAAGGTCATCTCGGCAGGTCGATCAGGCAGTTCAGACGGGCGGGAGAACCAGCGTCCAGGCCAGCGCCTTGTTCGAGGAGACCCCGGACTCGGCGGCGAGCTCGGGCGCGGTGCCGACGGTGGACACGGTCTGGTCGCCGCTGGCGGTGGCGAGTCGTCCGCCACCGCTGCCCAGGGTCTGCTCGCGGCCGACCAGGGTCGGGTCCAGCGTCCACGACCGGTCGCTGCCGACCTTGTCGACGTAATACCTGATCACCGTCGAAGCGTCCGCCGCGACCGGGGCCGAGGGAGCCACGTGAATGCGAGAACGGGAGGTCTCGAGGCGACTGGTCAGCGCAGATGGTGCCGCTGCGGCGTCGTAGGCCAACAGCTGAAGGCTGGTCTTGGCCCACCCGGTGAGCTGGAGATCGACGGCGGTGCCAGCCTGCGCGGCACCGGCGACCCTGGTCAGGACCCACGACCGGATCGCGCCGGCGTCGTCGGCGCTGCCCAGGACCGTCCACCCCTCGGGCGCGGTCAGGCCGACCGACTGGTTGGTGGTGGCGAAGAGCACCAGACGGTCTGTGGCCTGTACCGAGCTCGGCACGGTCACGCTGGGGCGCCTGGTGTTGGCGTCCGCGGCTGAGCTTGCTCGGAACTGCGGTCCGCTCGATGGGGGCGGAGTGTCAACCACAACTACGATCCGCGTCAGCGTGTCGGTAGCGCCGCTGTCATCGGTCACGGTCAGCGTGACCGGGTAATCACCCGCGGCGCCGAAGGTGTGCGCAATCACCGCACTGTTGGCCGACGACTGGTCCCCGAAGTCCCAGGAGTAGGAGACCACGGTCCCGTCCGGATCGAGGGACCCCGAGCCGTCGAACGAGCAGGCGAGGTCCTCGCAGGACGAGGTGAAGGATGCTGTCGGATCCTGGGGAACCGCAGGTCCCGAGGACACCAGTGCGACGGCATACTCGGCGCCGCCACCGGCTAGCACCGCGTCGGTCACTCCCGGGACCACGACCGGGGTACTGCGGTTGATGGTCGTGCCGTCGCCGATCTGACCATGGTCGTTGCGACCCCAGGCCATCAGCCGCCCGTCGTCGGTGGTGGCCAGACCGGTGTCGCGGCCGGAGCCGATCGAGGTGACCGACGCGAGGCCTAGCACGCTGACCGGCTCGGTTCGGCTGATGGTGGTGCCGTCGCCGAGGTTGGCGCGGTAGTTCCGTCCCCAGGCGGCGACCGTGTGGTCAGCGCGCAGGGCGTAGGAGTGGTGGGCTCCGGCGATGACCGCGACGCCGTCGTCCAGAACCCGAACAGGTGCCGTGCGATCGGTCACGGTGCCGTCCCCGACCTGGCCGAACTGGTTGGATCCCCAGGCCCACACGCTCTGGTCGCTGCGGACCGCCAGTCCATGATCACGGCCGCCGGCGATGGCGACCACGTCGGTCAGCGCACCCACTCGCACCGGCGTCGTACGCCGGGTCCGGGTGCCGTCGCCCAGTTGGCCCAAGTCGTTGGCGCCCCAGCCGACGACGGTGCCGTTGGAGCGCAGTGCGTAGCTCATGTTGCGACCCGCGGCGATGGCCACCGCGTCGTCGAGTCCAGAGACGGTGACCGGAGTGCGGCGCAGGGTGGTGGAGCCGTCGCCGAGCTGCCCGTCGGCGTTCAGCCCCCACGTCCGCACGCTGCCGTCGGCCAGCAGCGCCAGGCTGAGGTTGTGACCGGTCTCGACCGCCGTCACGCCGCTCAACCCGGGGACCCGGGTCGGTGTCGATCGGTTGGCCAGATCGTCGAGTCCCAGTTGACCTTCGTCGTTGCTGCCCCAGACCCAGACGGTGCCGTCGGCACGGAGGGTGACCACGTGCTCCCGGCCGCCGTGCAGGTCGACGACATCGGTCAGTCCCACGACTGGTCCCGGGGTGGTGCGTGTCTGGGTGGTCCCGTCGCCCAGCTGGCCGAAGCCGTTGGCGCCCCAGGTCCAGGGGACACCGGGTCCATTGACGGCAGCGAGGGCAGCGGGCGCCACCCGCGGTGCGAGAGCAGCTGGCGCTGCTTGAGCCGGCGAAGCCGTGAGTGCGGCAGGAAGTGCGGTCAGCAGCAGCAGAGCCGCAGCGCCTGCGCTCGGCCTGGCAAACGAGCGCCATCGGTTCATCTGGGGGCCTCACTTCTCTCGGTGTCGCTCAGCGAGCCGGTTGGCACGCTGGCGGAGTCCGTTCGATCCTCGGGCAGATTGTGTGCGCGTTGCTGACCCTTCGTCCGCACCCACAGGCCGCCGGGCCGGTAGGTCGGGTCCTCGATCTGGGCCACCGTCGGCGAGCCGAACATCGGCAGGCCGATGGTCAGGCGCAAACCTCCCCACAGCAGCGGCACGAGCACCACCATCGCCAGTCCGACCAGTCCGATCAGCAGCGGGTGTTCCTCCTCGCCGGCTCCCAGCGGACCCCACCCGGACTTGTCCAGCAGCCCGACCCCGGACATCGTGAGCACCACCACGATGCCGCGCCGGATCAGCGACTGCGGCACTCGCGGGGCGATCTTGGCGCCGAGGATGGTGCCTGGCACCGATCCCGCGATCAGCGGCAGGGCGATGCCCCAGTCGAGCCCGTGCAGGGCGATGTTGGACACGGCGGCAGCCAGCACCAGTGGAATGGCCTGCACCAGGTCGGTGCCGACCAGGCGCACCGCCGACAGACTGGGGTAGAGCATCAGCAGCGCGATCATGATGATCGATCCGGACCCGACACTGGTGATGCCGACCAGCAACCCACCGACCGCCCCGACCAGCACGGTCGCCAGTGGGCGGACGTTCGGGGTCTCGTCGGACTCCAGCAGACCCGAGCGCATCCGCCGCAGGTTGAGGTACAGACGAAGTGCGTAGGTCGAGGCGGCGAACAGCAGGGCGAATCCGATGCACAGCGTCAGCACCTGGTCGAGCTCCCCGGGTGGTGCAAGGTTGTTGATCAGGTGTGGCCCCAGCAGTGCCATCGGCACCGAGCCGAGAACCAGCCACTTCACGAGGGCCATGTTTGGGGAGCCCTCGCGCTTGTGGACGATGGCGCCGCCGGTCTTGTAGACCGCGGCTGCGGTGAGGTCGGCGGTCACGATCGCGGCCGGGTTGCCGACTCCCAAGAAGATCAGCGCAGGGGTCATCAGGGCGCCACCTCCCATGCCAGTCAGGCCGACGACGATGCCGACGAGGAAGCCAGCCAGCACGACGCCGAGTACCGCGGTCGTCCACAAGTCGTCCATCTACTGCCTTTGGTCTCAGAGCTGCAAAGATCCTAGATCCAACTCAGCCACGTCATAGCGGGTCCGACGGCCTCGTTCGGGTGCACATCCCCGATTTGAGGGAGCGGTCCACGGCATCGAGCGGCCGGTCCGAAGCCACGTTCAACCCAACTGCATTCGCGACGCCTCAACCTTGGCCAGCGTGCCGGCGGCGACCGCCTCGACCGCCTCGGTGTCCTGCGCCGACAGTTTCGAACGCCACTCCGGCGCGACCGCGGCCGGTGCCCGGTCGAAGTTGTGCAGCACGGTGAGGTCCAAGGTTCCGGAGGATGGCTTCCCGGTCTTCCCAGACTCTCCAGCCTCTCTGGAGAGCTCGGCGGTCATCGCCGCCGACCAGCCGATTCCCAGACGATCGGCCAGGGCCTGCCCGGCGGCGACTCCACCGGACGCCAGCTCGGCGTGCGAGACGAAGAGTGCGCCGCTCCGGGCGGCGTCGGCGAGCGCGAACTCGTGCAGCACCGACCAGAAGAGCCCCATCCGGGTCGCCTCCGACATCGACTCCGAGACCGAGACGTCCGGCAGCTCTGCCAGCTGCGGGTCCTCGTTGCCGGCTCGAGCGGCCTCCACAAGCGCGACCACCTCGTCGAAGCGGGGTTGCCAACCGACCCGTTGATAGCTGGCGAGGATCGCGCCGGGGTGGCGGTAGACCACGACCGGCACGGCTGCGGTCTCGCGGACCACGGTCGGCATGGAGAGCAGGGCGTAGGGGTCCTTCACGATCAGCCTGGTGCGCGGCAACGGGCCGGCCCACTGCCGGGAGCCGAACCTGCTGTAGACCATCGGGTTCAGACCTCTGTACGCCGCTCGCAGCAGACGACGCTGACGGGGGGTGAGGTCGTCCAGTCGGGTCCAGCCGTCCAAGGTGTGCCCCAGGGCGTATTGACGCCCGCGTGGATTCATCGGCTCGCGGCCCGCGAGTGCGGTCCCTGGAGCACCGGCCAGCAGTCGCGCCGTCCACGTCGTCCCCGAACGCGGCACCCCGGTCACCAGGATCGGTCCCATCACGGCCCCCTTGTCGACCGGTCGCGGCGACCGATCTCCTGGCAGGAGAGTAGCCATCGCCCCCCTTCCTGAACGGACGACTCATCGATTTCGGGGAAAGCGGGCAGTCCCTCGTCGCCCATCGCTGGAGCGAACCTAACTTTCGGTCAGGCTGCTGCTTTTCAGCAGCTCTGGAGGCGCCTGCAACGGCGTCGTTGCGAAGGAGTCACCGTGATGGGTTCGCGAGCAGGTCTCAAGTTCGGTCGCAGCCGGTTGGCTGCCACCCTGACCCTCGGTCTGCTGGGCAGCCTGGTGTCCGTTGTGGGCCTGGCCCCACCGG
Source organism: Propionibacteriales bacterium (assembly GCA_038200025.1). GTDB lineage: Bacteria > Actinomycetota > Actinomycetes > Propionibacteriales > Nocardioidaceae > Nocardioides. Next base: position 213 of record JBBPYJ010000183.1, on the reverse strand, counting down.
TGGCCGCCGCCGACACCATCTCCTTCCGCGCCGCGGCCGAGGCGTCCTACAACCAGCTCACCGCGCGACTGACGGTGCCGGACGACGTCGCTGAAGCCGACGCCCTGCTGCTGTTCGTGACCAAGCACAAGGCCGCGGCATCGATCTCCGGAGCGCCGGACGGGTGGACCCTCGAGGGCACCCGGGGGTCGGGATCCGACACCGAGACCACTT
>JBBPYJ010000182.1:0-10140 GCA_038200025.1 Propionibacteriales bacterium | reverse complement strand
CTTGGCGATCTTGTCGGCGCCCAGGTCGACGCCGTTGTTGTCCTTGAACTTCTTGACCATCCAGTCGACGACGCGGTCGTCCCAGTCGTCGCCGCCGAGGCTGTTGTCACCGGAGGTCGCCTTGACCTCGACGACACCTTCGCCGATCTCGAGCAGAGACACGTCGAACGTGCCACCACCGAGGTCGAAGACCAAGATGGTCTGGTCGTCGCCCTTGTCCAGCCCGTAGGCCAGCGCCGCCGCGGTCGGCTCGTTGACGATCCGCGAGACGTTGAGGCCCGCGATCTCGCCGGCCTCCTTGGTGGCCTGACGCTGGGCGTCGGAGAAGTACGCCGGCACGGTGATCACCGCGTCGGTCACGGTCTCACCGAGGTAGGCCTCAGCGTCGCGCTTGAGCTTCTGCAGCACGAACGCGCTGATCTGCTGGGGGGTGAAAGACTTGTTGTCGATCTTGACGTCCCAGTCGCTGCCCATGTGACGCTTGACCGACCGGATCGTCCGGTCCACGTTCGTGACGGCCTGGCGCTTGGCGACCTCGCCGACCAGGACCTCTCCGGACTTGGCGAACGCGACCACCGACGGGGTCGTACGGGCGCCCTCTGCGTTGGCGATGACGGTGGGTTCGCCACCCTCGAGAACGGCGACGACGCTATTAGTCGTGCCCAAGTCGATGCCGACGGCTCGTGCCATGGTGTGTTACCTCCAGTGAGAGAATTTCAAGGACTGGTGCTGGTGTCCGATGGGGCCAGAACTGGCCCGGTAGGCCAAGTCTGGCAAACAAGTTGAGTCGAATCAACTCAAGTCTGCTCACTGGGTGTAACGCAGAGTGCCGCGGTCTATTCCCGACTACGTGTCGGCAGGACACGCCACTCGGGCGCCGACTACGGCTACGTCCTGAGCGGTGAGCTGGAGGTGACCCTTGGCTTCGACCCTCACACCCTACGCAAGGCAGATTCGATCGCGTTCAACTCCTCCACCTCGCACCACCTCGCCAATCGAAGCACCGTCCCCGCCCAGGCCGTGTGGTTGGTGCAGGGTGGGCACCACAGTGGGTCGTGCCCCGCTCGGAGTGCCTCAAGGTCGGGCCGTTGACCTTCGTGTCCGACCAGTTAGGCAGAGTCCCAGCTGGCTCGACCGAGCGCCTCGCGAGCGGACGAACTGTATGCATGGTCGCCGGCCAGGGCGCCGAGGCCGACGCCCTCCACCGGCGCCTGTGTCGAGACGCGGGAATCTTCCGGAGCCACCGGGCGCTGCAGCCGGACATGCGCGCAATCAGCTATGGACAGTACGGCGACTCCTGGGACGACCTGCTCGAGCTCGGGGAGCATCCTGACCCGAAGGTCGGACCCGGGGAGGTGCTCGTGGAGGTCCGCAGCGCCGGGGTCAACCCGGTCGACTGGAAGATCGTCACCGGCGGCCTGGACGCGATGATGCCCCTGGACTTCCCGGCCATCCCCGGTTGGGACGTGTCCGGGGTGGTCCGCGAGGTGGGCCCTGACACCCCGGAGTTCGCGGTCGGCGACGAGGTGATCGCCTATGCCCGCAAGGACTGGGTGCAGGCGGGCACCTTCGCCGAGCTCGTGAGCGTCCCCGTCCGGGCGCTGGCCCGCAAGCCCGCGTCGTTGGACTGGGACGCGGCGGCCGGTCTTCCGCTCGCCGGACTGACGGCGTTGCGGACGCTACGCCGCCTCGAGGTCGACCAAGGCACCACGCTGCTGGTCCATGCCGCCGCCGGCGGGGTCGGGCTGATGGCGATCCAGATCGCTCGCGCACTGGGCGCCACCGTGATCGGAACCGCCTCGGAGCCCAACCACCAGAGACTGCGTGACCTCGGCGCGGCTCCCGTTACCTACGGCGAGGGCCTGGTCGACCGGGTGCGGGCGATTGCCCCGGACATGGTCGATGCGGTGGCCGACTTCGTCGGCGGTGTCCTCGAGGACACGCTGGCCGTGCTGGCCTCCGGCGGGCAGCACGCTTCGGTGGCCGACCCCAACGTGCGCGAGCACGGGGGCTCGTGGATCTGGGTGCGTCCCGACGGTGCCGAGCTCGTCTGGCTAGGCGATTTGGCCGACCGCGGCGGACTGGACGTGGAGGTGGCCGACACGTTTCCGCTCGACCAGGTTGCGCAGGCGTTCGCGCGTAGCCAGGAGGGTCACGTCAGCGGCAAGCTGGTCATCCGGGTGAGCGACCCACAGGAAGCCTGACCGGACCCGCTCAGCGGCCGAAGTTGCGCGGGTGCTGGCGCGCCTGACGCTCGTTGCCGTGTTTGTAGTTGCCCGTCCACCGGGCCATCGACTCCTGGGCCCGCTCGTCGGAGGCGTCGCAGACCTCGGCCAAGAACTCCGTTGCTCGTGAGCCACGCAGCGTCGTCGCGTGAGCTCGGTGGTGAGTGAGCACCACCGAGCCGTCGCGACGTACGTCGTGGGCGAAGCCGCCCGCGTGCCCCGATCCGCTCATCGCGGTGAGATCTCGGCCTCGGCCAGCCGCGCGAGGCGGCGTACGCCGACTTCGAGCACCGGAAGGTAGGCGGGCGCCCAGATCGGCGCACCCAGAGAGATCCGGCAACCGTTCTCGCGGCGCACGACGCGGTGGCTGGTCGCCGCGATCCCACCGACCCGCCAGGACCACTCGCGCCGGTTCGGCTCACGCCGCCACTGCTCCACTTCGAACCGGAGCCACAGGCCGACCGGCGTGCGCACCGACCCGGTGCTGTCGGCTCGCAAGACATGCCCCTCGTGATCGAGTCGCACGTCGGTCACGGTCGGCCCCCACTCCGGCCAGTGGCGGGTGTCGGTCAACCAAGCCCAGGCAGCATCTACGACTGCTTCGCTCTGCCGGGCGCGCCACCACATGAGGACGACTCTAGGCGCTGGTGCGGTGATTGCCGTGCCCACCGATTAGCTGATCGGGCTGAGCGCGGGGCCCGGGCCGGGTTCCAAGCGTGGGGCCGATCCTGGAGGCCGAGCACCCATGCCCACTACACCCTCGACGCCCGGTTCGAGGAGCTGCCGGCACTCCTTGACGACCAGCGTGAGTCCGCCGACTTCGTGGGGTACGACCTCCGCCAGCACACCGCGTCAGCCATCTTCACCCGAGGGAACACACCGCCAGCTGGAACGGTTGAGCAGCACATGCGCATCGATGTCTGGTCCGACGTGGTCTGCCCGTGGTGCTACATCGGCAAGCGCCGGTTGGAGAAGGCGATCGGGGACCGCGACGATGTCGAGGTCGTCTACCACTCCTTCCAGCTCGATCCGTCGTCGCCGACGGACTCCGACCTCACCGTCCCGGAGTATCTCGACTCGAAGTACGGCGGCGGGCCCGATGCCGGTCTGAAGATGATCGCCCAGGTCGACGCGGTCGCTGCACAGGAGGGCTTGGCCTTCCGGCAGGCCGAGGCCACCGTCGCCAACACCCTGGACGCCCACCGGGTCCTTCACCTGGCCCTGGATGAGGCCGGGCCGAGCGTCCAGGCCCGGCTGAAGGAGGAGCTGCTGGCGGCGTACTTCCTGCGTGCTGAGAACCCCGCCGCCCTCGACGTGCTTCTTGCTGCGGCCGCCGTGGTGGGGTGGGACGCCGACCGGGTGCGCGCCGTGGTGGCGAGCGACGAGTACGCCGACGCCGTGGCGGCCGATGCCACCTCTGCGCGCGAGTACGGCGCCAACGGGGTGCCGTTCTTCGTCGTCGAAGGGCGCTACGGGATCTCCGGCGCGCAGCCGGTCCAGACCTTCCGGGAAGTGTTGGCCAAGGTCGACGCCGAAGCCAAGCCGCAGTTGGAGGTCGTGGACAACGACGGGGCCAGCGACGGGGCCGGGGCGTGCGGCCCGGACGGCTGCGCGATTTGAGGAAGCGGTCTGGGCCGGACGCTGATCGGGAATAGCCTCGCCCCCTGCGGGGTATGTATATGACATGACCGTTCCCACTATCGACCTGAACGACGGCACCACCATCCCGCAGCTTGGCTTCGGGACCTTCCAGGTGGAGCCGGACGAGACCGCAGACACCGTGGCCGCCGCGCTGGATGTGGGCTACCGACACATCGACACCGCGCAGATGTACGGCAACGAGGCCGGCGTCGGCGAGGCGCTCGCCGCGTCGAAGCTGGCCCGCGAGGACCTCTACGTCACCACCAAGCTCAACAACAACAACCACCGGACGCCGGATGTACGCCGCTCGCTCGAGGAGTCGCTGAGCAAGCTCCAGCTGGACCGGGTCGACCTCTTCTTGATCCACTGGCCGCTACCGACCCGCTACGACGGCGACTACGTCGGCACCTGGAAGGCGATGCTCGAGGCTCGCGAGGCCGGGCTGGCCACCTCGGTCGGTGTCTCGAACTTCGAGCCCGCCCACCTCGAGGCGATCATCAACGCCACCGGCAAGGCCCCCGCGGTCAACCAGATCGAGGTGCACCCGTTCTTCGCCAACTCCAAGGTGCGCGCCGTGGATAACGCCCACGGCATCGCCACCGAGGCCTGGTCGCCGATCGCGCAGGGCGAGGTGCTCGGCAACGAGGTGCTCGAGGAGATCGCGGAACGGCTGGGCAAGTCCTCAGCGCAGGTGACCCTGCGTTGGCACTTACAGCGCGGGGACATCGTGTTCCCCAAGTCGGTGAGCCCGGAGCGGATGAAGGAGAACTTCGAACTCTTCGACTTCGAGCTCACCGAGGCCGACATGGGCGCGATCGACGGGCTCGACCAGGGCGCGACCGGCCGGATGGGTCCCGACCCCGACACCTTCGACACGATTCCCGACTGAACCCAGCCCCCGGGTGGTCGCCGGGTTCGATCAGCGGGACGCTCTCCTCATTGGTCGTCAGACGTGGCACGCTGGCTCCATGGCCTCTCCTCCCTCGACCCCCGCGACGACCGTCGTACTCTTCGGCGCGACCGGCGACCTGAGTCGACGCAAGCTGCTGCCCGGGCTGTTGCACCTGTTCAAGACCGGGCTGATGCACAACGTGCGGGTGATCGGCACGTCCTTGGACGAGCACACCCGCGACTCGTTCGTGGAGTTCGCCCGGGAGTCGGTGCACGAGTTCGGCGGTGACGACGGCGACACCGAGGCGTGGCCAGACTTCGCCAAGTTGCTGGATTGGGCTCCGGGATCCGAGGGCGCCAAGGGTCTCCAGCGCATCGTTGCCGAGGTCGAGGGGGAATGGGGCGAGAGTGGCTCCGCACAGCGGCTGCACTACCTCAGCGTGCCCCCGACCGCGGCGCTGAGCGTGGTGCACCTGCTGCGTGACGCCAACTTGGTGGAACGAAGCCGAATTATCATGGAGAAGCCCTTCGGCACTGACCTCGCCTCGGCGGTCGAGCTCAACGGGCATCTCCACGAGGTGTTCAACGAGGAGCAGATCTTCCGCATCGACCACTTCCTGGGCAAGGAGGCCGCCCAGAACATCCTCGCCTTCCGCTTCGCCAACGGGCTGTTCGAGCCGATCTGGCACCGCAACCACATCGACCACATCCAGATCGACGTGCCCGAGTCGCTCGGGCTCGACCAGCGCGCCAGCTTCTACGAGGCCACCGGCGCCTACCGCGACATGGTCGTCACCCACCTTCTCCAGGTGCTGGCGTTCACCGCCATGGAGCCGCCCACCGCCTTGGAGCCCGCGGCGATCAGCGAGGAGAAGAACAAGGTCTTCCGCTCGATGCTCTCGATCGAGCCCACCGACGTGGTGCGCGGACAGTACGTCGGCTACCGCGACATCGACGGTGTCGCCTCGGACTCAGAAACCGAGACCTTCATCGCGTTGAAGTGCTACATCGACAACTGGCGGTGGGCCGGAGTGCCCTTCTTCCTGCGCACCGGGAAGCGGCTTGCCGAAGGCGCCCGGATCATCTCGATCGCCTTCAAAGAGCCCCCCAAGTCGATGTTCCCGCAGGGTTCCGGCGTCGGTGACCACGGCCCGGACCACCTGACCTTCGACCTGGCCGACGAGGCCAAGATGTCGTTGTCCTTCTACGGCAAGCGCCCCGGTCCCGGCATGAAGCTGCAAAAGCTGTCGATGCAGTTCGCCATGCAGGACACCGGCTGGGCCGGCTCGGTGCTGGAGGCCTACGAACGACTGATCTTCGACGCCGCCCGCGGGGACCGGACCCTGTTCACCTCCGCCGAAGGCATCGAGCGGCTGTGGGAGGTCTCCGCCCCGCTGCTGGAGAACCCCCCGGTCGTCCGGCCCTACGGCCAGGGCACCTGGGGTCCCAACCAGATCCACCAGTTGATCGCCCCGGTCGCCTGGCGCCTGCCCTTCGAGCGGGTATGGCGCGACCCGGACGCGACCGGCCACTAGCCCCTGGGGGCCGCAGGGGCCAGTCAGCTGATGGTGACGACGACCTCGTTCGACGTTGCACCGGAATCGGTATCGGACACCCGGAACCGGTTCTCGCCGGGCTGACTGGTCTGGATGTAGGTCGAGAACGATCCGCCGGTCACCGAGGCGGTGACGGGGAAGTCCTGCCAGTTGCCGCCCTCGAACCGCTGGACTTGCACCACGGCACCCTCACCGCTGGGGAAGGAACCGGTCAGGTCGATCTGCTGCATCGGCGCCACTGAAGCCGCGCCGGCCGTCAAGGTAATGCCCTCTGGTGTCGCCGTTGCCGACGCGGCCGGGGTCTGGCCCGGAGGCAGTGTGATCAAGGGTCCGGTGCTGAGGTTGGTCTCGGTGGGCTTGGGCAGATACATCGACTGCTGAGCATCGCTCGAGTCGCGCGCCACCGGGTTGGACTCGCCCAGCCCCAGCCCCTTGCTGACCAGCAACACCGCAAGGCCGAGAATCAGCCCGATCGCCACCGCGACGCCGATAAGCGCGGCCAGACCGTGCACTATCGGGTGTTCTCTGCGGGCGGCCACGACCTCATTGTCGCTGGCGGAGTCAACGCCCGCCAAACCTGGCCCTGCGGGCGGTCAGAACGCAGGTCCACGGCGGCCGTCCACAGGCCAATCCGTACCGAGTTTGGCGACTCCGCCAGCGGGTGACGCTCTTAGGTATGACACCTAACGAACTTACGAGTCACCAGATTTCAGCCGCAAACACCCGCAGCTGCGACATCCCCGAGGTGGTGCGGGTGCCTTCGCGCTGGCGGATAACCGCGGATCCCGATCACGGGGTCCTGATCAGCGCACGCTGTCCCACGGCGGGGGCCAGCGGGGTGGTGCCGCTGCTCCGTCTAGAAGTGCACGCGGTGCCCCGCACGACCACCTTGAACTCCTGGCGTGAGGAGGATCTGGCCGAGACGGCCGCCCGGCGGCGTGACTTCGAACTCGACGACGAGGATGACTACGACCTCGGCGGTTGGGGAGTCGCCTACCGCCGCTTCGGGTATCGCCGCAGCGACGACGAGTTGCTGTGCGAGCAGTGGGCCTGGCTGGTCGATGGGATCGGCTACACCCTGACCTGCACGATGGGTCGCGGCGATTATGCCGACTACTACGAGGTCTTCGAGGCGGTGGCAGCGACCTTCGAGCCACCCCGTCGACTCAGTGCTTGAGACGGTGCGGCGATGGCCGCCGGCGTACGACGATCCGGGCGCCGTTGCGGGGCACGCTGGTGATGTTGCGGACCTTGGGTTCGTCCTCGCCGACGGATTCGAGGTCGAGGTTGCCGAAGATCTCGCGGAGCACCGCTGCCCCTTCCATCATCGAGAAGCCCGCGCCGATGCAGCGGCGGACCCCGCCGCCGAAGGGGATCCAGGTATTGGTCGGCGGGTTCTGGTTCAAGAACCGGTCGGGGCGGAAGGCGTCCGGCTCCGCGTAGTTGTCCTCGCGGGCGTGGGCGATCAGGATCGAGGTGGCGACCGTGGCGCCCTCGGGCAGTGCGTGCCCGGCGACGGTGGCGGGCCGGGTCAACATCCGCACCACCATCGGGATCACCGGGTGCAGCCGCATCGACTCCTTGAACGCCGCCTCCAGCCAGGCGTCACCGTCGTCGGTGTCCAGGGCCGCGTCGCGGGTGCGGGCCCGCAGGTCAGCATTGCGGCCGAGCTCGTAGAGCGCCCAGGCCAGGGCCGTCGCCGTCGTCTCGTGCCCGGCGAGCAGCAGAGTGACGAGCTGGTCGCGCAGCTCCTCGTCGCTCAGCGAGTCGCCATCGGCGTCCACCAGGATCAACCGGGACAGTACGTCGGTCCGATCGCGCAGGTCCGCAGCCGCCCGCCGCTCGGCGATCTCGGCATAGATCAAGTTGTCCAACGCGATAGCTCGTTCACTCGCCTTGCGCCAGGGTCCGATGCGACGCAGCAGGGGGTACGGCGAGCCCAGCAGCACCACCGGAGAGACGTCGACCGTCGCATTCACCAGCGGCCGCAGCTTGGTCAGCCGATCCTCGTCGGCCACTCCGAAGACCACCCGCAGGATCACCTCGAGAGTCAGCGCGTTGGTCCGGTCCAGCGCCGCGAACTCCTCGTCGTGCGGCCAACTCGAGACCTGGTCTCGGGTGACCGCGGCGATCAGCGCGGCGTACCCGCGCAAGGCGTGGCCGTTGAAGGCCGGCATCAGCAGTGAGCGCGCTCGCCTGTGAGCCGCGCCGTCGACCAGCAATAGCGAGTGGTCGCCCATGATCGGGCCGAGGATCGCGTTGCCCTTGCCCGCGCAGAAGACTTCGGGATCGCCGGCGAAGATCTCCTTGGAGTGCTCGGGCCGGGTGAAGATCACCAGCGGTCGCCCCCGAGGCACCGTGCGGACGGTGAACACGTCGCCGTACCGTCGGAACGCCCACGGGACGAACCGATGCCGGAAGCGGACCAGTCCGATGGTCTGCAGCAGCGCCGGCCAGCGCGGCCCGGTCGGCAGTCCGGTTAGGGCGACGGACTCTGCGTCGATCATCCTCGAGCTCAGCAAGGCCCAGCGCGCCGAGGCGCGGCTGTTCACCGTCTCGGCGCTGGTCACGCCTCCATCCTAGGTGGCCCATCCTGGAACGGGCGGCCAGCGGTGCGGACCCTAGGCCCGATCGATCGAGAGCACCTCGTGATGCGGTATCGAGCTCTCACTGGTTGCCCGACAGGTCAGGTGCCCGCGTTCGGGAGCCAGCGAGGTGCGCACCTTCACGACGTACGACGTGTCCCCCGACGTGTCCCCCGACGTGTCCCCCGACGTGTCATGGACGAGGTAGCGCGCCACCGTGACCCCGTCCTCGAGGGTGTGCCCCTGGGAGGTGACGGCCGCGATCCGCAGCTCCCCCAGCTCACGACGGAGCGCGACCTCGGCCAGCTGGGCCGGCATCGCCTCATTGGAGCGGCCACGCAGATGGTCCAGAAGCATCCGCCCGTCCCGGTGCTCGACCGTCAGCCGGACCGCAGTGTCGTGGTCCAGGCGGCCGTAGTAGAGGCCCGTCGGCAGCACCACGAGGTTGCCGGCGAACCGGTCCCCGCCCAGGTGCGAGCACTCCCAGGTGCGGTCGGGCTCGACGGTCGCGAGCGCCTGCGCGATCGGGCGGCCGCGCTCGGCGCAGCACGGGTCGTGCTTGCCGTGCGTGCAGACCGCGAAGATCGGTCCCTCCATCCGCTCGAGGCCGAGACTCTTCCCGGCGGCCAGAGCGGATAGATCGAGGTCGAGGACGGACGCGAAGTCGGGAAGCGTCGTGGTCTCGATGAAGGGGTCGACCACGTTCGTGGAGGCCACGATGACCCGGACGCCGTCCCCCCGCGATGCTGGCGCCGACCGACCGGGGCGCCGGACCAGCAACGGCCGGACCCGGGCCGCGGTGGCGTGTCGCTGCAGCGCATCGCCGAGCGAGGCCGGGAACCGGCTGTCGCGCAGCGCCTGGACTCCCCAGGGTCCGGGATGCTCGATCAGCAGGTACGACGCGACCAGTGACGCGGTGCCGGCCAACTCGTCCCCGCGCCGCTCGGCCGCGGCCGAGCAACGAAACGTCGAGCTCAAGGGGTGACCAGGAGCAGACCCTCGCGCACCAGTCGCCGGCACAGCACCAGGCGACTCTGCGGGTCCAGCTCGGTCAGGTCGGCGGGGCGGAACTCGTTGCTGACCCGGATCTGCTCCAACGCCGGGCGCAGCCAGCCCGGCATCTCGATGGCGCGGTCGCCCAACAGCACCTTGAGTCGGTCGCCGAAGGTCAGCAGCACGCAGGGGTGGCCTGCGCGCCGGGCGAGTGCGGTGTTGTCGTCCAGCTCCCGGGCGGCGAGGACG
>JBBPYJ010000181.1:0-11325 GCA_038200025.1 Propionibacteriales bacterium | reverse complement strand
CCGATGTCGGTCTACGAGGTCCACCTGGCGTCGTGGCGCAAGCCCTACGACAAGACTCTGAACTACGGGCAGCTGGCCGACGAGCTGGTCGGCTACGTCAGCGACCTCGGCTTCACCCACGTCGAGCTGATGCCGATCATGCAGCACCCGTTCGGCGGCTCGTGGGGCTACCACGTGACGTCCTACTTCGCCCCCGACTCCCGCTTCGGCGACCCCGACGGGTTCCGCTACCTGGTCGACCGCCTGCATCAGGCCGGCATCGGCGTCATCCTGGACTGGGTGCCCGGACACTTCGCTACCGACGCGTGGGCGCTGGCCCGCTTCGACGGCACCGCGTTATATGAGGACCCCAACCCCCAACGTGGCTGGCACAAGGGCTGGGGCTCGCACATCTTCAACTTCGGTCGCCACGAGGTCCGCAACTTCCTTTACGCCAACGCGCTCTACTGGCTCGAGGAGTTCCACATCGACGGGCTGCGCGTCGACGCGGTGGCCTCGATGCTCTACCTCGACTACGACCGCGAGGCGGACGAGTGGGCGCCCAACATGCACGGCGGTCGCGAGAACCTCGAGGCGGTCCAGTTCCTGCAGGAGATGAACGCCACCGTCTACAAGAGGGTCCCCGGGGCGGTCACCATCGCCGAGGAGTCGACCTCGTGGCCCGGCGTCACCAGGCCGACCTCCGACGGCGGACTGGGCTTCGGCCTGAAGTGGAACATGGGCTGGATGAACGACTCCCTGCGCTACATGGCCAAGGACCCGATCTACCGCAGCCACCATCACGGCGAGATGACGTTCTCGTTGGTCTACGCGTTCTCGGAGAACTACGTGCTGCCGATCAGCCACGACGAGGTCGTGCACGGCAAGGGCTCACTGCTGCGCAAGATGCCCGGCGACCGCTGGCAGCAGCTGGCGGGCCTGCGGGCCTTCCTGGCCTACATGTGGGCGCACCCCGGCACGCCGCTGCTGTTCATGGGTTCTGAGTTCGGTCAAGAGGCGGAGTGGGCCGAGGCCCGCGAGCTGGACTGGTGGTTGATGGACCATTCCGAGCACCGCGGCGTGCACTCGCTGGTCCGCGATCTGAACACGGCGTACGTCGACTCCCCCGCCTTCTGGTCCGCCGACTCCTCGCCCGAGGGGTTCTCGTGGCTGGATGCCAACGACACCGGCCGGACGACGTTCTCCTTCCTGCGGAAGGCCGACTCCTCCTTCGAGGAGAGTTCCGACATCGCAGTCGTCGCCAACTTCTCGGCCGTCCCGCACCACGGCTTCCAGGTCGGGTTGCCCTCGGCAGGCACCTGGGAGGAGATCGTCAACACCGACGCGGAGGCCTACACCGGTTCAGGCGTGGGCAACCTCGGAGCTGTCGAGGCCGTCGCCGGCGACCACCAGGGACAGCCTGCCAGCGCAACGATCGTCGTACCCCCGCTCGCGACGATCTACCTGCGCCGGCGTCAGGCCTGATGCGAGGCGCACCGGCTGGTCATCAAGGGGGTGCTCCTCAAGCTGGTCGAACAGTCGAGAGGGCTGAGCTCGACAGGCAAAACATGCACTTGTCAGGCATCGCACTGCCTGACATGCGCGTAATTCCCCGGTCGACCGGGGAATTGGGCGAGGGGTTCTTCCCACACGCTCGCGGCTAGGGTGATCCGGTGCCCGAATTCGATACGCCACCGACGCTGACCGACGGCCGGATCACCCTGATCGCGCAGTCGTGCAGCGCCGATCTGACGGCGTACGCCGTGGAGTCACCCGACGGCGAGCACGTCGGCAGAGTAACCCTGGAGCACCTCGGCCACGAGCTGGGCCGGCTGAGCTGGGCTATCGAGGAGTCCCACCGCCGACGCGGCTACGCGACCGGGGCAATCCGACTGCTGATCGACTACGCCTTCGAGCAGCTCGGATTCAAGCGTCTCGAGGCCGAGGCGGACCCGGCCAACAAGGACGCGATCCGGGTCGCCACCAGGTCCGGGATGCACCGCGAGGGGGTGCGCCGGATGGTGCCGAAGGTGACCGCCGCCGGCGGGTCCCCCGAAGCCAGCGGACTCGTAGTGCTGGCCCGGTTGGTCACCGATCCCCCGGTCACCGAGCCGGCAGGATTCCGGGCGCTGCTGAACTCGTTCCTACCCCGCAAGCGGGCGATCGGGCAGATGTTCATCAGGGACACCCAGGGTCGGGTCCTGCTCTGCGAGCTCACCTACAAGCGTGACTGGGATCTGCCCGGCGGTGTCGTCGAGGTCGGCGAGTCTCCCCGGCTGGCGGTGACCCGCGAGGTCGAGGAGGAGTTGGCGCTGCAGATCCAGGCCGGCTCCTTGCTGTTGACCGACTGGTTACCGCCTTGGGGCGGCTGGGAGGACGCGCTCTGCCTGGTCTTCGACGGGGGCACCCACGATCCTTCGATTCTCGAAGACATCGTCAAGCAACCCCGTGAGATCGCCGGTGCCCACTGGTGCACGATCCAGCAGGTGCGCGAGCACTGTGCGGACTTCACGACCCGCAGGATCGAGGCGGTGGCCCGCGGCATCGACGACGGCGTGGTCGGCTACACCGAGTCCGGTCGTGGCTGATCCCCGGTGGGACCGCTCCCACTGGGCATCACAAGATGCTTAGATCAGCCATGAGCAGCTTCGTCTATGACTTCGCCCAAGGTGACAAGAGCAAGAAGGATCTGCTGGGTGGCAAGGGTGCCAACCTGGCGGAGATGACGAACCTGGGGCTGCCGGTGCCGCCCGGTTTCACCATCTCCACCGAAGCCTGTCGGGCCTATCTGCGCGAGGGGCACGAGCCGGAAGGCCTGGGCGACGAGGTCTCCTCCCACCTGAAGACGCTCGAGAAAGCGATCGGACGTCGCCTCGGTGACGCCGAGGATCCGCTGCTGGTCAGCGTCCGCAGTGGCGCGGCAGCCTCGATGCCCGGGATGATGGAGACCGTGCTCAACATCGGGCTCAACGACGAGTCCCTCCGCGGCCTGGCCAAGCAGAGCGATGACGAGCGGTTCGCGCTGGACTCCTACCGCCGGCTGCTCCAGATGTTCGGCGGCACCGTGCTCGACGTCGAGGGTGAGCTCTTCCGCGACGCGCTCGACGACCTGAAGAAGTCCAAGAACACCACCGCCGATCTCGACCTCGACGTTGAGGATCTGCGTGGGCTGGTCGAGACCTTCAAGCAGATCATCCGGGACCACGCCGGTCGCGAGTTCCCCCAGGACCCTCGCGAGCAGATGGACCTGGCCGTCCGCGCCGTGTTCGAGTCGTGGAACACCGACCGCGCCGTCCTCTACCGCCGCCAGGAGCGAATCCCCGAGGAGCTGGGCACCGCGGTCAACATCCAGGCGATGGTGTTCGGCAACCGGGGCATGACCTCCGGCTCCGGGGTTGCCTTCACCCGCGACCCCGCCTCCGGCGACCAGGGCGAGTACGGCGACTACCTGCAGAACGCCCAGGGTGAGGACGTCGTCTCCGGTGTCCGCAACACCCTGTCGCTGGCCGACATGGGCGAGGTCGCCAAGGAGTCCCATGACGAGCTGTTGAAGATCATGTCCACCTTGGAGCACCACTACCAGGACATGTGCGACATCGAGTTCACCGTCGAGCAGGGCAAACTCTGGATGCTCCAGACCCGAGTCGGCAAGCGCACCCCCGAGGCCGCTTTCAGGATCGCGGTGCACATGACCGACGAGGGCCTGATCGACGCTGATGAGGCGTTGCGCCGGGTCACCGGCGACCAGCTGGCCAACCTGATGTTCCCCAGGTTCGACGCCGACGCCAAGAAGGTGCTGCTCGGCAAGGGCATGAACGCCTCCCCCGGTGCCGCTGTCGGCAGGGCCGTCTTCGACTGGAAGACCGCCGTTGAGTGGGCCGAGGCCGGCGAGGACGTGATCCTGGTCCGCAAAGAGACCACACCCGAGGACCTGCACGGGATGATGGTCGCCAAGGGAGTGCTCACCAACCGTGGCGGCAAGACCTCGCACGCGGCGGTCGTCGCTCGCGGTATGGGCCGCACCTGCGTGTGCGGCGCCGAGTCCCTCGAGGTCGACACCCGCGCGGGTGAGTTCACCGTTCGTGGCGGCAAGACGGTTCGCGAGGGGGATGTCATCTCCATCGACGGCTCCACGGGCGAGGTCTTCGACGGCGCGGTTCCGGTGACCCCGTCGCACGTGGTGCGCTACTTCGAGGGCGAGGACGTCGACGAGCCCCTGGTCCAGGCGGTGGCCCGGATCATCGAGCACGCCGACACCCGCCGTCGACTCCAGGTCCGCACCAACGCCGACACCGCCGAGGATTCTCTGCGCGCCCGCCGCTTCGGCGCCCAGGGCATCGGGTTGTGCCGCACCGAGCATATGTTCCTCGGCGACCGCCGCGGCCTGGTGGAGAACCTGATCGTCGCCGAGAACGACGACGAGCAGGCCGCTGCTCTGGCCGAGCTGCTGCCCTTGCAACGCAACGACTTCGCCGCGATCTTCGAGGCGATGGACGGACTGCCGGTCACCATCCGGCTCATCGACCCGCCCCTGCACGAGTTCCTCCCCGACCTCACCGAACTGTCGGTGGCGATGGCGGTCGCCGACGTCCACGGGCAACGCAAGAAGCGCGAGCGCAAGCTGCTTGCCGCCGTACAGCGCCTCCATGAGTCGAACCCGATGCTCGGACTGCGAGGGGTACGGCTCGGCATCGTGATCCCGGGCCTGTTCACCATGCAGGCCCGCGCACTCCTCGAGGCCGCGTCCACACGCATCGAGGCCGGCGGCCGGGCAGAGCCGGAGATCATGATCCCGCTAGTCGCCTCGGTGCGCGAACTGGATCTGGTCAAGGCCAAGATCGTTGCGGTCGCCAGGGAGGTCGCCGAGCAGACTGGGGTCGACGTACCGGTCAAGATCGGCACCATGATCGAGCTTCCGCGCGCAGCGATGACCGCCGGGCACATCGCGGAGTCGGCGGAGTTCTTCTCGTTCGGCACCAACGACCTGACCCAGATGACCTGGGGCTTCTCCCGCGACGACGTCGAGGCATCGTTCTTCTCCACCTACCTGGCCCAGGGAGTCTTCCCGGTCTCGCCGTTCGAGTCCTTGGACATCGACGGGGTCGGCGCCCTGGTGCGCAAGGCCGTGGAGTCCGGCCGGGAGACCAGGCCCGACCTGAAGCTCGGGGTCTGCGGCGAGCACGGCGGGGACCCCAGGTCGGTGCACTTCTTCGACGAGGTCGGCCTCGACTACGTCTCGTGCTCGCCCTACCGGGTGCCGGTGGCAAGGTTGGAAGCCGGTCGTTCGGCGATTTTGCGTTGAGAGGTGTCGGTTAGCCTAGGGCGGGGCCATGTCGGGGCCGCGTACCCCTCGCCGTGCCGCCCTGTACGGCGCCTGGGTCACTCCCACGATTCTCATGGTCGCCGCTGCTCCGGCGTTCGCAGCCTCGCTGCCAACTATCGACAAAGGCACACCACGAGCAACCAGGTCGAGACTTCAACCAAGCGCACCGTGTCAGGGGTCTTCACCGAGGGTACCGGCTACGCCACCGAGGTGATCGCAACGGCCACCTGGATGGAATGGACCCCAGTTTCCTGTCCGGCCTCTTCGCGGTCTTCAAGAACTGACCCTGCCCGCCTCGGCTACTGCACCCTGAGTGGTGCTACTGCTCCCGTATATTGGCGCAGTAGCGGTCCTTAAGGCGCAGAAGCCGACCAGGCTGACTTCAGAAGAGGGCGTTGGCCAGCTTCTGACGACCCTTGAGCACCCGCACGTCGTCGTTGCCGACCGCGGCGAAGAGTCCGATCAGGTGCTGCCGTGCGGCATCGCGCTCGGACCCGGCACTGCGCCGAACGAGCTCGACCAGTCGGTCGAAGGCATCGTCGACGTGTCCGCCGAGCAGATCCAGGTCGGCGACCATGGTCTGTGCCTCGACGTCATCGGGAGCATCGGCTGCTGCCGTACGTGCCGCCGTCGCGTCCACGCCCTGGGTCCGGGCCAGCACCTTGGCCATCGCCAGACCGGCGGCAGCTTCGACGTCGGCGGGGTTGGCGTCGACCAGCTTCTGATACTCAGCGACCGCCGCGTCGATGTCACCGGCGGCCAGGGCGTCCTGGGCGGGCGCGTAGCGCGGATCGACAGGAGGCTCGCCGTCCTCGTTGCCGGTCGGTTCGGCAGCAAGTCCACGCGGCTGGTGTCGGCTGGTGATGCCCTGGCTGGTCAGCTGGGCGATCACCTGGGTCATCGCCGAACGCAGTTCCTCAAGCGGCAGGACGTCCTGGAACAACGGCATCGGCCGACCGTCGATGACCGCGATCACCATCGGCACCGAGGGGATCTGCATCGCCTGGGCAATCGCCGGCACGGCGTCGATGTCGACCTTGCCGAGCAGGAAACGGCCCTCGAACTCGTCGGCCAGGGTGGCCAAGTCGTCGGCGAGCTGGGCGCTGGCGGGGTGCTGGGTGGGCGAGAAGAACACCAGTAGCACCGGCGCGGCCATCAACGCTTCGATCGTCGCCTGGAAGTTCGGCTCGTCGACGCTCAAGGAGTAGGCCGTCCCGCCGGTGGAGGCCACCCCGCCAGCCCCGCCTCCGGGGGCGGCACCGCCCGGCGCAGGGGCCGGACGCTTGAGCGCGGACAGGTCGATCGCCCCGGGACGACTGAAGGGTTGTTGGGTCATCCGGCAATCTTAGAGAGAGTCGGGTCCGGTCGCGACCAGGCGGTCGGCCGCGGCGTAGGGATCCAGCTCCCCCTGCGCCACCCGGTCGCCCAGATCGTCGAGCTCGGCGCCACCCACCCCGCCCCAACGCTCACGCAGGGCCGCGACCGCGATCGCCTCGACCTCGGCTCGGGCCCGAAGCGATCTACGGGTGGCGAGCTCCCCACTGGCGGTCAGCCAGCTGTAGTGCGCGGTCATCGCCTCAACGAGCGGAGACGTTCCGACGTCCTCAGCGGCGATCGTGGCCAGCACCGGAGGTTGCCAGCCGGTTGATTCAGTGAGTGAGATCATCGATCCGATCTCCCGCAGGACCCGATCCGCCCCTTCGCGGTCGGACTTGTTCACGACGTAGATGTCGGCGATTTCCAGAATCCCGGCCTTGGCCGCCTGGATGCCGTCGCCCATCCCCGGCGCCAGCAACACCACGGTCGTGTCGGCCAGTTCGGCGATCTCGATCTCGCTCTGCCCCACTCCGACGGTCTCGATCAGGATCACGTCGTAGCCGGCCGCGTCCAGCACCCGGACCGCCTGCGGCATCGACCAGGCCAGTCCACCCAGGTGTCCCCGCGCGGCCATCGACCGGATGAAGACTCCCGAGTCCAGGGCGTGCTCCCCCATCCGCACCCGGTCGCCCAACAGCGCTCCCCCGGAGAACGGTGAGGTGGGATCCACAGCCAGCACCCCGACCCAACGACCAGCCGCCCGCAGAGCGGTCACCAGTGCGCTGGTCAGCGTCGGCTTTCCGACCCCCGGCGGCCCGGTCAGACCGACCACCTGGGCCCGGCCGCCGTACGGCGTCAGCGCCGCCATCACCGCGCGCAACTCGGGAGAAGCGTCTTCGACCAGGGAGACCAGTCGAGCCACCGCGCGGATCTCACCGGCCCGAGCCCGCTCGACCAGGTCGGCGACCGACCCGGCCCCTGGCCCGCTCCGGCTAGGCGTCACTCGGTGGGTACGCGCACGATCAGCGCGTCACCCTGACCGCCACCGCCGCACAGAGCAGCCGCGCCGACCCCGCCGCCGCGTCGCTTCAGCTCCAGGGCCAGGTGCAGCACGATCCGGGCTCCAGACATCCCCACCGGGTGCCCCAGGGCGATCGCACCGCCGTCGACGTTGACCCGGTCAGGGTCCAGACCCAGTTCGCGAGCCGAGGCGATGCCGACGGCGGCGAAGGCTTCGTTGAACTCCACCAGGTCCAAGTCGGCAGGCTCGATGCCTTGTCGAGCACAGGCCTTGGCGGTCGCAGCAGCCGGTTGCAGCTGCAGCGTCGAGTCCGGACCGGCGACCTGACCGTGCGCGCCGATCTCGGCCAGCCACGTCAGCCCCAGCGACTCCGCCTTCTCCTTGCTCATCACCACCACGGCGCAGGCGCCGTCGGAGATCTGCGACGCCGAGCCCGCTGTGATCGTGCCGTCCTTGCTGAAGGCCGGGCGCAACTTGCCGAGCGACTCCGCCGTGGTGTCGGCCCGGATCCCCTCGTCAGCGCTGACGACGACCGGCTCGCCACGCCGCTGCGGGATGGAGACCGGCACGATCTCGTCGTCGAAGACGCCGTTCTTCGCGGCCTCGGCAGCCAATCGATGAGACCGGGCCGCGAACTCGTCCTGCTCCTCGCGGGTCAGGTTGGCGGCCGCGGCGTTGCACTCCTCGGTGAGCAAACCCATCGCCTGGGCGGTGGCTTGGTCCCACAGCGCGTCGTAGGCCATCGAATCCACCAGCGTCACGTCGCCATACTTGAAGCCCTCGCGGGACTTGGGCAGCAGGTGGGGAGCGTTGGTCATTGACTCCATCCCGCCGGCAACGACGATCTCGACCTCGCCCGCGCGGATCATCTGGTCGGCCAGCGCGATTGCGTTGAGGCCCGACAGGCAGACCTTGTTGATCGTGATCGAGGGCACGCTCATGGGTACGCCACCAGCCACCGCTGCGGTCCGCGCAGGGTTCTGTCCGGCGCCCGCCTGAATGACCTGCCCCAGGATCACGTAGTCGACCTGGTCCCCGCTGACTCCAGCCTTCGCGAGCGCGCCTTCGATCGCCACCCCACCGAGCTCGGCGGCGCTGAGGCTCTTGAAACCGCCCAGTAGGCGGCCGATGGGGGTGCGAGCTCCGGCCACGATCACGGACGGATTTGCGCGAGCCTCACTTGAGTTGGACATGATCTGACAGTACCTATCGCCACCGAGGGCTCTCTACCCTTCCGTCGCCGAGACTTCGTCGGAAGAATCACGTGAAACCGGTCTTGTGCGATTCGCAAACTGGATTTAGACCAGGGCCCCCTGCCGAATCGTTCGAACAGGTGGACGATTCGACTCAGCTCACCTTCGAACTCGCCGGCTGCGGCTGGTTGCCCCATGCGCAGCACCGGCGGCGACCAGCCTGTGGTTACCGCCGAGCGCTCGCATCGCGCCGCAGCAGCGCAATGAGGACGACTCCCATCGCGAGGTGGAGCGCGATCAGCCCCACCGCGCTCGCGGCGGTATCTGTTGCCGTCAGCGGGCCGACCATGGACACGATGAGCACCACGATCGCGACGACGGTCCAATACTTGTCGGCCCGACGGCTCCACTTCGCAAGCACTTCCAGCAGCCCCCAGCCCAACAGGCCCCCACCAGGGCGGTGCCCAACACCAAGCCCGGGCCGATCGTCATCACCTCGGAGCCCGGGCCCATCTGCACCCGTAGTCGGACCCCGAGCAACGGAACC
The DNA here is from genome assembly GCA_038200025.1 of Propionibacteriales bacterium. GTDB lineage: Bacteria > Actinomycetota > Actinomycetes > Propionibacteriales > Nocardioidaceae > Nocardioides. Next base: position 1,945 of record JBBPYJ010000181.1, on the reverse strand, counting down.
AGCACGATCCAGGCGATGAGCGCCGAAGCCACCGCCACAGCGACGGCGCCCGCGCGCCTCTTCACGGGGTGCGACGTGGCGGTCGGGGCAACATCTTCAGAGATGGTCATCGGGACTCCAGTGCGATAGAATTAGTTAGGTGCCTAAAGATTAGGCGCATAACCTTTCTGAAGCAAGGGCATTCGTTCCATGAACTTCGAGGAAGCCGCTGCCATCAACAGCGCCATCCGCACCATCGGCATTCGCCATCGGGCGCTGGCTGACGCGCTGCTCGCCCCTCTCGGCTTGCACACCGGGCAGGAGGTGCTGCTAATCGAACTAGGCGCGCAGGGAGCACGGACCCAGAGCCAATTGGCGCTCTCGAGCGGTTGCGAACCCCCCACGATCACTGGCAGTGTCCGCAAACTGGAGACGGCTGGACTCGTCCTTCGGCGACCGTCACCGACCGACGGTCGAGTCACCATCGTGGAGCTCAGCGCACAGGGGCGCGCGTTGCTGCCGCGCCTCCAAGCCGTCTGGCAACAGTTGGCCGACGAAACCATGGCCGCCATGTCCACGAGCAACTCCCACGGGCTCGTCGAGACGTTGAGCGACCTCGCCTCCAGTCTCAACCACGCCGACCGGAAGTCCGCCGCGGTGGCCGTTACCCCCATACCGGGCAACCCGTAGGCCCATCAACACCAGCAAAGCGCCTCTCCGCGATAGTCCCTAGCGTTTGGCACCATTTGCCGGCCAGAAACGGTGCCGTTTGCTAGGGACTATCCATCCGAGGGGCTGGGGTGGCTGGGGTGGCGGGGCGTCTGACGGCTGGGCGGCTGACGGGGACGAGCCAGCACGGCGTCCAGTCGATGAGGAAAGAGTCACAAACCTGGTCATAGTGCGCCGCGGCGTACGACGATGACCACCATGACCTCATCTGGGACCCCACCGGTCGATCTGCCAGCCGGGCTCTTCACCGCCATCGATCATGTCGGCATCGCGGTCGCCGACCTGGATTCGGCACTGACGCTGTACCGCGACGTCTACGAGATGACCGTGCTGCACGAGGAGACCAACACCGAGCAGGGCGTACGCGAGGCGATGGTCGGCTTCACAGACCCCGGCTCCACCTGCCTGCAGATCCTCGCACCGCTGGATGAGACCTCGACGATCGCCAAATTCCTGGATCGCTCGGGACCCGGCCTTCAGCAGTTGGCGATGCGGGTCACCGATATCGACGAGACCAGCAGGGTGCTGCGCGAGCGCGGCCTGCGGTTGCTGTACGACGCTCCTCGGACCGGGACGGCCGGCTCCCGGATCAACTTCGTGCACCCCAAGGACGCAGGGGGCGTACTGCTCGAACTCGTGGAGCCCGCCCGCCCCGACTCCAGCACCAGCACCTCGGATGGGAGCCCCTCGTGAAGCACATCCTCGACGCCATCTCGGCCGGCGACACCAGCCGCGCTGCCTTCGAGTCGCTGGTGATGCCGAAGTCCTATCGTGCGGTCACCGTGCACCGTGACGAGGTCGAGATGTTCGAGGGCTTCGACAGCCGCGACAAGGACCCGCGCGAGTCCCTGCACCTGGACGAGGTACCGCTGCCCGAACTCGGTCCCGGTGAGGCCCTGGTTGCGGTGATGGCCAGCGCGATCAACTACAACACCGTGTGGACCTCGATCTTCGAGCCGGTGTCGACGTTCGGCTTCCTGGAGCGTTACGGGAGGCTGAGCCCGCTGACCAAGCGGCACGACCTGCCGTACCACATCGTCGGCTCGGACCTGTCCGGCGTCGTGCTGGCCGCGGGGCCCGGCGTACACCGGTGGGCACCCGGCGACGAGGTGGTGGCGCACTGTCTATCCGTGGAGCTGGAGTCCCCCGACGGACACAACGACACGATGCTCGATCCCGAGCAGCGGATCTGGGGCTTCGAGACCAACTTCGGCGGGCTCGCCGAGATCGCCCTGGT
>JBBPYJ010000180.1:0-6285 GCA_038200025.1 Propionibacteriales bacterium | reverse complement strand
GCCGTCGCCGATCACCGCCACCACGTGTCGGGTCTCACCGCGGATCGCGTAGGCCTTGGCCAGCCCGTCGGCGTACGACAGCGCCGTCGAGGCGTGCGAGTTCTCCACGATGTCGTGCTCGGACTCCGCCTGGCTCGGGTAGCCGCTGAGGCCACCCTCCTGGCGCAGGTGGCCGAAGTCGGCCAGCCGCCCGGTGAGCAGCTTGTGCACGTAGGTCTGATGTCCGGTGTCGAAGACCACCCGGTCGTTCGGGGAGTCGAAGACCCGATGGATGGCCATCGTCAGCTCGACCACGCCCAGGGTCGGACCCAGATGACCGCCGGTGCGCGAGCAGGTAAGGACCAGGAAGTCCCGAATCTCGGTCGCCAGCGTGTCGAGTTCGGCCGCCGTCAGCCCATCAAGGTCACGTGGCGCGGTGATCGTGTCAAGAATTGCCATGGCCGGGTAAGTCTACCGAGGGGGGTATGGGGCGGGCCGGTCGACGGGTAGATCCTCCGGATCCCTTCCCCGCATCAGCTCGCCACGAGGCGGGAGATCACCTTGGGCGCCGGCAGCTGCAAGACCCTCAGACTGGGCGGCAAGGTGGCGGCCACGGTGACGACCCAGGTGATCAGGAGGACCGCGACGAGCAACCCCAGCGGGAATCCGAAGGCGGTCTCATCGAAGGTGAAGCGCATGCCGTACCAGAGCACCAGCGGCGGGGCCGAGGCCATCAGCAGGCCCAGGATCGAGGCGGTGCCGACCACGATCGTGCCCTCCAAGCTCAACCAGCGGGACCGTACGGGTCTGGCTCTCCTGTTGAGCCGCTATCTGAGCTGAAGCTCAGCGCAGTCGTCCGAGGTAGGCGCCAGCATGTCGGACGTCTCGCATTCGGCTCTCCCAGGTGACCCCGACGAGCGTGAGAACCGCCCCGGCGAGACCGATCAGGATCCACTGGGGGGTCTGCAGCAGGTAGGGGGTCAGCTCGACCAGGACCAACAGCCCACCGACGACCGCTCCGGTCGTCACCGGAGCGCTCCAGCGCAGGGCGGCACCCGCGAGGACCAGGGCCAGGCAGGCGAGGCCGAGCGTCAGCGCCCGGATCGAGACCGGGTCGGTCGACACCCAGAACAGCGATGGCAGGGTCGCCAGGATCAAAGCAGGTCCCAGCAACTTGCTGGTGGAGGTCGAGGGCTCATCGCGCAGTCGAAGCGCACCCACGGCGAGTAGCGCCAGCGCCGAGGGCAGCGTGTATGCCTCCGGGGTGCCGACCCCCAGGTCGGCGAGACGAACCCAGGTCGCGGCCGCGAGCAGCAGCCCCCCAACCCAACCGAGGGCTCGACGGTCCGGGTTCAGCAGGGCACTGATCATCACCAGGGCTCCGGACACGGTCAGGAGCAGGGCGAGCGTCCCGTCCCCGCCGTCTGGCGCGCTCACGGCCAGGCTCGAGATGGCCAGCCCCCCAACCGCGGCGGAGATCTCCAGATCAGGGCGGGGCACAGCGATTGCCACGGCCCCCAGAAGCAGGAGGACCACTATGGCCCGGTACGTCACCGACGCGTCCAGCACGTCGCCCAGGGCGTGCAGAGAGACCACGAGCGCTATCGGCGCGGTGATATATCCCCTCACCGCGACCGTTTCAGACGGTGCGCGACCGGCCGAGTAGGCGGCGGTCGCGGTGAGGGTGCATGCGACCGAAGCGAGCAGCCCGGCCGAGGGCACGGCCACCTCCAGCGCAGCAGCGAAGAGGACCCCGCTAGCCAGAAGGCTCGGCAGGCTCTTCAGGGCCCAGCGGTCCTCGTGGGTTGCGAAGAAGCTCGCTCCCACGGCGAGGAGGGTGAGCGCCGCAGACACCGTCCAGATCGGAACAGCGAAGAGGCTCAGGGTCAACACCGCACTGATCGCCAGAACGCCGGCCACGACCAACGACATCCACCTGATGGTCACCGCAATTCGATCAGCTGCAACCACGAGGATCAGGCAGGTGAGAACCGCCGCCGTGGGGACCAGCAACCAGGGACTCAAGGTCGGCTCGAACCCAGGGAGTCGGGCCGCGATGGAGACGGAGTACGCCGGCGCCGGATCCCCGATTCGGGCGATCGCTTCGCTAGCCAGCACCAGAAACCCGGTGAACGCGCAGAGCGCGGAGGCGGTGGCGGGCAGGCGGGCCGACCATGTCCAAGGCTGCGGCAGGAGCCACGCGAGGACGGTCCACACCGCTGTCGCACCGAGTGCGGTGAGCATCAGCTGGTCGGCCGACGTCTCGATGGCAGGCAGGGCGAGGGTGAAGGTCACCAGGACGGCCGCGGCCCCCAACCACCACCGGGCGGTGGCCCGCAAGGTGGGGATCAGGGCCACCGCCGCGAGGTAGGCCGCAGCCACGAGAAGGGCCCATCCGGCCCCGGCCCAGAGTTCGGTGAAGGTGACTGGGTCGGGGAGGGCCTCGAGACTCACCACCAGAAGGTCCAGCCACACGAGTCCGCACACGGTGATCAGGGCCCCACGGAGGAACGTGAGCGGTGGTGTGACCAGCACGACCAACCAGACCAGAGCGGCCACCAGGCCCACGCCGACGCCGCTGACCCACAGGTCAGCCGAGAGCCATGCGCGCAAGCCGGCGTACGCGATCAGGACGCCGAAGGCCGAGATGAGCTGGGGTGCGACCAGGCTGGGGCTTCCTCGGCGGCCGGCGAGGGCGACTCCGACGCCGGCTACGGCGATGGTCGATCCGAGGATCACGACGAAGAGGGAGTCCGAAACGCTTCCCAGCCACCCCGCGTCGTCGGCGCCGAAGAGATCGAGCGCGAGGAATCCCAGGGCCACCGTGGTGAGCGACTCCCCAGCGACTCGTAGTCCGCGGCGGGCCAGAACCACTCCGACTCCCCCGGCGGCGACGGTCAGGGCGACGAGTGCTGCGGTTCGCCCGCCCACCCCGAGGAAGGACCAGGCCACGGCCAGGAAGACCGCGGCGGCGACGAGCAGACACAGCGCTCCCAGGCTGAGGAGGACTCCAGGGACCGACGAGCCGCGCAGCGCCCGGCCCGATCGGGTGACCCGAAGGTCAGCCGATGGGTGGCTATGTGGGACCGGTTCACTACGGATCCGGTCCAGCAGGGAGTCGGCACGCTGCAGGGTCGCGAACAGCTCGGCCGCGACGGGATGGCGTAGCGAGAGCCCACAGCTCGGGCAGCGGTCGCGACTGGAAGCAATGTCGGCGTAACAGTCGGGACAGGCCCCGGGGTCGGCGTAGCGCTTCATAGGTCCTATTAGCCCCCAAGGTGCCGTCCGTCAGGCAGGGTTTGAGGGCTCAGCTTGCTGAGTACGGGTACCCGGTTTCCCGTGTCTCAGGGTGAGTTGGGGAACGGGGGCAGGCTCAGCAACGGACGGCAGCGTACAGCTCGGAGCCCAGGAACGCCGGCAGCAACTGGCTCGCAGCACCGCCGAGCCGCAAGGTCTCGACCTGCTGCGGTGAGACGAAGACGATCTGGCGTCCTTCGCCGCAGACGATGTCGGCGTCGGTCAGCGCCGTCGGCGCGGCGTACACCGCCATCGTGCCGCCACCGATAGTGCCGCGGAGGTGGCTGACCTCGAACTCTCCCCACAGCCGCAGGCTGCCGGGCTCGGCCCGGACCCCGGTCTCCTCGGCGAGCTCGCGGTAGGCGGCAGCCTCGAAGGGCTCACCCCCCTCGACTCCGCCGCCCACGAAGGACCAGCAGTCGGGATCGATCGGTGCGTGCTGGTCTCGTTCCTGGAGCAGCACCCATCCACGCGGATCGACCAGGATGACAGCCGACCATGAATTCATGATTCGGGGATCGAGTTTGTCGAGATCTGGTGATCGAGGCTGTCGAGACCTGAAGACATGCCCCGACGATAGGCGCTTACAGACGGGCGACGAACCGGCGACCCCGCAGCGCCTCCTCGACCAGACCGACCTCGCGACGCAGCCGTAGCAGCCGGGCGTCCTCGCTGTGCCAGGCCTGGACGGCGGCCTCGATCACGTCCAGGTCGGCCACGTCCTTCAACTCACCGCGCGCCTCGCTGACCCCGCGTCGGCAGGCTACCTGCGACGCCTCGACGTGCAGGACGGCGAAGCGGGCCAGCACCACGACGTGGCGTCGCAGCGCCTGGTGGCTACGGTATTCGGGCGGGCAGATGTCGAACAGCCAGTTGACCGCGGTGCGCTCCCAGTCGGGGGCATCGGGTGGTCGGACCTGGCTCGGCCAACCGGCCGGGGCTACGCAACGCATCCCCGTAGTCTAACCCAGGATCGAACAAATGTTCGATTACCCCTTCAAGAAAGACAGCCGTACTTCCCGCACCGTGTTGTCAACGTTGAGGTCGACCAGGCAGATGCTCTGCCAGGTGCCGAGGGCGAGCCGACCGCTCAGCACCGGGATCGTGGCGTACGGCGGGATCAGCGCCGGCATCACGTGGGAACGGCCGTGGCCGGCGCTGCCGTGCGAGTGCCGCCAACGGTCGTCGGCGGGCAGCAGATCAGCCAGCGCGGCCAGCAGGTCCTCGTCGCTGCCGGCACCGGTCTCCAGGATCGCGATGCCGGCCGTCGCGTGCGGCACGAAGACGTGCAGGAGGCCATCTGCCCGACCGTCCCCGTCTGCGACGAACTGCTGGCAGTCCCGGGTCAGGTCGAGCACCGCTTCGGAGCCGCCGGTGCGATAGCTGCGTGTCTGACTGTCCACGACATCGATGGTGCCAGACACCGCTCGACCTGCTGACCCTGCTAACGAATCGACTTGCGCCAGGCACTGAAGGACTGGATCGACCGGGCGTGCGGGAGCCGCAGCCACGGCCAAGGGTGCGTTTCGATGATCCGCAGCATCGGTGCCCGCCGGCGCCAGCCCGGCACGGGGGCGAAGGTGGTCGCGAGATCCCGGTCGGCCAGTACGGCGGCCGGGTCGCCGAGGTGCACCTCGACCTCCCGCCTGGTGGCCAGATCACCCAGACACTGGGCGAGGAACACCAGCCGCTTCCCCGAAAGCTGCAGGCCCCTCAGCAACGGTTCGTCAAAGACGAAGACCACCGGCAGGTCGGGGTTCGCGGCGAGCGCCGGGTCCTCGTCGCCGAGGGACTCCGCGGTCAGCCAGACCACCTGTGGACTTCCCTGGCTGAGCACGCGCGTGGGACCGGCCGTTGTCTCGATGTCGGGATCTCGAGCGATGCGCGGATCCGGTTCGATGCGCTCGACCGACGCATCGGGCCAGTCCTCGATCGGGCACTCGTCGCGCAGCTCGCACTTGCGGCACCAGGTCGCGGCGCGCTTCTCCACCTGCCAGCGCGAGAAGCCGTACGGCTTGGCGTTGCCGGTGCCGGTCGTCCATTGCCACCCCAACCGGTTCGCAGCCCGGGACCCGTCCAGCAGGTGGGTGAACATCGCGTCCTCCCCTGCCCGCCAGTCCGCGCCGTGGCGCACGGTCCACTGCGAGGCCAGCCACATCCGGGTCTGGTTGACCAGCCAACCGGCGTCCTCGAGCTCGTGGGTGACCGAGTCCATGCAGCGCATCTGCGGGTTCCATGGGTCTTCGCGTGGCTCGTCCTCGGCCTGCGGGCCAGCAGCGCCAGCGCTCGGAACCGCCCGCAGCGGCTCCCCCAATGCCGAGCCCAACCGCGCGTACACGTGCCGGGCGTACTCCTGCCACAGCAGCTCGTCGCGATACTTGCGTACGTCGCTCGCCGGACCTCCGGCGACCTCGTCCCACATCCGCGGCAGCGGCAGCAGCCCGTGCCGGATCCAGGGTGAGAGGGCCGAGGCGCCGCGACTCGACGGCGGCCACACCTGGCTGCGGCGACGGGCATAGCCGGTCACGTCGTAAGCCGCGGCGGCTATGTCGGCTGCCGTCTGGCCGCCAGTGAACGCCGAGGAGGCGCGCACCTCGTCGCAGGCTAAGTGGCCAAGGTGCTCGCGCACCCAGCTCTCGGCACCCCCGACGGTTGGCACCGGCAGGTGGGTCGTCATGGCGCGAGGCTATGCAAGGTACCCCTGTCGACATGCAGAAGAGTGACGAATCCTACGAATTGTCAGGCTTGCCGACGTCCTCGAAGAAGCGTACAATCGAACACATGTTCGATCCTACGCAGGCCAGGCTGCGACTAGAGAGCCCGACGACGGGTTCTCCCGTGTTGCTGGATGCCGCGGATATCGAACGGTGGACCACTGCGTTGGCCTTTGCTCCCGATGTGGCGGATGGGTCTGATCCGTCGCGGATCGATCTGTTGCGGGCGTTGGAGGAGTTGAAGTGTGCTGCGGAGGGTTTGCAGGCTCAGGTGACGGCGTCGTTCGCGGTGTCG
>JBBPYJ010000179.1:0-9906 GCA_038200025.1 Propionibacteriales bacterium | reverse complement strand
GATCGCGATGTTCGCCTACGGGGTCGGCGCCTGCGCCAAGGTCGACCTGGTCACCGGACCCGGCAGCATCCACACTGTGACCGCCAAGCGGCTGCTCAAGGGCCTGGTCGGGATCGACTCCGAGGCCGGTCCGACCGAGATCGCGATCCTGGCCGACGACACCGCCGACGCGGCGTTCGTCGCTGCCGACCTGATCAGCCAGGCCGAGCACGACCCGCTGGCCGCAGCGGTGCTGGTCACCGACTCGACGCAACTGGCCGACGCGGTCGACGACGAGCTGCTGCGCCAGGTGTACGCCACCAAGCACACCGAGCGGATCCTGACCGCGCTGGGCGGCAGTCAGTCCGCCATCGTGCTGGTCCGCGATGTCGAGCAGGGTCTCGAGGTCGTCGACGCCTACGCCGCTGAGCACCTGGAGATCCACACCGTCGATGCGCGGGCGGTTGCCATGCGGGTCCGCAACTCCGGTGCGATCTTCGTCGGCCCGCACACCCCGGTGTCGCTGGGCGACTACTGCGCGGGCTCCAACCACGTGCTGCCGACCGGCGGGTGCGCCTGCCACTCCTCGGGACTGTCGGTGCGCGCCTTTACCCGCTCGGTCCAGGTCGTCGACTACAGCCGCTACGCGCTGGTCACGGTCGCCGATCACGTGGTCACCCTCGCAGAGGCTGAGGACCTGCCCGGTCACGCGGCGGCGGTGGTGGTGCGGTTCCCAGAGCCGATTCCAGACTCCGAATCCGGCGGCCGGTGACCTTCCCGCCGCTGCGCGAGGAGCTCCGCGGGCTGGCGCCCTACGGCGCACCGCAACTGGACGTCCTCGTGCAGCTCAACGTCAACGAAAACCCCTACGGGCCCAGCGAGGGCTGCGTCGCCGACATCGCGGCGTCGGTCGCGGCGGCTGCCTCGTCGCTGAACCGCTACCCCGATCGGGAGTTCGTCGAACTGCGGGCAGCGTTGGCCAACTACCTGTCCGCGGACACCGAGGAGCCGTTGAGCGCCGACCGGGTGTGGGCGGCCAACGGCTCGAACGAGGTGATGCTGCAGCTGCTGCAGGCCTTCGGCGGGCCAGGACGGGTCGCAGTGTCGTTCGCGCCGACGTACTCGATGTATCCCGAATATGCCCGCGACACCCACACGCAATGGCAGGTCGGGCATCGTGAGGACGACTTCACCCTCGACGTGGAGCGAGCTTGTGAGTTGGTGCGCGAGGTCGGGGCCAGCGTCGTGTTCGTGCCTTCTCCCAACAACCCCACCGGGACGGCGTTGCCCCTGGCCGCGGTCCGCGCCCTGTGTGAGACAACGGGGGGCGAGGCCACCGATGGCGGGATCGTCGTCATCGATGAGGCGTACGGCGAATTTCGTCGCGCCGGCGTTCCCAGCGCGCTCAGTGTGCTCAACGACTACCCGAACCTGGTGGTCACCCGGACGATGAGCAAGGCGTTCGCGCTGGCCGGGGCCCGGCTGGGCTACCTGGCGGCGGACCCGAAGATCTGCGACGCACTGCGTCTGGTGCGGCTGCCCTACCACCTGTCCGCGATCACCCAGGCGACCGCGCTCGCGGCGCTGCGACACGCACCCGAGCTGCTGTCGCGAGTCGCCGACCTGCGCGTCGAGCGGGACGAGTGCGTCGAGTGGCTGCGAGCCCAGGGGCTGCAGGTGGCCGACAGCGACGCCAACTTCGTACTGTTCGGCCGGTTCGCCGATCGGCACGCGGTGTTCAGCGGCTTGCTCGAGCTGGGGGTGTTGATCCGCGAGACCGGGCCCGACGGCTGGCTGCGGGTCTCGATCGGCACCCCGGCGGAGATGGGAGCATTCAGACAGGCACTCACCCAGGTGATGGAGGAACAGGCATGACAGGCAGCACCGGCCAGCGCACCGCGACGATCGAACGTACGACCAGTGAGTCCAAGGTGCACGTCGCACTGGACCTCGACGGCACCGGGCGGGCCGACGTCTCGACCGGGGTCGGGTTCTACGACCACATGCTCGACGCCTTCTCGCGGCACTCGCTGATCGACCTCACGGTCCAGACCGAGGGCGACACCCACATCGACGCCCACCACACCGTCGAGGACACCGCGATCGCCCTCGGTCAGGCGCTGCGAGCCGCGCTCGGCGACAAGGTCGGGATCCGCCGCTTCGGAGACGCCACCGTGCCGTTGGACGAGGCGCTGGTCCAGGGTGTCGTCGACGTCTCCGGTCGGCCCTACTGCGTGCACACCGGGGAGCCCGAGGGTCAGGCCTACGCGCTGATCGGCGGCGACATGGGTCCGGCGTACGCCGGCTCGTTGACCCGGCACGTCTTCGAGACCTTGGCCTTCCACGCCCATCTGGCGCTGCACATCCGGGTGCTGTCGGGGCGCGACCCGCACCACCTGGTCGAGGCGCAGTTCAAGGCCCTTGCTCGTGCCCTGCGCGACGCGATCGCGTTGGACCCGCGAGAGACGGGCGTGCCGTCGACCAAGGGCTCCCTCGGCTCCCTCGGCTTCGGCGGTTGAGCTTGTCGAAACCTCGCGTCACGGTTCTGGACTACGGCTCGGGCAACCTGCGCTCGGCCGTTCGTGCGCTCGAGCGGGCCGGCGCCGAGGTGAGCCTGACCGCCGACCGCAGGGTCGCTGGTGACGCCGACGGTCTTGTGGTCCCCGGAGTCGGGGCGTTCGCGGCCTGCATGGCCGGGTTGACCGCCGTCCGCGGCGGCGAGGTGATCGGTCGACGGCTGGCCGGAGGGCGCCCGGTGCTGGGCATCTGCGTGGGAATGCAGATCCTCTTCGAGACCGGCGTCGAGCACGGAGTCACCACCCAGGGTTGCGGCGAGTGGCCGGGGACCGTCGAGCGGCTGCAAGCGCCGATCGTGCCGCACATGGGGTGGAACACCGTGTCGCCTGCCGAGGGCAGCGCGCTGTTCGCCGGCATCGAGGACGAACGCTTCTACTTCGTGCACTCCTACGGGGTGCGGGAGTGGACGCTGGTCACCAACGACCGCACCCGCGCACCCAAGGTCACCTGGGCCGAGCACGGTGGGGACCGTTTTGTCGCGGCGGTGGAGAACGGGCCGCTCAGCGCGACCCAGTTCCACCCCGAGAAGTCCGGTGACGCGGGTGCGTCGCTGTTGCATACCTGGGTCAAGGAGCTGTGATGGGGTCCTACCTCGAGTTGTTGCCGGCCGTCGACATCGCCGGCGGCCAGGCGGTCCAACTGGTGCAGGGGGTGGCCGGCTCGGAGAAACGGTTCGGCGACCCGGTCGAGGCGGCCCTGCGCTGGCAGGCAGCCGGGGCCGAGTGGATCCACCTGGTCGACCTCGATGCCGCCTTCGGTCGCGGCCACAACCGCGAGCTCCAGGCTCGCATCGTCGGCGCGCTCGACATCAAGGTCGAGATGAGCGGGGGGATCCGCGACGACGAGTCGCTGGCGGCCGCGATGGCGACCGGCTGCCGGCGGGTCAACATCGGCACCGCCGCCCTGGAGCAGCCGCAGTGGTGCGCGCAGGCGATCGCGACGTACGGCGATCGGGTCGCCGTGGGTCTCGACGTGCGCGGCCGGATGCTGGCCGCGCGCGGCTGGACCCGGGAGGGCGGTGACCTCTACGACGTGCTGTCCCGTTTGGACGGCGAGGGCTGTGCCCGCTACGTGGTCACCGACGTCAACAAGGACGGCATGCTGCAGGGACCGAACCTCGACCTGCTGCGCGACGTCTGCGCGGCCACCGACCGGCCCGTCGTGGCCTCGGGCGGGGTGACCACGCTCGAGGACCTGGCGGCGTTGATGACGTTGGTGCCCGACGGGGTCGAGGGTGCGATCGCGGGGACCGCGCTCTACGAGGGGCGGTTCACGCTCGAGGACGCGCTGGCGCTGACCCGTCCCACGACCGGTTCGCAGGGGCCGGTCGACGCTGTGGAGAAACGGTGACGCTTGCGGTCCGGGTGATCCCGTGCCTGGACGTAGACGCCGGCCGGGTGGTCAAGGGGGTCAACTTCGAAGGCCTGCGTGATGCCGGCGACCCGGTGGAGCTGGCGCGCAGCTATGACGCTCAGGGCGCCGACGAGCTGACCTTCCTAGACATCTCCGCCTCCCACCAGGGCCGGGCGACCACGCTGGAGATCGTCTCGCGCACCGCCGAGCAGGTGTTCATCCCGCTGACCGTCGGCGGGGGAGTCTCCAGCGTCCGCGACGTCGACCTGCTGCTGCGCGCGGGAGCCGACAAGGTGGCGGTCAACACCGCCGCCATCCACCGCCCGGAGCTGGTCGCCGAGATCGCCGACCGGTTCGGCAACCAGGTGCTGGTGCTATCGGTCGACGCCCGCCGTGCCGCCGGCACCGCCTCGGGGTTCGAGGTGACCACGCACGGTGGCCGCAAGTCGGCCGGCCTGGACGCCTTGGAGTGGGCGGTGCGAGCCGCAGACCTGGGGGCGGGGGAGATCCTGCTGAACGCCATGGACGCCGACGGCACCCGGGACGGCTTCGACCTCGACCTGATCTCGTTGGTCCGTGCCGAGGTGCGGGTCCCGGTGATCGCCTCGGGAGGCGCCGGGCGCGTCGAGCACTTCGCGCCGGCGGTGGACGCCGGCGCCGACGCCGTACTCGCCGCCAGCGTCTTCCACTTCGCCACCCTGACAGTCGGTGACGTCAAAGCGTCGCTCGAGGCGGCCGGCTACCCGGTCCGCTAACCCCCCCACGGGGGTTCACCCGCGGATACCTCGGATGTCGGTGCCGCGGAATAGCCTGGCCAGACAGATCATTAGCCAGACGATGAGGTGTCCACAGTGAGTACGGCGCTGCCCGACGACCGCCGTAGCGGCACCCCCCAGGAGCCACGCGGCGGCACTACCCGGGCCGGCTTCGGAGTGCTGGGTGTGGCAATCCGCCGGGAGCCCCACATCTTCGCGCTGTCAACCCTGGGCAGCGTGCTCTTCGGTGCGCTGACCGTGGCCGACGCCTGGGTGCTGGGCTGGGCCACCGACAACGTGGTGATCCCGGCCTTCCGCGACGGCGAGATCGGCGCGGGGCTGCTGTGGGCGGTGCTGGCGCTCTTCTTGGGGGTGGCGCTGCTGCGCGCTGTCGGGATCGTCGCGCGGCGCCTGGGGGCGGGGATCATGCAGTTCCGGATGCAGGCGCACACCCGACGCGCGGTGACCCGGCAATACCTCAGCCTGCCGATGGAGTGGCACCAGCGGCACCCACCCGGTCAGCTGCTGTCCAACGCCTACTCCGACGTCGAGGCCGCCTGGGGCCCGATCGCCCCCTTGCCGATGGCGATAGGCACCTTGGCGATGATGGTGATCGCCATCGTCCAGATGCTGCTCGCCGACGTGGTGATGGCCGTGGTCGGCATGCTGGTCTTCCCGGCGGTGGTGCTGGCCAACCTGGTCTACCAGCGTTTGGCCTCGCCGCTGATGACCCGCGCGCAGGCCCTGCGCGGCGAGGTCAGCGAGATCGCCCACGAGTCCTTCGACGGCGCGCTGGTGGTCAAGACGCTGGGCCGCGAGCCCCAGGAGACCGCCCGGTTCACCACCAAGGCCCACGAGTTGCGCGACGTCAACGTCCGGGCCGGCCGGATCCGGGCCGCCTTCGATCCGACGTTGGCCGCGCTTCCCAACCTCGGGGTCCTCGTCGTGCTGGCGGTCGGTGTCTCCCGGGTGCTGTCGGGGGCTACCGATCCGGGTGACCTGGTCACCGTGGCCTACCTGCTGACCATCGTGTCCTTCCCGATCCGCTCCATCGGCTGGTTGCTGGGCGAGTTCCCGCGCAGCGTGGTGGGCTTCCGCCGGGCCGAGGCGGTGCTGGCCGCCACCGGGGCGATGGAGTTCGGAACCGCCGAGCTGCCGGTGACCAGCCGGGGCGCGAGGCTGGGGATCGAGCAGCTGAACTACTCCTACGACCCGGCGACCACGCTTCTGGATGAGGTGAGCTTCGCCGCCGAGCCGGGCCGCACGGTGGCGGTGGTCGGTGCCACTGCCTCGGGCAAAAGCACCCTGACGAATCTGCTGACCAGGTTGGTCGACCCCGACGGCGGTCGGGTTCTGGTCGACGGGGTGGATCTTCGCGACCTGGCTCCCGGCGCCCTGGCCGGCGGTGTGGCTGTCGTTCCCCAGACCGCATTCTTGTTCGACGACACGGTGCGCGGAAACGTCACGCTGGGCGCCGACCTTACCGACGACCAGGTGTGGGAGGCGCTGCGCGCGGCCCAGGCCGACGGCTTCGTCGCCGCGCTGCCCAGGGGGCTGGACACCGCGCTGGGGGAGCGAGGCACGTCGCTGTCCGGCGGTCAACGTCAGCGGATCTCGCTGGCCCGCGCCCTGGTCCGGCGCCCGCGGCTGCTCATCCTCGACGATGCCACGTCCGCGGTCGATCCCGAGGTCGAGGCCCGGATCCTGGCCAACCTGCGGGTCTCGACCGGCTCGACCACCCAAAGATCAGGCTCGACCACCCAAGGGCCTGCTCGCGAGACGACCCTGGTGGTGGTGGCCTACCGCAAGGCCACCATCGCGCTGGCCGACGAGGTGGTGCACCTGCACAACGGCCGGATCATCGATCGCGGCACCCACCAGGAGCTGTTGAGTCGCAACAGTCGCTACGCGACCCTGGTCAACGCCTACGAGCAGGCCCCAACATGACCGACACCGCCAACAAGTCCGGCAAGCGCCCGACCCGCGCCGAGGGTGTCTCGGGCACCGCCATGGTCTCCGGTGAGCAGATCGGTGCGATGGCGACGTTGCGCCGGGGGGTGCAGATCTCCCCGGAGCTCAAGGAGGGGATCGGGTGGACGCTGCTGCTGGCCGTGGTCGCCTCCCTGGGCCAGATCGTGGTCCCGGTCGCGGTGCAGCAGACCCTGGACAAGGGGCTCAACGGTTCGAACGGTCCGGACGTCGGCTTCGTGGTGTGGACGGGTCTGGCCTGCGCGGTCGCCATCGCGATCACCAGCCTGGCGTCGTACCACATGACCAAGCGGCTCTTCACGACCTCCGAGCACGGCCTCGCGACGTTGCGGATCAAGGCGTTCCGGCACGTCCACGACCTCCCGTTGCTGACCCAGAACACCGAACGGCGAGGCGCACTGGTCTCCCGGGTCACCACGGACGTCGACCAGGTCAGCCAGTTCCTGGTCTTCGGCGGGTTGATCTTCATCGTCAGCATCGGCCAGATCCTGGTCGCGACCGTGGTGATGGCCATCTACAGCTGGCAGCTCGCCATCGTGGTGTGGGTTTCCTTCGCACCGCTCTTCGTATCGATCCGCTACTTCCAGCGCAAGCTGTCGGCCGCCTACAGCCTGGTCCGGCGTCAGGTCGGCGCGTTGCTTTCGGCGATCTCCGAGCCGGTGGTCGGGGCCGCCGTGGTCCGGGCGTACGCCGTGGAGGCTCGCACCCAGGCACGGATCGACACCGCCATCGACGAGTTCAAGGTCGCCTCCACCCGGGCCCAGAAGTTCACGGTCGTGTCCTTCTCCTTCGGTGGCATCTCCGCCGGCCTGGCCAACGCGGGCGTGCTCGTCATCGGGGTCCTGCTCGGCTTCGCCGGTCAGATGACCTTCGGTCAGTTGCTCGCCTTCCCCTTCCTGGTCACCTTGTTCATCGGACCGGTGCAGCTGGGCACCCAGATCCTGACCGACGCCCAGAACGCCATCGCCTCCTGGCGGCGGGTGATCGGCATCCTGGACACCCCGGCCGACCTGGTCGATCCCGGACCGGACGGCGAAGTGCTGCCCCGTGGGCCGATCGACGTCGGCTTCGACGCCGTGAGCTTCGCCTACCCCGACGGCCCGCCGGTGCTGCGCGACGTCACGATGACGATCGCCGCCGGGCGACGGGTCGCCATCGTCGGTGAGACCGGGTCCGGCAAGTCGACCTTCGCCAAGCTGCTGACCCGGCTGATGGACCCGGGCCAGGGCGCGGTGCTGTTGGACGGCCTCGACCTGCGCGACATCGCCGAAGCGAGCCTGCGCAAGAGCGTGGTGCTGGTGCCCCAGGAGGGGTTCTTGTTCGACGACACCATCACCGCCAACGTGCGCTACGGCCGGTTGGACGCGTCCCAGGCGCAGATCCGGGCGAGCGCCGAGGAGCTCGGGCTGACCGACTGGTTGGTGGGGCTGCCACAGGGCCTGGACACCCCCGTCGGTCAACGTGGGGAGTCGCTGTCCGCCGGCGAGCGCCAGCTGGTCGCGTTGTTGCGCGCGCACCTGGCCGACCCCGACCTGTTGGTGCTCGACGAGGCCACCAGTGCGGTGGACCCGGCGCTGGAGATGCGGATCGGGCGAGCCCTGGAGCGGTTGATGAGCGGTCGCACGTCGGTCACCATCGCGCACCGGTTGTCCACCGCCCAGGCGGCCGACGAGGTCGTAGTGGTCGACCAGGGTCGGATCGTCCAGCGCGGCCACCACTCCGTGCTGGTCGGCGTGCCCGGCGTCTACGCCGGGTTGCACCGCTCCTGGGTGGCGCAACAGGCCCCGAATGACGGGCCGGATGACGGGCCGCAGGGATGATGGCTTCATGACCGGCCTCGACCCAGCCATCGCCGTCCGCCTCAAGCGCGATCCCGATGGGCTCGTCCCGGCTGTGATTCAGCAGCACGACACCGGTGCGGTGCTGATGGTGGCCTGGATGTCGGACGAGGCGTTGGCGCTGACGCTGAGCACCCGCCGAGCGACGTACTGGTCGCGCTCACGCCAGGCGATCTGGGTCAAGGGCGAGACCTCCGGGCATCATCAGCGGGTGGTCTCGGTTCGACTGGACTGCGACGCCGACACGCTGCTGGTCCGGGTGGACCAGGAAGGGCCCGCCTGCCACACCGGGCGTTCGTCCTGCTTCGATGCCGATCTGCTGCTCGACGAGCTCCCCGGGCAGTCAGATGCCTGAACCCCGCAGGACCTACGGCCCCACCGTCGCCCTCGGCGTTGCCGGGGCGGGGTTGGCCACGGTGGCCGGTGCGCAGCGGTCGGTCTCGGTGCGCGGCCCGGCAGGCCAGCCCGAGGTCGTCGGTCTGATTCAGAGCGTCGGCCAACTGCCGCTGGTGACCACGCTCGGCCTCGTCACGCTCGCGGCCTGGGGAGTGCTGCTGGTCACCCGCGGCTGGGTTCGTCGCACGGGCGGTGTGGTCGGGGCGCTGGCATCGATCGGCGTCCTCGCCGCGGTAGTCGGGGGTCGCTGGACCCTGCCGGACCAGACCGCCGAGTCGTACGCCGACCTCGGCTACCAGGTGGCCTCGGTCGACTTCACGTGGTGGTGGTGGCTCGGACTGGTCGGTGCGGTCGTCGCAGCAGCAGCGATGGTGGTCGGCGTCTGGTGGTTGCGGGACTGGCCGGAGATGGGCACCCGCTACGACACCCCGACGGACCGCTGCGACCCCGCGCCCGCCGAGGGAGTTGCACGGTCGGGATCGTCGCGACCGTCAGAGCCGGACAGCGAACCCTCCGGCATCGATCTGTGGAAGGCGATCGACCAGGGCCGGGACCCGACGGCCTAGACTGGTTTTCGCACGCTACCGATCCCTGATCAGCGACGGCTGATCGGCCGTCCCACCCTAGGAGCAATTCATGTCCCAGAGCCACGGCAACACCCCGGCAGCCTGGAGCGCCGTGGTGATCGGGATGGTCGGCTTCGTGGTGGGCGGTATCGGCCTGATGCTGACCCCGATCAATCTGACGATCTTCTGGATCGGTCTGGCCGTGATCCTGGTGGCGATGCCGGTCTACGTCGTGATGACCAAGGCCGGTTTTGGCGAGCCCCAAGAGCCCCAATAGTCCCGTGGCCACTAGCAGCGTGGGCAGCGCTCCCGACCGAGCCATCACCGGCCGGGCCACGGCGCGGCGGGTCGGCCCGCCGCTGCTGGCCGCTGGTGGGATCGGCCTGGCGACGCTGGCGCTGCACGCGCGAGACCCTCATCGGCAGGGCAGCTGGGGCCTGTGCCCGCTGAAGT
>JBBPYJ010000178.1:0-8266 GCA_038200025.1 Propionibacteriales bacterium | reverse complement strand
GCACCCTGATCGTCCTGCTCGCCTGTGGCTGCACGGTGCGCTCGGCCTCTGCTCATCTGCGGGAGCCGTTCACTCTCACCTGCGCGGGGCTCGCGACGCTGCTCGTCCTGCCGGTGGCGTTTCTCGACGCGGCATGGATTGCCGTGCTGTGCGTGCTGGCCGGTGTCGCGGTCCTGCTGATCGGCGTGACCCGCGCCCGCACGGTGCCCGGATTCCTACTGACCGGGCTGGCGTGGCCGCTGGCCTCGCTACGTGGACTGCCCTGGTTCGCGCGCACCCTGCGGGCGGTGGGTGGCGGCGGACACTTCCCCGCGCTGGTTCGCACCGCCGCCCTGTCCGGACTGGCAGTACTGGTCTTCGGCCTGCTGTTCGCCACCGGCGACGCCCTGGTGGGCTCCTGGGTGGCAGCCGTGCTCCCCGAGTGGAACGTCGACTCCTTCGTGCTCGCCGGCTTCACCGGTGGCGCGGTCTTCGCCGTCGTGCTGGCCGCGGCGTACCTCGCTCTCACCCCACCCCGGGTCGACCTCTGGAACCCGGACCCGCCCGCTCCGGTCAGGCAGCGCTACGAGTGGCTGGTCCCGGTGCTGCTCGTCGACGCGGTCTTCGTGGTCTTCCTGGTCGCCCAGGCGACGGTGGTCTTCGGAGGCCATGACTATCTCCACCGCACTACCGGCGTGACGTACGCCGACTACGTGCACCAGGGCTTCGGCCAGTTGATCGTCGCTACCGCACTCACCCTGCTCGTGGTCTGGGCCGCCGGCCGCAAGGCGCCCAAGGACACCCCGGGCGACCGCCTCGCGCTCCGCCTGGCGCTCGGTCTGCTGTGCGGACTCACCCTCGTCGTGGTGGCATCGGCCCTCTACCGGATGCACCTCTACCAGGAGGTCTACGGCTTCACCCGACTCCGGCTACTGGTCCCTGTCTTCGAGGGCTGGCTGGGACTGTTGGTCCTCGCTGTGTTGGGCGCCGGTGTTCGAATGCGGGCCGGCTGGATCCCGCGGATGGCTGTCCTCACCGGTGCGTCGGTACTACTGGGACTGGCGGCGATCAACCCCGACGCGTGGATCGCGCAGCACAACGTCGACAGGTACGACGCCACCGGACGGGTGGACTGGCAGTATCTGGCCACGCTGTCCGACGACGCGAGGCCCGCTCTCCAGGCACTGCCCGAGGATGTTCGCTCCTGCGTTTTCTCTGCCTACACGTTCGACTCGATGAACAGGGACGACGACCAGTGGCTCGAGTGGAACCTCGGACGGGTCCGGGCTCGAGCGGTTTCCGAGGACGCTGGACCCGACCTCGTCACGCCAGCGAGCTGTCCGACCGGACTAGACGCCCGTTAACCGGTTCGCCCGGAACGGGGTGGCCTTCCTAGACTGCGGCCTATGTCTGGACCCAATACTGATTACGACCCCGTCGAGGTGACGCCGCTGCGCGCCGACGAGGTCGAGTCCCGCCGCGAGGAGGCCCTGGCCGCCATCGCCGGAGCCGGCGACCTCGACGCCCTCAAGCAGGTCCGGATCGATCACGCCGGGGACCGGTCGCCGTTGGCGCTGGCCAACCGGGAGATCGGGGCATTGCCGCCGCAGGCCCGCAAGGAGGCCGGCAAACGGGTCGGCCAGGCCCGCGAAGCGATCAACCAGGCGCTGGCCGCGCGCCAGGTCGATCTCGAAGCCGAGCACGAGCAGCGGATGCTGGTCACCGAAACCGTCGACGTCACCCTGCCGGTCCAACGGTCCGCACGCGGTGCCCGACACCCGCTGACCACCGGTGCCGAGCTGATCGCCGACGTGTTCGTGGCGATGGGCTGGGAGGTGGCCGAGGGCCCGGTCGTCGAAGCCGAATGGCTCAACTTCGACGCCCTGAACCTCGGTCCCGACCACCCGGCCCGCACCCTGCAGGACACCTTCTGGGTCGAGCCGGTCAGCCAGCACCTGGTGCTGCGCACCCAGACCTCACCGGTCCAGGCGCGCGCGATGCTGAGCCGGACCCCGCCGATCTACGTGATCTCGCCGGGTCGGGTGTTCCGCACCGACGAGTACGACGCCACCCACAGCCCGATGTTCCACCAGGTCGAGGGGCTGGTGGTCGACGAGGGCATCACGATGGCGCACCTGAAGGGCACCCTGGACCACTTCGCCGCCGCGATGTTCGGCGAGGGGATCGCGACCCGGTTCCGGCCGTCGTACTTCCCCTTCACCGAGCCGTCGGCCGAGGTCGACCTGGTCTGCTTCGTGTGCCGGGGCAGCGGGCTCGATGAGGATCATGCGGAAGCCTGCCGGACCTGTCGCGGTGAGGGCTGGATCGAGTGGGGCGGCTGCGGGATGGTGAATCCCCGGGTGCTGGTCGCCTGCGGGATCGACCCCGAGCGCTACACCGGATTCGCGTTCGGGATGGGCATCGACCGGACGTTGATGTTCCGGCACGGGATCGAGGATCTGCGCAGCATGTTCGAGGGCGACGTCCGGTTCACTACTGCCTTCGGGACGGAGATCTGATGCGCGCGCCCGTCTCCTGGATCGCGGCGTACGCCGACCTGCCCGCCGGGCTGGCGACCGAGGACCTGGCCGCCGAGCTGACCGCGCTCGGGCTCAAGCTCGAGGCCCTGCACCGCCCCGGTCACGACATCGTCGGACCGCTGGTCGTCGGCCGGGTGTTGACGATGGAGCCCGAGCCGCAGAAGAACGGCAAGACCATCAACTGGTGCACCGTGGACGTGGGCACTGCCAACGAGAGCGGTGAGCCGCAGGGCATCGTCTGCGGTGCCCACAACTTCGCTCCCGGTGACCTGGTGGTTGTGGTGCTGCCCGGCGCGACCCTGCCCGGTGGCTTCGAGATCAGCGCCCGCAAGACCTACGGCCACCTGTCGGCCGGGATGATCTGCTCGGCCCTCGAGCTGGGACTGGGCGAGGACCACGACGGCATCATCGTGCTGCCGTCCGACGCCGGCGAGCCCGGGGACGACATCTTAAACGTACTGCCGCTGCGCGAGGAGGTCATCGAGTTCGAGATCAACCCGGACCGGGCTTACGCCCTGTCCCTGCGCGGCGTCGCCCGCGAGGCCGTCTTGGCCTTCCGCGGCCAGGGAGCGACGTACGCCGATCCGGCGCTGCGGGAGACCCCTCCCGCCGACAGTGACGGCTATCCGGTGAGCGTTGACGACGCAGCCGGCTGCCCGGTGTTCGTGGCCCGCACCGTGTCGGGTCTCGACCCCGAGGCGACCACGCCGGACTGGATGGCACGGCGGATCCAGCTGGCCGGGATGCGGCCGATCTCGCTGGCCGTCGATGTCACCAACTACGTGATGCTCGAGCTCGGTCGCCCGATCCACGGGTACGACGCCGACAAGCTGACCGGCCCGATCCGGGTCCGGCGGGCCGTGGACGGCGAGCACCTGACCACCCTCGACGACGTGAAGCGCGACCTCTCGACCGAGGACCTGGTGGTCACCGACGACTCCGGGATCATCGGGCTGGGTGGGGTGATGGGCGGGGCGACGACCGAGATGTCGTCGACCACCACGCGGGTCCTCGTCGAGGCCGCCCATTGGGACGCCACCGCGATGTTTCGGACCGGACGTCGCCACAAGCTGACCTCCGAAGCCGGCAAGCGCAACGAGCGCGGGGTCGATCCGACGATCTGCGAGGCAGCGGCCGATCGGGTCGTCGAGCTGCTGACGACGTACGGCGGCGGTGCGGCCGAGGCCGGCGTGACAGTTGTGGGGACCGCCCCGGCGATGAAGCCGATCATGATCGCCCACGACCTGCCGGCCCGGGTGACCGGGATGGACATCGCCGCGGCGACGGTGGTGGACCACCTGGAGGCCATCGGCTGCGCTATCGAGCGCGGCGGTGCTGTCGAGCGCGGCGGTGCTGTCGAGGCCGGGGCGTCCCTGACGGCCACCCCGCCGCCGTGGCGCCCGGACCTCAACGACCCGTTCGATCTGGTCGAGGAGGTGGCCCGAATCCTCGGCTACGCCCACGTGCCCTCGGTGCTGCCGACCGCTCGGGCCGGTCGTGGCCTGACCCGCACTCAGCGGCTGCGACGGCGGATCGGGCGGACCCTGGCCGGCGAGGGACTGGTCGAGGTGGTGAACTTTCCGTTCGTCAGCACCGGCGACTTCGACGCGCTGGGGCTGCCGCCCACCGACGAGCGGCGTTCGACCTTGTCCCTGGCCAACGCGATGTCCAACGAAGAGCCGGTCCTGACCACGACCCTGCTGCCCGGCCTGCTGAAGACCGCCGCGCGCAACGCGGGTCGCGGCCACGGTGACTTGGCGCTCTTCGAGACCGCGACGGTGACAGTGCCGAGCGGGGGTCCGGCGGCTCCGATCCTTACCGTGGACCGCCGACCGACCGACGCCGAGCTCGCCGATCTCGACAAGGCGCTGCCGGCTCAACCGTTGCATCTCGGTGTGCTGCTCAGCGGTGCTCGCGAGCCGGCTGGGTGGTGGGGTGCCGCCCGCCCGGCGACCTGGGCGGAGGCGCTGGCCTCGGTGCAGGCGGTGGCGACCGCGCTGGGGGTCGAGCTCGACGTACGCCCCGCGACCCGGGCCCCGTGGCATCCGGGACGCTGTGCCGAGCTGGCCGTGGGCGAGCACATCATCGGCTACGCGGGGGAGTTGCACCCGAAGGTCTGCGCGGCGTACGGCGTCCCCGCGCGCACGGCTGCGGCCGAGGTGGATCTGGACCGGCTGATGCAGCTCTCACCCGACCGGGTGCTGGGCCCGACCTTCTCGACCTACCCGGTGGCCAAGGAGGACGTCGCGCTGGTGGTGGACGAGTCGGTGCCTGCCATCGCGGTCGAACAAGCCCTTCGGACCGGTGCCGGCGAGCTGCTGGAGTCGGTGCGCCTCTTCGACGTCTACACCGGAGAGCAGGTGGGAGCCGGCAAGAAGTCGCTGGCCTTCGCGCTGCGGTTCCGTGCCCTCGATCGCACCCTGACCGAGGCCGAGACGACCGCCGCCCGCTCCGCCGCCGTCGCCCACGCCGTCGAGACGCTGGGCGCCGTACAGCGCTGACCCGGTCGGCCTCGAGGTCACCTGACGGTGCGTCCAACTCCCCGGCCGACCGGGGAATTAGGCACATGTCAGGCATTGCGATGCCTGGCAAGCGACCGATCTGCCTGTCAGGCGACCCGC
The DNA here is from genome assembly GCA_038200025.1 of Propionibacteriales bacterium. Taxonomy (GTDB): domain Bacteria; phylum Actinomycetota; class Actinomycetes; order Propionibacteriales; family Nocardioidaceae; genus Nocardioides. The sequence goes on along the minus strand of JBBPYJ010000178.1, from coordinate 3,126 downwards.
GAAGTCAGTCGATCGAGCCGTGGACGGCCGCGCGGAAGCGGTCCACGATCTCGAGGTTGCCCGCCAGGTGGATCTCGGCGCCGTCGCCTCGTCTCCACAGGCGAGCCAACAGCACCTCTGCGGTGCCGCCTAGCACCGCATCCGGCTCGACCCCCGGGTCGTCGACCACCGCGATGCCGTCCCGGTCATGGTGGACCTCGTCCTCGGGATCGGTACCGCTGAACCGTCCGAGCTGCATCCAGACACAGATATCGGTGTCGATGCAGTCCAGCCGAAGGTAGTGGGGGAGTCCGGAGAAGTCCGCCCACTCGGGACAGCTGCCGTAGAAGACGTCCAGGATCTCATCGACTCCGTCGCTGGCGAGTCGCGGATCCAGTGCGGTTACCGACCCCGCAGCCTGCTCGGCGTCCAGCCGATGCACCAGCGCCTCGAGGGTCTGGCGGCGCAGGATGAAGGCCACCGTGTGCTCATCGGCCCACATCCAGGCCTCATCGTTCGGGTCGGCGTTGGCCAGCGCGTCGAGCAGCCGCTGCGATGCAGTCGCGGAGTGTTCGAGCAACTGCTCGCCAGCATCGGGTCGTGCCGGCTCGACATAGTCGACGGGATCGGCCGGTCGGCGCTCCACAACGTGGGCCCAGAAATCCTGGACGGTCGTGAGGTGCCACAGGAGGTCGGCGACCGTCCACTCCGGGCAACTCGGAATCATCGCGCCGAGGTCGGCGGTAGCGACGACCTCGCGCAGGCGCGCGGAGTCCGCGGCCAGGTGCTCGAGGTAGACAGGGGGGGCCAGACGATCTTGCGAATGCGTCACGTGCTCCAGGGTAGCCACGAGACGGCCGTAGCACCGATTTATGCATAGATTTACTAAGTTATGTATAGTCATGCAGGTGCAGAGCATCAGCGTCGCCGTCGCCGGAGCCAGCGGGTACGCCGGTGGAGAGGTGCTGCGCCTGCTCCTGGGCCACCCGGACGTCACCATCGGCGCGCTGACCGCGCACTCCCAGGCCGGTGAGACCCTCGGTGCCACGCAGCCGCACCTGCTGCCGCTGGCCGACCGGATCCTGGGGCCGACCACGGTCGACACCCTGGCCGGTCACGACGTCGTGATCTTGGGGCTGCCACACGGACAGTCCGCCGCGATCGCGGCCGAACTGGGCGAGGAGACCGTGGTCATCGACTGCGGCGCGGACCACCGGCTGACCGACGCCGACCAGTGGGTTGAGTTCTACGGCGGCGAGTGGGCCGGATCCTGGCCCTACGGACTGCCCGAGCTGCCGGGTCAGCGCGAGAGGTTGCGCGGCGCGCGGCGGATCGCGGTGCCAGGCTGTTACCCGACGGTGTCCACGCTGGCGATGCTCCCCGCCGTGGCCCACGGGTTGGTCGACCCCGACATCGTGGTGGTGGCGGCCAGTGGCACCTCCGGAGCCGGCAAGGCGGCCAAGACCCATCTGTTGGCCAGCGAGGTGCTGGGCAACCTGTCGGCGTACGGCGTCGGTGGCCTGCACCGGCACACCCCCGAGATCACCCAGAACCTGGGCCTCGGGACCGACGACGAGATCCGGGTCAGCTTCACGCCGCTGCTGGTGCCGACGTCGCGGGGCATCCTGGCCACCTGCTCGGCGCCGTTGCGCGACGGCGTGGGGATCGACGAGGCGCGAGCGGCGTACGACGACCGCTACGCCGACGAGCCCTTCGTCTGGCTGCTGCCCGACGGCCAGTGGCCGCAGACCCAATCGGTGCTGGGATCCAACACGGTCCACCTGCAGATCGCCGTCGACGAGTCCGCGCGCCGGTTCGTGGTCATCGGCGCTATCGACAACCTGACCAAGGGCACGGCCGGCGCCGCCGTCCAGTGTCTCAACCTCGCCGTCGGACTCGACGAGACCCGCGGCCTGAGCACAGTGGGGCTCGCACCATGACCGTGACCTCCCCGTCCGGGTTCCGGGCCACCGGCGTCGCCGCCGGCCGGAAGTCCACCGGTGCACCCGATCTGGCGCTGGTCGTCAACGATGGCCCCCAGCACGACTCCGCGACCGTCTTCACCGCCAACAGGTGTCTGGCCAACCCGGTGCTGTGGAGCCAGCAGGTGGTCGCCGACGGGATCGTCCGTGCGGTGGTGCTGAACTCCGGCGGCGCCAACTGCTACACCGGTCCCGAGGGGTTCCAGACCACCCACGCTGTCGCCGAGCAGGTGGCCGGGCACCTGGGGATCGGCGCCTTCGACGTGGTAGTGTGCTCGACCGGGCTGATCGGGCTGGCCAACGATCGCGCCGCGCTGCTGGCCGGGGTCGACGCGGCGTACGACGCCTTGGCAGCCGACGGCGGGCCGCTGGCAGCGACCGCGATCATGACCACCGACAGCGTGGCCAAGCAGGTGGTTGTCGAGGGGGCCGGCTGGTCGATCGGCGGGATGGCCAAGGGCGCCGGCATGTTGGCGCCGCAGCTGGCCACGATGCTGGTGGTGCTGACCACCGACGCGATCGTGGCGGCGGCCGACCTCGACCTCGCACTGCGGGCCGCCACCAGGGTCAGCTTCGACCGGCTGGACTCCGACGGCTGCATGTCGACCAACGACACGGTGACGGTCCTGGCCAGCGGCGCCTCGGGCATCACGCCGACTCTCGAGGACCTCACCGCCGCCCTGACCAGCGCGTGCACCGATCTGGCGATGCAGCTGCTAGGCGACGCCGAGGGCGCCGAGCACGAGATCGCGATCACGGTGCTGGGCGCCGCGAGCCAGGACGACGCCGTCGAGGTGGGTCGCAGCGTGGCGCGCAGCAACCTGTTCAAGGCCGCCGTCTTCGGTCGGGACCCCAACTGGGGACGGGTGCTGGCCTCAATCGGCACCACCAAGGCCGCCTTCGACCCGGCCAACCTCGACGTGGCGATGAACGGCGTCTGGGTGTGCCGGAGCTCGACCCCGGCGGCGGACCCCGCGGGCGTCGATCTCGCGCCCCGCGACGTCAACGTCACCATCGACCTCAAGGCCGGTCCCGAGCGGGCCACGGTGTGGACCAACGACCTCACCCACGCCTACGTCCACGAGAACAGCGCGTACTCCTCGTGACCGGCTCCCCGTCCAGCGAGCCCAGCCAGCCCAGCCAACCCAGCCAGCCGGCCTCGCGT
>JBBPYJ010000177.1:0-10433 GCA_038200025.1 Propionibacteriales bacterium | reverse complement strand
GATCGAGGTCCCCGACCGCGGCGTGGATTCTGCCGCCGAGGTGGCCGACATCGTGGCTGCGATCCTGGGCTGGAGCGACGAGACCAAGGAGCGCGAAGTCGAGCACTACAAGACCCGGGTCGAAGCCGAGCGGGAGTCCCAGCACCAGCCTGACGACCTGACGGCGGATGCCGCGCGCCTGGGTGCGCCCGACGTGCGGATGATGACCGACGCCTGAGTTCTGCTGGTTCGGAGGGAAAGCACGCCGACAGGCCGGGTACGACGTGATGTCGCACCCGGCCTGTTCTGCGTCCGCTTGCCTTGGCTGGCCATCCGGTCGTGCCGGACCGGAAGGGCGCAGCCTGCTCGACCCTTGGTCGGTGTCAGAGCAGGCGAGCGACGGCGAGACGCGCCTGTTGTGCCGCCTTCTCGGCCTTGCGGCTGAGTCGGCGCGCCAGGATCAGCTGGTGCCCCTGACGCCGGTGGTGCGCCTCTCCCAGGCGCGCGGACAGCTGCGCCCGCGCGAGTTCCTCACTGAGCATGTTCATGGTGATCGGTTCCGTTCTGGTTGGTGGTGGTGTTGGGGTTGGATCAGGCGACCGCGACGGGCTGGTTGTGCGGGTCGTCCTTGCGGGGCCGGCCGCGTGGCCGCTTGCGCGGGATCACGGTGCCTTGCAGGAACAGCTCGCCTCCCCAGACTCCCCAGGGCTCGACTCTTTCCAGGGCCCCTTGCAGGCACGTGGGCCGGACCGGGCAGGTCTGGCACAGAGCCTTGGCGAACTCCACGTCTGCCGGTGACTCGGCGAACCACAGCTCGGGGTTGTTGGCCCGGCACGGCAGTAGTTCCTCGTCGACTCGTTCGGCGGCGTCGTGGAGGTTCCACAACGACTGTGCGTCGGTGACCCCATCGATGCGATCGAGAACGCTGATGGTCATTTCGTCACCTCCTCTTCGGACCTGGTGGTAGCTGGATAAGGGAAAACAAAAAGGCCGCGGATCCCGGTGTGGGTTCCGCGGCCTGGAGGTGACCGATGTCGAGCTAGTCGCTCAGATCGGTGGACTCCAGGCGTAGAAATCCCAGAAGGCGCCCTTGGTGGCCGGGGTGATGCCCATGAAGATGCCGTCGCGATCGGCTCGGTTGCAGGCAACGGCGCGGACGTCATCGACAGCACCGTTGATCGCCGCACCCACGACACACGTGTGCCCAGAAATCGGGCCCCCGGTGGGCAGGGTGAGACGAGACGGGCTGATCGGCTGGGTCATATAGGTCTTCACGCGGTCCACCTCCTGTAGTGCTTCGGCGCCAAGGATTGAGAGTCCCTGAGGGCGCGGATCGATGTCTGGATCGAAACTACTCCGCCGCGTCAGCGGTGCGCAACTGATTAAAAAAACCCGATATGTCTGTGCCCTCCCAGGTCGTTCAGGCGGGGCACCCGCAGACGAATCTTGGCCTACTGCGTGGCCAACACCTCGAGGAGCTGGTCGGAGTACTTCTCCAGCTTCGAGCGGCCGACCCCGCTGATCTTCAGCAACCCCTGGTCATCGGTCGGTTGATGCTCGGCGATCAGTTCCAGGGTCGCGTCGGTGAAGATCACGAAGGCCGGCACCTTGTCCTCGGTGGCGCGCTGCAGGCGCCAGGCCCGCAACCGCTCGAACAGTGCCTCGTCGTACGCCGCAGGGCAGTCCGCACAACGACCGGTCTTCATGGCGGCTCCCGTGGTCAGCGCGCCCCCACACTCGCGGCAGGTGACGGCTCCCCGCCGCCGAGTGCGACTGCCGCCCCCAGCGCCCTTGCCGGCCGGCCCACCTGCGCCGGTGTCGTCGGGACGCAGCCCATCGAGGAAGCGCGAGGCCTTGCGCGAGGCCCGACCGCCGGGTTTGCGGGCCAGCGCCCACGACAGCGAGAGGTGCTTGCGGGCCCGGGTGATGCCGACGTAGAGCAGGCGACGCTCCTCCTCCACCGCAGCCGGGGTGTCGGCGTAGATGATCGGCAGGGTGCCCTCGACGAGTCCGCAGCAGAAGACCGCGTCCCACTCCAAACCCTTGGCCGCGTGCATGGTCGCCAGGGTCACCCCGCCGGCGGCGGGCGCATGCTGCTCGCTGGCCCGGCGATCCAGCTCGTCGACGAACCCGCCGAGGTCGGCATCGGGATGCGTGGTGGCGAAGTCGGTGGCCTGGTCGACCAGCGCCTGCCACGACTCCCACCGGTCCCGGGTCTGTCCACGGGTCGTCGGCGCGGTCGGTGACCAGCCGAGACCCGCGAGGGTGTCGCGGACGTCGCCCAGCATGTCACCACTGCCCTGGCCCGAGCGCGCGGTGCCCCGCAGCAACGTGACGGCCTGTTTGACCTCGGCGCGCTCGAAGAAGCGGGCCGCTCCCCGCACGACGTAGGAGATGCCGCGCTTGGCCAGCGCCTCCTCGAAGGCCTCGGACTGGGCGTTGATCCGGAACAGCACCGCCATCTCGCCCAGCGGCACGCCGCCGGCCTTCAGCGACACGATCCGGTCGGCGACGTGCGCGGCCTCGGCGGGCTCGTCGAGGTGGCTGGCATAGGTGACCTTCGGACCGGCAGGCTGCTGGGCGACCAGGTCGACGCCCTTGCTCGCCGAACGCGCCAGCAGCTGGTTGGCGACCGTGATCACCTCGGGCGTGGAGCGGTAGTTGCGCACCAGCTCCAGGCTCGCGGCTCCGGGGTGCTTGGCCACGAAGTCGTGGAGATATCTAGCGTTGGCGCCGGCGAAGGAGTAGATCGTCTGGGCGGGATCGCCTACCACGCAGATCTCGTGCCGTCCCCCCAGCCACAGGTCCAGCAGCGCGGACTGGATCGGTGAGACGTCTTGGAACTCATCCACGACGAACCATTTGTACTGCGCCCGGATCTGCGCTGCCACCCGCTCGTCGTCGGCGAGCATCCCCGCGGTCAACAGCAGCACGTCCTCCATGTCCATCCGCCCCTGGTCGGACTTGACCTGCTCGTAGACCTCGAACGCCCGGGCGACCACCTCCGGGGGCTGGTTGGTCACCGATCGACCCCTCGCGGGCGCCACCGAGGCGTAGGTATCAGGACTGACGTTGGACACCTTGGCCCACTCGATCTCGGCGGCCAGATCGCGCAGGAGGGCCTGATCGGTCGCCAGCCGCAGTCGGCGGGTCGCGCCGGCCAGCATTCCGATCTTGGAGTCGGTGAGCACCGGCAGGTCCACGCCGTGCTGTCGCGGCCAGAAGTAGCGCAGCTGGCGCAACGCCGCGGAGTGGAAGGTGCGGGCTTGGACCCCGCCGGCGCCGAGCATCCGCAGCCGGCCCCGCATCTCGCCGGCCGCCCGGGTGGTGAAGGTGACCGCCAGCACCTCGGTCGGTGCATACACCCCGGTCGCCACCCCGTAGGCGATCCGGTGGGTGATCGCCCGGGTCTTGCCGGTGCCGGCCCCGGCCAGCACCCGCACCGGGCCGCGAACCTGCTCGGCCACCAGCCGCTGCTCGGGGTCGAGTGCGGCCAGCAGGTCATCGGGGTTCGAGGTCACGTCGGGAACAGCTCCGGGGTCGGCGGGGTTAGGGTCACCAAGACCCTAGACGCGAGAGGGGACATCACCAGATGTCGACCACTGCCCAGTTCACTATGTACTCCACTCCCTGGTGTGGCTACTGCCACCGCCTCAAGAGTCAGCTCGACCGCGAGGGGATCGCCTTCGAGATGGTCGACATCGAGGCCGACCCGGCTGCCGCGGAGATCGTCACCAACGCCAACAACGGCAACCAGACCGTTCCGACGCTGGTCTACTCCGACGGATCGTCGATGACGAACCCGTCGTTGATCCAGATCAAGGCCAAGCTGGCCGACCTGTCCTGATCGGCTTGGGGGGCACCGGCTGGCTGCTCACCATTGACCCGGCAGCGTCGCGCCGTACCAGTCCTCGACCAGGCTGCGCGAGATCGAGATGCCGCCCGGGAGCACCAGGGTGCCGGCCTCGGACTCGGCGTGCATCTGGACTCGGGTGAACCAGCGCGCTTCCTCGATCTCGTCGTTGTCGACGTCGATGTCGGTGGTCAGGGCCCGGGCGTGGAAGCCGACCATCAGACTGGCCGGGAACGGCCAGGGCTGGTTGCCGAAATATTCGACGTCGCCGACGACGACGCCGACCTCTTCTGCGACCTCGCGCCGAACAGCGTCCTCGAGGGCCTCACCGGGCTCGCAGAAGCCGGCCAGGGTGGAGTACCGCGCCGACGGCCAGCTGCTCTGGCGGCCCAGGAGGCACCGCTCGTCGGGCGCACCGGGGTCGCCGTAGGCGACGGTCATGATCACCGCGGGGTCGGTCCGCGGCCAGGTAACCTTGCCGCAGTCGGGGCACAGCAGCTCATGCCCGGCCGCACGTGGAGTCAGGGCACCTCCGCAGCGGCCGCAGTGCCGGGCGGCCGCATGCCATTCGGCCAAGCCCATCGCGTGGAAGACCAGGGGCGCGTCGTGCTGGTGACTCCCGACCAGACTCGGGGCCAGCGCTCGCAGTCCGACCCAGTCGGCGCGCTCGCCGGGGGCGTCGTCGGCCGCGACCAGGACGGCGAACCAGGTGCGGCCGCCGCGCTCGCCCAGCAGGATCCGCAGACCCGGTGGGGCGATCGCGGTCGGCACCCAGTCGATGTGTCCGTCGACGGGACGGATCCGGGTGCCGACGACGACCAGCACCCGGCTTTGCGGGTCGGCCCACCGTTGCGCCAGCCAGTCGTCGTCGATCCGCTGCTGACCGGCTCGGTTGTGGGCGTTGGCGGCCAGGTCCAGATGCGGAAAACTCACGTCACCAGACGTTAGTGCCCCGGCTGTGACGGGTTGACCAGCTGTGTCAGCTCCGCACGACCTGCGAGTCCCTCCGGCTCCACCAGATCGCCACTGCGGACGTAGTAGAAACCGGCTCGCACCGACTCGGGAGCGACTCCGGTCAGCTCGGCCCAGGCCAGCCGGTAGACCGCCAGCTGGAGCGGGTCGGCGGTGTGAGCACGACTGGTCTTCCAGTCCACGACGAGGTAGCCGCCGTCCGGCTCGGCATAGACCGCGTCGATCCGCCCGCGCACGACCTGACCGTCCAGGACCAGCGCGAACGGCGCCTCGATGGCGTACGGCGCCCGGTCGGCGAAGGCGCCGGACTCGAAGGCCGCGATCAGCTCGGCCAGGTCGGCCTCGTCGGCAAGGTCGGTGTCCCCGCGCCCGGACAGCTCGTCGGGGTCCAGGAGCTGCTGCTGGCCGAACCGCGCCTCCACCCACGCGTGGAACCTGGTGCCGAACCGGGCCGCGGTCGACGGCTTGCGGGGCATCGGCCGGGCCAGGTTGCGAGCAAAGGTCTCCGGATCGGCTCGCAGCCCGGCCAGTGCCGTCGCGGACAGACTGGACGGCAACGGCACCGCGACCTCGGGCGACCGCTCGCGCGCCGCCTCCTGGACCAACCGGGCGATCTCGGCGTCCCACTCCTGCAGCCGCATCTGCTGCAAGATGTCGTCGACTTCCTCGACCCTGTCCGAGTCCGGGTCGGCGTCCTCCTCGGCGGCGGCCCGGACCCGGGCCGCGGCCTCGACCCGCCGGTCGGTTTCGGCGGTGCGGTGGGAGATCGGCCAGGCCAAGTCGGGCGAGACCCCGGCATAGGGGTTCGGCTCGCCCCTCACCACCACCTCAGCCCAGCGATCGACCGCGCCTCCCCCGGCTTCGATGGCCTCCCGGGTGCGGGCCAAGTACGCCGAGGGGCCGGCGCCGCTCTTCAGACGCGGCGCCCACCGCCAGCACGAGACAAAGAGTCGGTGCCGCGCGCGGGTCCAGGCGACATACCCCAGGCGCAGCTCCTCGCGGGCCGCGTGCTCCTTGGCCGCCACACCCAGGGCGATGATGTCGCTCGGGGTGTGGCCGGCCAGCGCCGGCAGGTCCCGTGCGTCGCCGCGCAGGTCGGTGGGCAGCACCGACGGCACGGTCAGCCAGCTGGAACGACCGCGGCTGCTGGGGAACTTGCGCTCGGTGACCCCGACCAGGAACACCGCGTCCCACTCCAGGCCCTTGGCGCGGTGGACGGTGAGGAGCTTGACCGAGTCGGCCTCCGAGGGGGTGGCAACGTCGAGACCTTGACCGAACTCGTCCTCGGCCTCCAACCACGCCAGCAACGCCGCGAGGGTGACCTGCCCGTCGACGGCGGAGAACTCCGAGACGGCCTGGACGAAGAGGTCCAGGTTGTCGCGCCGGGCCGCGGCGGCGGGGCTGACCGAGGAGGCCAGCTCGACGTCGATCCCGGTGACGTCGATGATCCGGCGGACCAGGTCGAGGATCGGCTCGCCGACCGCGGCCCGCAGCCGCCGCAGCTCGTCGGCCAGCAACCCGAATCGCTCCCGGGCCGCGGACGAATAGTCGCCGGGTCCGGGATCCTCCAACGCATCGCACAGCGACGCCACCTCGCTGGGATCGGCTCCCAAGACAGCCTGCGCCAGCAGCTCGCCCAGACCAGCAGGGCTACCGGCACCCCGAGGGGAACCCGATGTGCGGACCAGCTCGCGGGCCCGCTGGCCGAGCAGAGCCAGATCCCGGGCGCCAACCGCCCATCGCGGGCCGGCCAGCAGGGTCAGCAGCTCGGCGTTGGCGGTCACGTCATCGATCAACGCCAAGGTGGCGACCACCTCGCTGACCTCGGGAAGCCGCAACAGCCCCTTGAGGCCGACGATCTCGACCGGCACCTCCCTCGAGCTCAAGGCGTCGAAGACCGCGGCAGCATGGGAGTTGTCGCGGGTCAGCACCCCGATCCGGTTCCAGGCCGGGCCCTCGTTGATGGCCGACAGCTCACCGTGGGTGGCGATCACGGTCTGGGCCAACCACGCCAGCTCGTCGTCGTAGGTCTCGTGGACCAGCGCGTGCACCGCCCCCGGCGCCGCGCCGGGTGCGGCGACCAACCGGGCCGAGGCGCTGCTCTGCGTGTAGAGGTCGCCCGCCAAGTGGTTGGCGACGTCGATGATGCGCGCGTCGGACCGACGGTTGGTGACCAGCGGGTAGATCGGGGTCGGCCCGTCGGCGTTCGGGAAGTCGCTGCCGAAGTCCAAGATGTTGGAGACCGACGCCCCGCGCCACCCGTAGATGGCCTGGTTGGGATCACCGACCGCGGTGACCGGATGGCCCAGCCCGTCGACGGTGGTGGCCCCGGAGAACAGCAGCCGCAGCATCTGCGCCTGAGCCACCGAGGTGTCCTGGTATTCGTCGAGCAGCACCACCTTGAACTTGTCCCGCTCCAGGGCGCCGACCTCGGGACACTCGGTGGCCAACCGGGCGGCCAAGGCGATCTGGTCGGAGAAGTCCATCAGCCCGTGGTGTTTCTTCAGCTCGCGATAGGCGCCCACCAGACCGAGCAACTCGGCCCTGCGGTCGATCGCCAGCATCGCCTTCTCGCTCTTCTCCCGGTAGGTCTTGCGCGACTCAGCCACCAGCCCCTGCTCGAACAGCGGGCGCACCCGGGCGTCGTAAGCGCGCACCCGCTCGGGGCTGACCAGGTGCTCGCTCATCTCCGCATCCAGGCCGAGCAGGTATTGCACGACGTGGCGCGGCGAGTCGCTGAGGTGCTCGATCGGCCGGGTGTAGCGCTGCACCGCCCGGGTTGCCAGCTGGTAGCGGCTGGCATCGGCGATCAGCCGGGTGTCGGGCTCGTGCCCCAGGCGCAGCCCGTGCTCGGTGAGCAGGCCCGAGGCATAGGAGTGGTACGTCGCCACCGTCGGCTCCTCGACCTCCTCATCGCCCGAGCGTCCCCCCGGTTCGGGCAGCAGCCCGGCCCGACGCAGGCTGTCGCGGATCCGGGACTGGAGCTCGGCGGTGGCCTTGGTGGTGAAGGTCAGACCGAGGATCTGGCTCGGCTTCACGCGCCCGGTGGCCACCAGCCAGACCACCCGGGCCGCCATCACCGAGGTCTTCCCGGACCCGGCACCGGCGATCACGACCGCCGGCTCCAGGGGTGCGGTGATCACCGCGAACTGCTCGTTGCTGTGACACCAGTCCTGCCCGAGCAGGTCGCGCAACTGTTCGGGGGTGGAGAGATCCAGGAGTAGAGCGGGCAACAACGATTCAACCGAATGAGAGGTCATGACAGCACCGAGCCGGAGGTCTTGTCGGGGCACAGGGCGCTGAAGGTGCACCGGTCGCAGTGACTCCCGGGTCGGGCCACGAACTCCTCGGCACGCAGCGTGGACACCGCGGCCGCCAGCTGCTCCTCGACCAGCCGCGGTCCCGACTGGTCGTGCGCGTCCTGACGCTGCACCCTCGGCTGCTCGTCGCCGTGCCGCAGCTGGATCAACTCGGCCCCGCCTGAGGATGCCGGGCAGCCGACCAGCTCGTCGGCGGCACCGTGATCGACCGCCAGCTGGTAGAGGCCGAGCTGCGGATGCTGGGCGACCTGTGGTCCGGTGGGCGGATACTTGCCGGTCTTCAGGTCCACTACCACCACATCGCCGGCCTCATCGAGCTCGAGCCGGTGGGCGTAGCCGTGCAGGGTGACCGTCTGACCGTCGGGCAGCTGGACCTCTGCGCGCAGCCGCGGCTCGGTGGCCACCACAGTCCTGGCCCCGGGCCGGTGGTGCCAGGCCAGGAAACGGGCCAGGGCGTCCTCGACGGCGGCGCGCTCGCGCGTTGCCGACCACGGCGTGCGGAACTCCATCCGGTCCCAGACCTCGTCGACCATCGCCATCAGCTCGGATAGTTGCGAAGCGGGTGCCGACCCGGCAGCGTCGAGTGCGACCCGTTCGGCGATCGCGTGCACGATCTTGCCGAAGCCCTGACTGGCCGAGCTGGGCACCTCTCCCCCGGCCTCGCGCTGGAGGAACCACTGGGCCGGGCACGTCATCAGGCCCTCCAGCGCACTGGCCGACAGCACCACCGGCTCGTCGGTCGGTCGGACCGGCCGCTCGGACTGCGTCAGCCGCCGCAGTCCCCACCAGATCGCCGGGTCGGCGGTGCTGGCTACCGGCCGGCCATGCACCCGGGTCTGAGCCAGGGCATGCAACCTGCGCGCGGCGGCGCGACGCAGCGGCTCGGGCTCGGACTCGTCGGCGAGGGTGCGCCGCAGCTCTGACACCAGGCCGTTCATCGACAGCGGTCGAGTGGGGCGACCGGTGCGATGGACTGCGGAATATCCCAGCTCGGAGACGAACCGCGACGGCTGGTCGCCGTCGTCGTCGGGTGAAGCCACCGCAGTGACCACCAGCCGCTCGCGCGCCCGGGTGACCGAGACGTAGAAGAGCCGGCGCTCCTCGGCCAGCATCGCTGCGCGGGTCAGCGGCGGCATCAGCCCCTCGAGACCGATCCGGTCGGCCTGGAGCAGGGTGTTGCGACGTCGCAGGTCCGGCCACGAGCCCTCCTGTACGCCGGCGACCACCACCAGATCCCACTCCAGGCCCTTGGACCGGTGTGCGGTCAGCAGTCGGACGGCCTCGCCGCGGACTCCTCGGTCGGCCAACGTGTCGGCGGGGATCTCCTGGGCTCGCAGCGTCGCCAGGAACTCCCGCACCCCGGTGCGGCCCTGCTGCTCCTCGGTGCGCGCCGCCGCCTCGAAGAGCGCACAGATGGCGTCGAGGTCGCGGTGGGCCAGGCGTGCCGCAGCACCGCCCAACTGGGTTGCCGAGCGCAACCGGGCACCCCATTCGACGCCGTCCCACAGACCCCACAGCACCTCCTCCGGCGCCGCGGCTCCGGTCAGTGCAACTCGGGCGGCGGCGATCAGGGCCGCCAGTCGCCCCGCACGGCGGGCGGCCGGGGAGGACAGACCAACGAGCAGCTCGGGCTCGACCACGCACCGGCGGATCAGCTCGCGCGCCGGCACCTGGGGCCACGAAGTGCGCAACGCCCGGGTCAGGGCCCGCACCTGCGTCGCGTCCAAGCCCCCCAACGGCGAGGTGAGCAGCGCCTCGATCCGGTCGGCAGCCACGAAATCGGGATCGGCCGGATCGTCGATCCCGGCGTCGACGACGACCGCCAACGCATTCAGCAGCGGCAGCACAGCCGGCTCCCGCACCAGGGGGGTGTCGTCGCTGGCCACCTCGACCGGCACGCCGGCTGCGGACAGGGAACGCCGCAGCGTCGGGATGCTGGCCCGTCCGGACCGCACCAGCACCGCCATCTCGCCCCACCCCACCCCGTCCTCGAGGTGGGCCCGACGCAGCAGGTCGGCGATGTGCTCGGTCTCGGCTCGCGCGGAGTCGAAGGTCAGCACGTCGATCAGCCCCGGACCACCGGTGCGTGCGCCCGCGGCCGGGTTGCGGAAGGCAGCGTACGCCGAGACCGGGATCGACCCGGTGACCCCGATCGAGGCCGCGACCGATCGCGAGGCGCGCAGCAGTCTGGATCCGAACCGCCGGGTGGTGCCCAGCGCGATCACCGGCGCGGGCACGCCGCCAGCGGTCGGGAAGGCCGCCGGAAAATCCAGGATGCCGCGCACGTCGGCACCCCGGAACCCGTAGAT
>JBBPYJ010000176.1:0-10780 GCA_038200025.1 Propionibacteriales bacterium | reverse complement strand
GGACCGGATCAGCCGCACGGTCTGGGCGATCTGGTCCAAGAACGTCTTGGAGGCGTCGCGGAACAGCAGGTGCGCCTCGTCGAAGAAGAAGACCAGCTTGGGGCGGTCGATGTCGCCGACCTCGGGCAGGTCGTGGAACAGGTCGGCGAGCAACCACATCAAGAAGGTGGAGAAGACCGCGGGGCGGTCCTGCAGGTTGGGCAGCTCGATCAGCGAGATCAGTCCACGCTCGTCATCGGTGATCGTCAGCAGGTCGGCGGACTCGAACTCCAGCTCGCCGAAAAAGGCATCCGCACCCTGGTCGGAGAAGGCGATCAGCTCACGCAGGATCACCCCGGCGGTCGCGGTCGAGAGTCCGCCGAGCGCCTTGAGTTCGACCTTGCCCTCGGGTGAGGTCAGGTAGCCGACCACCGCGCGCAGATCGGCCAGGTCCAGCAGCGGCAAGCCGGCCCGGTCGGCGTAGTGGAAGATCAGCCCGAGGCTGGACTCCTGGGTGTCGTTGAGGTCCAGCACCTTGGACAGCAGTACCGGCCCGAAGGCGCTCATCGTCACCCGCAGCGAGATTCCGATGCCCTGACCGCCCAGCGCATAGAACTCGGTCGGGAAGCCCCGCGCCACCCAGTCCTGGCCGATCGAGGCGGCGCGCGCGGTGATCTTCTCTCCCCCCGCGCCCGGGGTCATCAAACCGGACAGGTCGCCCTTGATGTCGGCGGCGAACACCGGAACCCCCGCACTGCTGAGCTGTTCGGCGAGCAGCTGCAGGGTCTTGGTCTTGCCCGTGCCGGTCGCACCGGCCATCAAGCCGTGTCGGTTGAGCATTCCCAACGGAATCCGGACCGGAATCTCGGTCAGGCTCTCGACATCCAACATCAGCCCCCCGAGCTCGAGCACCGCCCCGTCGAACGCGTAGCCGGCAGCTACTGCCGCACTGATCGGGTCCTGCTCGGGTGTCTCTGGAGAAGTCTGACTCATGTCGGTCAGCCTAGAACGCCCGATGTCGCGAGGGATCGACCTCATGACAACTGCGTCGAGCTCCCGGTCCGGCGCCTGGTTAGACTCTGCCGGTGATGCGACGACTCCGACCCCGCAGACCCCTGGGCCCAGGGCAGCGTTGATGGTCCGCGGAGTGCGCACCTCGTTGACCCTGTTGTTCCTGGTGGCCCTGCTGGTCGCCGCCGCGTTCTGGGGCTGGGACGCCGCGATGAGCCCGCTGCCCGAGGCCGAGGACACACCGGTGTGCGTGGACACCGCCGTAGCCAAGGGAGACAAGGTCTATCCGGACCAGGTCGCTGTCAGCGTCTTCAACGCCAGCGCTCGCTCCGGGTTGGCCACTCGCACCATCGAGTCTTTCACCGACGCAGGCTTCGTCGAGGGCGATAGCGGCAACGCGCCGCGGGGCACCAACGTGAAGCAAACCCAGATCTGGACGTCGGACCGCAAGAGCCCCGCCGTCCGGCTGGTCAAAAGCCGCTTGGGCAAGCGCACCACCGTCGTCGAGGGCGAGGCGCTCGGCACTGGGGTAGTGGTCCTCGTGGGCGACGAGTTCAAAGACCTGAAGAAGGGCCAGAAATCTGTCAAGGCGGTTCAGGACGGCTTCATCTGCAGCCCGCCGGACAGTCAGTAGCAACTGGCAGTAATCACTGGCCCTTCAGCCAACCGGCCAGCCGACCACCGGCCGCAACCTGTCGGAGTCTGCGTTCGGTCGCCTCGCGCGCCTTGCGTGGGGTGACTACGAGGAGCTCGTCGCCGGACCGTAGCGACGTGCGCGCCTCGGGCACCAAGGACTCGCCGTCGCGGATCACCAAGGACACCGACGACCCGATAGGCAGCCGCAGCTCGCCCACCTCGACCCCGTGCAGGTGCGAGCCCGGACTGATGGTGACCTGCAGCAGATCGGCGGCGATTTTCTCCAGAGGCGCTGCCTCGACCTCCAGCCCACGCGGCAGCTCGGGCCGGGAGACCCGCAGCCAGCGGGCCACCAGGGGCAGGGTCGGTCCGGTCAACAAGGTCGAGATGATGACCATCACGAACACCAGGTCGAAGAGCCGCTCGGCCCCCTCGACATCCGCGGCCAGCGGGATGGTCGCCAGCACGATGGGGACTGCGCCTCGCAAGCCTGCCCACGACATGAAGGTCAGCTCGCGCCACGGCATCGGCTGCACCAGCGAGCTCAAAGCGACCGAGACCGGCCGGGCCACGAAGGTCAGCAGCAAGCCCGCCGTCGCCGCCAGACCCACCGTCGACAGGGTGATCCGGTCCGGCACCAACAGCAGGCCGAGCATCACGAACAGCCCGATCTGGGCCAGCCAGGCGATGCCCTCAGCGAACGAGCGGGTCGCCGCGCCGTGCGCGAGCTCGGAGTTGCCCAGGATCAGCGCCGCCACATAGATCGCGGCGAACCCGCTGCCGTGCAACGCCGTGGAGGCGCCGTACCCCAAGAAGGCCAGCGACATCACCGCGATCGGGTAGAGCCCGGACGCGGGCAGCGCCGTACGCCGCAGCAACCAGCCGCCGCCGAAGCCGAAGATCAAGCCCGAGGCCACGCCGACCACCAGCTCGAAGCCGACCACGCCGACCATCTCCAGCACGCTGGACTCCTGCAGCGCGCCGGAGGAGATCAAGGTGACCAGCACCACTGTGGGAGCGTCGTTGAAGCCGGACTCGGCCTCCAACGAGCCGATCAGCCGCTTCGGCAACGGCACCACGCGCAGCACCGAGAAGACCGCCGCCGCATCGGTCGGCGAGGTGACCGCCCCCAGCAGGATGGCGATCTCCCACGAGAGCCCCAGCAGGTAGTGGCTGGCGACGGCAACCACAGTGACCGAGACCGCGACCCCGATGGTCGCCAATGAGGCTCCCAGCCGCATCGACGGTCGGACGTCGGCCCACGTCGTCGTCAACCCACCCTCGGTCAAGATCAGCGCCAACGCCAAGAAGCCCAGCGCATGGGCCATCTCGGCGTTCTGGAAGACGATGCCGACACCGGACTGACCGAGCGCGACGCCCATCAGCAGGTAGAGCAGCAGGCTGGGCAGACCGGCGCGCGAGGAGAGCCGCACCGCTAGGATCGCCAGCAGGGTCACCGCGGCGCCGATCAGTACGAACTCGTCGAGCTGGTGAACGTCGAAGCTCACGAAGCCACCTGTCGCCGGGTCTGCTGGAGTTCTGATCGTATCCGCGACCTCGCCGCTGGACGGCCACAGCCGCGCACATCGTCGGAGTTGGACGTGGCGCTCACACCCGATTCGCGAATTCGGTTTAGGCTCACCGATATCCGGGTATGCATGTTGCAGGACGCAAGGAAGTGATCGATGTACGGCGACACCGCAGTGATGCGCAGACGCGCGACGCAACTGCGCGACCAGGCGGTCGACATCGCGATGGTGGCCGACTCCCTCGTCGCTCAGGCCGATTCGATCGCCTGGACCGGCCGCGCGGCGAATGCGATGCGCGCGCGCATCCACGAGCGGGCCACGCACCTGCGTGAGGCCGCGGCCGCCCACGAGACGGCCGCGGACTCCCTGGTCGCCCATCTGGGCGAGGTGGATCGCCTCAAAGACGCGATCAACGACGTCGAGCACCGAGCCGGCTCCCTGATCGCCGACGCCCGAACCCGTCTCGCCCGACTCGAGCAGCGCGAGCAGCTGGGGGACCCCGACGGCATCCGCATCACCCCGACCGACGCCGACCAGACCCTGACGTCGTTCACCGCCCCCGCAGCCGGTCACAAGGACTGGCTCACCGTGAATCTCCCCGGACTCTGAGGACCGTTGATGGCCACCATCGACCTGACTACCCCCACCGAGACTCCCGACAGTCTCCTCGGCGGGCTCCCCCGACGGGTCGCGCTGACCCTGCCGGAGCTGCAACTTGTCGCCGAGCTGGCGGGCAACGCGCCCCTGCCCTTCGATGTGACCGAACCCCAGGCCGGGTCGCTGGAGGGGCGGATGGGCCAGACGCGTGGATCGGCCGACGACGCGTCGTACCTCGCGGCGATCTCCTCCCTGTACGACCCGATGGAGTCGCTGACCCGTCGCGGCCTGTTGGTGGACGGGGTCCTGGACTCCGGGGCGGCCGGGGCCGTGGGGCTGCTGGCGACCCCGGCGGTGGCAGTGGACCTCGACGTCCGCGTCGGTGAGGTGCAGGCCAAAGCCTGGCATCGTGAAGCCGGTGGCGCGGTCGCGACGCTGGGCACCGTCGACGGCATCGTCTTCGAGCTGGGATGGTTCGACACCCAGCAGTGGCCGACCGAGCTGAGCCGAGCCGCGGTCGTGCCCGAGGATGTCGCGCTGAGTGTCGACGGCCGGGGCGAGATCGCCGCGACGGCGGTCCCGGGTGAGGCAGATCTGCCCTTCGACCTGGCCAGCGTGGCTGCGGAGGCCCTGCGCGCCGGGCGTACCGAGCTGCTGCCGGTGCTGATCAGGTCCTACGACGGTCGGGTGCTCGACGGAGCGGGCCGGGCCATCCGTGAGGGCGAGGTGCAGAGCCTGCTCACCTCGTTGTACGACGAGGCGCGCGGCCGGATGCGGGTCCTGGTCGCCGATGTCACCGCCGGCGAGGGCGCCGTGGTGGGCGTGGTGTCGTGGGTGCTGGTCGCCGACGGCTGGCGGGCGCTGCGACCCAGTCACGCCCACGACGAGCCACGCGTCCAGATCCGCCGGGTCGAGCCAGTCGACCTGGCCAACGAGCTGGCCCCGGTCCTTGCGGAGGTCATGCGATGACGGACGAGCAGCAGACCAACCGACCGGTTGAAAGATCAGCGCAGGCCGACAAGTATGAACGGCTGATGAACCTGGCCGACCTCTTCGACGCCAGTGGCGAGGAGATGCGCGGCCGCTCAGGGCTGGGTGACGCCGTGCTGCGCGACGAGGACGTCGCAACCTCCGCCGAGTTGGCTCCCAAGACCTTCACCCAGCTCGAGCAGGATGTCCGGCACGCCACGAGCGGCAGGCGCGGACTGCTCGCCGGGTCGATCGAGTTGGACGTCGATGCCTTGATGGTGCG
This sequence comes from Propionibacteriales bacterium, assembly GCA_038200025.1. Lineage (GTDB taxonomy): Bacteria > Actinomycetota > Actinomycetes > Propionibacteriales > Nocardioidaceae > Nocardioides. The sequence goes on along the minus strand of JBBPYJ010000176.1, from coordinate 5,776 downwards.
CGCGACGGTGCTGACCTACCGTTGGATCGACGACCTGCAGGAGGCCGCCTACAAGGCGCTAGGCTCGATCGCCGGGCGGGCGATCGGCTACCTGGCGCCCGAGGTTGCACTCGGCGGTGCCATCGTCTCGGCCGGGCTGATCGAGACCGACGTGTTGGACCGCGACGGCGTCGCCGACTACATCAACGAGCTCGCCGAGAAGAACCCCGAGCTGCTCGACCACGTCTCCAGCGGCGGCGGCGGCCTCCTCGACAGCCTGCAGATGCGATCGATCCTGACCGCGGGCGCGCTATCGGGCGCCGCCGGTCCCAGTGCGAGTCGCGGGGGCCTGAAGGCTGCCGGCATCACCGCGATGGCCGCCGACATGGGGGCCGCGTTGCGTGATGTCGCCGGTGGGCTGACCATCGCACCCGAGGCCGCCTCAGCCGCCCTGGACGACGCTGCTGCCGCGGCCGGCATCGAACCCGCACCGCGCAGCGTCGAAGAGCTGATGATGGTGCTCAGCAGCGCGCAGGCCGCCATCACGGTCAACCAGGTCGCCACGGACAGGTTCATCGCCTACCTGCCCGGACCCAGCGGAGCTCGCACCGGGGTCCGTCTGGTCGGCGGCGACCACTCGGCGTACACCCGCCAGGTCGTGGCCGCGCTCGAGGAGGCGGTCGCCACCGCTGTCGGTGCCAACGGTGCGGCCGGCACCAACGGGGCTGCCGGGTCCAACGGTGCCGCCAGGGTGATGCTGGTCGGTTCGGCCCAGGGCGGGCTGGCCGCCGCGGAGGTCGCGGCTCATAAGACCTCGGAGTCCTTCGTGGTCGAACAGCTGATCACCGCCGGAGCCCCAGGGTCGCAGGTGCAACGGATCCCGAAGGAGACCAGGGTGTTGTCGCTGGAGGACCGCGCGGACCCCGTGGCGCTGCTCGGCTCGTTGATCAACGCCGAGATCACCAATCGGCTGACCGTGGTCTTCGATGCCGGCTCCGACCCCGGGACGGACCCTGAGACCGGTGGTGCTGAGCACCCCTACGTCACCGGTGGTCGCGCCGCGGACCACGCCACCCACCCCGAGCTGCGCGCCGAGATCCTGCGCCTCCACGAGCTCGGCTACCTCTCGGTCTGACGAGCCGGCAGGCCTGGCCGATCAACCGGCAGCGGCAAGCGCGGCGGCGACCGCCCACCACACGTCCGGGTCGAGCCCCAGACCCAGGTGGGTGGAGCGCACCTCCACATGGTTGACATCGCGGGAGGTGGTGTCCAGGCAGGCACGCCAGTCGACTATCCCGTCGGAACGGGTGAAGATGGCGGTGATCGGGACCTGGATCGGCTTGGCGCGATCCAGTTGCTTGGCGAGGCGTTCGATGCGCGCGCACTCCTGGGCGCCGTACGTCGTGGCGCCCAGCGTGTAGGTCGGGCCACCGATCACCGGGCTGCCGTAGGTCACCACCGTGCTGATCACATCGGGGATGGTGCGCGCGACCTCGCGGGCCACGGTGCCGCCGAGACTCCAGCCGAGCAACGCCACCGGCCCCGCCGATGCCGACAGTCGCTCGACCAGGATCTTCGAGTCGCGCTCGGGATTGCCGGTGTTGGTCCCCAGCCCCCAGGGGCGCGCGTCGTAGCCGAGGGTCCGCAGCCAGGTCCGCATCACCACGTTGCTCTTCTCGCCCGCCTGCCAGCCGGGCAGGTCGATCACCAGTTGGCCGTGCCCGCGGGGAGCCCGCACGAGCCAGGGAGCCGAGCGGAGCAGGCGCGCGACCTGGAGGACGGCTCGCAACTCGCCTGCACGCAACGATATCGGCGGCGGTCCGACCGGCGCCGGGGCGGCCGAGGCTGCTGGGACCGGGTACGCCGCCGGGCTCGGGCGGCCGAGGGCGCGGGCGGGCCACGAGGTCAGCGAAGATGCGATCGCGCTTTGCGAGGCCCTGGTCATTCCGCAAGTGGCTCACGACTGCGGTCGCCGGCGCAACTTTCGCGGATGGCATCAGCGTGGCGCGCATAGACCTCGACTCGATCGTCGCGGCCAGCAGCTTCGGCTAGTTGAACTTATGAACCAGCGCGAGGTCGACGACCTTCTCCAGCGCCTCAGCCGACTCCCCGCGCGAGACGCTATGGGCCTCGAGCAGTGGCGCAAGGCGGTCATAGAGCACCTTGGGGTCAGAGGCGAATTCTGGGAAAGGCAACGGCAGCGTGCTCACACCATGGCGAGCCAGGACATGCATCAACTGATAGAACCGGACGGCCGATCGCCGCTCTTGGCGACGCGGATCCCTGAGCCCGGCTTGCATCCCTCCCGGCTGGCTATCGAAATCACCGCCGGATGACTCCGCGCGCTGGGATGCGAGTAGCCGGCTCCGCGCTGCGTCGCTCAGGTCCCGCATGGGCATGATGCACCACCGAAGGCGAAGTACGCCCTCAGCGATGTGCTTGTCCAACTTGCGACCGAAGAACGGCGACTTGGCCACGTACGGCATCTCCCGACCCTGATCCAGGAAGCGTCCCACTGAGTGCTCCAAGCCGCCGTGCGAAACTGGGTCGGGCCTGGTCATGGCCTCGTCGAGGTCATAGCCGGTGTCGAAGCCGAGCGCTGTGAAATACTGCACCAGCAGGGTCGTTCCGGACCTGCCGGGACCACCGATCAAGATGTGACCTTGCGATTTATCACGCCGATCGTGCGGTGTAGGCGAGGTCACCGATCAAAGCATAGGCCACTGCAATCAGCGGCGAGGTCCTCCGCGAGCTGACCGGTCGACCGGGTGCTCGCCACCTGAGCGTGGCTGGGAGGGGGGCGGAACCTCGCGCCCGGGCGTCGCGTCCGATCACCGTGAGAGTTCGACTCGTGCTGGCGCTCCTCCTTGTCGCGGCGACCGTGGGCGCGTGCGGCGGCGCCGGACGCGCAGCGCGACCGGAACATCTCCCCGGGGCACAGGGCGGTGAGCAGCCGACCGACCGACCGCCCGCTTTGGTGCTACGCACCCCCTCCGGAGGTGTCGAGCTTCCCGCTTGGTCGTACTGCTACTCCAGGCAGGCGGGCGGGCGGACCCTGGCCTCCTGCGGCGACGGAGGACCACCCTGGTCGCCGCCACGACTCGACACCGACGGGTCAGCCTCCTTCACCTCTCCCGAGGAGGACTGGCAGTTCGTTGCTGAGTTCCGGCCGGTCGTCAAGACCAAGGTGTCTGCGTGTCGCGCCCGCCTACGCACCCCGGTCGAACACGAGGCCGATCGCTACGTCATCCCCGCGCTGGGGCCCGCTGGAGTGTGGGACGTCGACGTGTCCGGCCACTCGCGCACCGAGGTTGGCAATGACCTCATCACCACCTTCCGTTGGGCGACGAGCACAGACAGCGACGTGGTGCCGCCCGCCCGGGCACTCGTCGGGTTCCAGAACCCGCCGTCGGAGGGAGTCAGACAAGGGGCCTACGGCCCGACCGTCTCTCTGGAGGGTCTCTTCCCGGAGCCGTCGGCAGCGGCCGCCACACTCACCGTGACGGCTCGAGACGGCCAAACCCAGTCCTTCACGATGAAGCGCGACGAGGAGCAATGCCCCGTTGATGGACTCGTCACGTTTGGCAACCGCACCGCCGCCGATGAGCGTGACCTCGACGGCGAGGCGCCCTTCACCTACCAGCTCGAGGTCGTCCTGGACGCAGCGACGTACGTCGGCACGGCCACCTGGCCCGACGACCTCGAATCGCCAGGGAGCTCCGACGTGCTGGTGACCCCCTGGGAGCCGCCGCTGCCGACAGGGATCGTCGAACGCTGAGCCCCCAGCACCAAGTCGCGAGCCATCGGAACTCAGAGCTCTAGGCTTGGCTGGACAACTCGCGGCCCGCGCGGCCGGTTCCCGAAAGGCCACTGTGTTTCGACTCCCCGCTTCCTGGGTCTGGGACTTCTGGTTCGCCGACGACGGCGACCTCTTCCACCTGTTCTTCCTCAAGGCATCCCGCGCCCTGCACGACCCGGAACGCCGGCACTGGCGAGCAACCGTCGGGCACGCCACGTCGACCGATCTGACCCACTGGACCGAGGTGGCCGATGCCCTGGTGCCCTCCGATGGCCCGGCGTTCGACGACCTCGCGATCTGGACCGGATCGGTCCTGCGGGCGCCGGACGGGACCTGGCGGCTCTTCTACTCAGCGGTCGACCGGACCGGCGGCGGCATCGTCCAACGCATCGGGGCCGCGACTTCGGCCGACCTCTACATCTGGACCCGGGCCTGCCATTCCCCCGTCGTCGAGCCGGACCCCGAGTGGTACGAGCTGTTGACGCAGGACCGATGGGCCGACCAGCACTGGCGGGACCCGTGGGTCTTCGCCGACCCGGGTGGAGCGAGGTGGCACATGCTGATCACTGCCCGCGCCAACGTCGGCGACCCTGACGAGCGCGGCGTGGTGGGTCACGCCCGCTCCGATGACCTGACCAGCTGGACCGTGGGGCCGCCGCTAAGTCTGCCTGGCGCCGGCTTCGGCCAGCTCGAGGTGCTCCAGGTCGCGACGATCGAGGGGCGCTCGGTACTGGTCTTCTCCTGCCAGGGCGCCGAGCTTTCGCCGGCTCGTCGTGCGCGCGACGGCGAGGGCGTCGGGGAGGGCGGCGAGGGCGTTGGCGGCATCTGGGCGGTCAACATCGATCGGGTGACCGGCCCCTACGACCTCTCCAGCGCCTACCTGCTCCACGACGAGTCCTTGTACGTCGGGCGGTTGATCCAGGATCGGCGCGGCGACTGGATGCTGCTCGCCTTCCGCAACCACACCCCGCACGGATTCATCGGCGAGATCACCGATCCGATGCCGGTCTCCTGGGGGGTCGACGGGCGGCTCCGAGTCGAACCAAGTGGTGGCGCTGGAGGGAGCTGAGCCCTTGGGCGCTCCGCAGAACGGCGCGCTGACAGGTCAGCGCGCCCAGTCGATGGCGTCGTACTCGGCCAGCAGACGGGCGCCGCGGGAGGGGTCGTGCTGAGCAACCCAGGAGATCCGGCCGCGCAGGTGGTCGCTGAACGCGGGATGCTCGGCTCGGTTCTGGCTACGCGGCCCATGGCGTCGGCAGTTGTGGAGAGTTGCGCGGAGTAGGTCGACCTCACGACGAGAGCACGGGGCTGTTGGTTGACGACGAGACCTCCCGGTGTCTGGCGTTCCGCACGAGGCATCACCCCGGTCTTGCGCTGGTTGAGCCGGAAGCCCTCGTCCCGCACGATTTTCTCGAACGCGTCGAGGAGTCTGGACGTCCCCGTCCCCCAGCCGCGGCCACCGGAGAACGCGAGGTCATCGGCGTACCGGGTGTAGCGCCCACCCCACGAGGCCGCGAGCGCGGTGAGGCGCAGGTCGAGTCGGTACGCCGCCAGGTTGGCCAGCGCCGGTGAGGTGGGTGCGCCCTGGGGCAGATGCGGGGCAGCGAGCCGGCGGCCCAGGCGCCAGTACGCGTCGTGGAGTGCCACGTCGGTGGGACGCGGCAACGAACTCCAGACTGCTAGCGGCAGGACGCTCGTCATCAGCCCGGAAAGGCAGTGCGCCACGGGCTCGGGATAGCCGGCCGTCCGCCAGATGCCGTAGACGCGAGACACGGTGACGCTGGCGAAGAAGGACTCGAGGTCCAGGCGGATCACGATCGGCCGACCGGCGTGCGGCGCGGCGTACGACTGAACCGAGCCACCCGGTCGGAAGCCGCGAGCCGCATCGTGGGGCCTGACCAGCGCCACCACCTCGTCGAGCAACCGGCGCTGAATGGCCTTCAGCCGCCACTTGGGTGCCTCGAGGACGCGGATGGAGCCGCTAGCCGCGATCCGGTT
>JBBPYJ010000175.1:0-12144 GCA_038200025.1 Propionibacteriales bacterium | reverse complement strand
CTGGAGGATGATCTGTCCCGCGCCGGCATCGACCTCCCGGTCTACTGGGGGAACCGCAACTGGGATCCCTACCTGACCGATGCACTGATCCAGATGCGCGGCGACGGGATTACCCGGGCGATCTGCTTCATGACCTCGGCCTACTCCTCCTACTCCGGCTGCCGGCAGTATCGCGAGGACCTGGCGGCGGCCACCGCGGCCGTCGAGGGTGCCCCGCGTCTGGACCGGTTGCGGGCCTACTACCACCACCCCGGCTTCGTGGAGTCCTACGTGGACTCGACCCTGACCGCCCTGGCCGAGCTCCCCGATCACGCGCGAGAGAGTGCCGAGCTGGTGTTCGTCACCCATTCGGTGCCCGACACGATGAACGACCGCAGCGGCCCTCTGGGCGGCGCCTACGTAGCCCAGCACCACAGTGTGGCCACCGAGATCACCGACCGGGTCCGCCAGGAGACCGGTCGGCGGCACGCCCAGCACCTGGCCTTCTGCTCACGGTCAGGTCCGCCGTCGGTGCCGTGGCTCGAGCCGGACATCAACGACCACCTCGAGGCATTGGCCAAGGCCGGATCGAGCGGGGTGGTGATCATCCCGATCGGCTTCGTCTCTGACCACATGGAGGTGATCTGGGACCTGGACACCGAGGCGCTGGCCACCGCGCGGAGCCTGTCGCTGCCGGCTGCCCGGGCGGCCACCGCCGGTCTCGACCCGCGCTTCGTCGCCGTGGTGCGGGACCTGGTGGTCGAGCGGGCTGCCGCCGAGCGCGGCGAGCAGCCGCAGCGGGCCAAGGTGGGCGCGTTGCCGCCGAGCGCGGATCGGTGCCCGGTGGGTTGCTGCTCCAACCCGCGCGGCGAGGTCCCTGCGCTCGGCGGAGCGTCCCAGTGAGCACGTCGGACCCCGCCGCGGCGAACAGAGCGCTGATCGCCGAGCTCGCCGAGCTGGCGCTGCGGGTCGCCCGCGAGGCCGCCGACCTGGTGCGTGAGCGGCGCGCCGAGCCGGTGGAGGTGGCGCTGACCAAGTCGAGCCCGGTCGACGTGGTCACCGAGGCCGACCAGGCCAGCGAGCGCCTGCTGGCGTGGTTGCTGAAGGCCGCCCGTCCCGACGATGGCTTCCTCGGGGAGGAGGGTGCCGACGTCGCGGGCACCTCCGGGGTCCGGTGGATCGTCGATCCGATCGACGGGACCGTGAACTTCCTCTACGGCATCGCCCAGTACGCCGTCTCGGTGGCCGCCGAGCTGGACGGCGAGGTGGTGGCCGGCGCGGTGGTCAACCCGGCCAGCGGACTCGAGTTCTGCGCCGCTCTCGGTGGTGGGGCAACCCGCAACGACGAACCGATCCGGGTGCGGGACACCGTCCCCATCGACCAGCGACTGGTGCTGACCGGCTTCTCATACGAGGCCCGGATCCGGGCTCTACAGGGCCAGGCAGTGGCCCAGCTGCTGCCGAAGGTGCGCGACCTGCGCCGGTTCGGCTCGGCGGCGTTGGACCTGTGCACGGTGGCCTGCGGCCAGGCCGACGCCTACGTCGAGGAGGGTGGCCACCTGTGGGACTACGCCGCAGCCGGTTTGGTGCTGCGTGAGGCCGGTGGCCGGACCCGGATGCTGCCTGGGGTCGGTGGCACCGACGCGATGGTGGCGGCTCCTGCCGAGGGATTCGAGGAGTTCCTGGCCCTGGTCGGCGAGGTCGGCTTCCTAGCCGATCACCGGTGATCCGGGCGGAGCCGAAGGCCGTAGATCGGGGCGCGGATCGACACGTCGATCCGAGGGAATAGCCTCTGGGTCACCGGCGTTCGGGGAGATGTCGGCGTACCGCCGTGTCGAGCACCGAGGCGATAGTGCACAATTCGCCCCGCCTGGCCAGCACGACGGAAGACGGCTTACCGACCAGCACGCTCACCGGTAGGGGGAAGAGGGAGAAGGACATGGCGACCGACTACGACGCACCGCGCAAGACCGAAGAGGACCAGAGCGAAGAGAGCATCGAGGAGCTCAAGGCGCGTCGGCATGACAAGAACTCGGGCAAGGTCGACGAGGACGAGGCCGAAGCCGCCGAAGCCTTCGAGCTGCCCGGTGCCGACCTGTCGCACGAGGAGCTGGCCGTCGAGGTCAAGCCCAAGCAGCAGGACGAGTTCACCTGCATGAGCTGCTTCCTGGTCCACCACCGCAGCCAGCTGGCCGACGAGAAGACGATGACCTGCCGCGACTGCGCGTGACCTCCTGCCTGCGCAGTTGGCCCCGACTGACGCTGGGTCAGCAGGGGTCCGCCGGACTTTCTGCTGAGATCAAACAGTCTTCTTCAGGTCCGGGGGAAGCTTCCCGGTGGACCTGACATAGTAGTTGGCGGCCCGTCGAGTCGCCAGCATCCGAGCGAGCGCGATCAGCGTGCCCGACAACACGGCCCAGGCCACCGCCTCGCGCATGTCCACGTCGGGGTCGGCGGGGTTCGCGGGCGGCTGCTTGCCGGTCGCGGTCTGCCAGCCGGTGGTGAGTGCCTTCTTGGCGATCACCGACGCGCCGAGAGCCGACACGAGCGAGAAGATCGACCAGACCTTTGATCCTGATGCCATGGTCCTCACCCTACCTAGAGGTTCGCGCGGCAGTGAGGGCGGAGGCCAACCGGTCCGGATGCCGGGTGCCGATCTGCCAGTACGGCGCCGGGTCCTGCGGGTCGGTGATCTCCACCCGCACCGATCGGTGCAGGTAGGGGCGCAGCACCAAGAAGGCCCGGGCATCGGCGTCGCGGCCAGCGAGCCGGGTCGAGGCCGCGGCGTCCAGGGCGACGGCCTCGCCCAGGTAGCGACTTTCGATCCGGGCGCGACCGGCGCGCAGCACCGAGCCGTGGAGCTGCACGCGCGCGCCCCCGTAAGTCCACAGCGCCGAACTCACGCCCACTGCGACGACCGCGGTCACCAACCAGGGCAGGGTCCCGGGCACCGCCACCCCGATGGTCAGCCACACCACGGCCACCAACAATGCCCCCAGCACCCACCAGCGCAGGGGGACCGTGAGTTGCTCGTCGTACTCCACATCCCGAGCATAAACTCGCCGCGGAGCCGCTGTTCGACCGGTAGTCTCACGTCCCGTGAGCGACGGAGTCGAGCCAGGGACGAGCGGGCGCCCGGGTGACGGGCTCCGGGTACACCTGGTGCGACTGGATCCTGAACTCCCGATCCCGGCCTACGCCCATCCCGGCGACGCCGGGGCCGACCTGGTGACCACGGTCGACCTGACCCTCCAGCCCGGCGAGCGGGCGATGGTGCCGACCGGGATCTCGATCGCGCTGCCCGATGGGTACGTCGGGTTCGTCCACCCTCGCTCCGGTCTCGCCGCTCGGCACGGGGTCTCGATCGTCAACACCCCCGGGACCGTCGACGCCGGCTACCGCGGGGAGGTCAAGGTGCTGCTGATCAACCACGACCCGGGAGAGTGCGTCCAGCTGCGTCGCGGGGACCGGATCGCACAGCTGGTGATCCAACGCTTCGAACGGGCCAGGTTCGTCGAGGTCTCCAGCCTGCCGAGCAGCGAGCGTGGCGAGGGGGGTTACGGTTCTACTGGGGGATTCGGCCAGACGACCGCCCCCGCTGCACCGATCAAGGAGAGCCCCGCGTGAAGTTCCGCCGCAAGACCTCAGCGTCCGCCGAGCCGGTCGGGGCCCCCAGCACCGGGACCCCCGACAGCACTGACTCGGCCCCCGATCCCCAGGCAGCCGGTCCCTACGACGTGGCCGACGTCGACCTGGACGACCTGGACGGACCCACCAGGATCGACCTCGGCTCGCTGCTGCTGATCCCGACTGATGGCCGCGAGGTGAGGCTGCAGGTCGATGAGAAGACCAAGGAGATCCAGTCGGTGCTGATCGCCGGCCCCGATGGCGCCTTGGAGCTGCGCGCGTTCGCCGCGGCCCGCAACGCCGACCTGTGGGCGCAGGTGCGACCGCAGGTCGTTGCCGACGTCGTGGGTCGTGGTGGCAAGACCGCTGAACGCGAGGGCCGCTTCGGCACCGAGCTGCTGTGCGAGCGCCCGGTGCAACTGCCCGACGGAACCTCGCAGGTCCAGCCCCAGCGGATCATCGGCGTCAACGGTCCGCGCTGGTTCCTGCGCGCCACCCTGCTCGGCGCGCCGGCCCGCTCGGCGCAGGCGGGCAAGAGCTGGGAGGACATGTTGGCCCTCGTCGTGGTCCGTCGCGGAACTGGCGCGATGCCACCGGGCGACGTACTGCCGGTGGCCCTGCCCGACCAAGCCCGACGTCTCGACTGACCGATGGCCGAGAAGAGCCGACTGCGCCGCAGCATCAGCCGCTGGGCCAACAATTCCGATCAACACGACCGGGCGCTGCGCCAGCAGTACACCTCGAAGGTCGGCACGGTGTCGATCGCCGAGGCCACCGACCGTGAGATGGTGCAGTTGGAAGGCACCCTGCGCACGGTCACCCTGCGCCCGCGCGGTGGCGTGCCGGCTCTGGAGGCCGAGTTGTACGACGGCTCGGGTGCGATCACCGTGGTCTGGTTGGGTCGTCGGCGGATCGGCGGCATCGGTCCGGGTAGGTCGCTGCGGGTCGGCGGCCGGATCGGCCGGCAGGACAAGCAGCGGGTCATGTTCAACCCTCGATACGAGCTGCTGCCGTGAGCGCTGAGCATCCCGCCCAAGTGCCCGAGTCGGTGGAGGCGCTGGTCCGTGCCCAGCTCACCAAGGCACTGGGTGGGCGGCGCGGGATGGTCGAGGCCGCCGTGCCGACGCTGCTGTTCACCGTCACCTGGTTGCTGACCAAGGAGCTGCGAATCGCCCTGATCGTCTCGGTCAGCGCCGCGCTGGTGCTGTTGGCGGTGCGGTTGATCCAGCGCAGCACCGTGCAGTTCGTGGTCAATGCGTTGTTCGGGATCGGGATCGGCTACTTCTTCGTGGCAATGTCCGCGCGCTCGGGGGCCAGCGAGGAGGAGCAGGCGCTGGCGTACTTCCTGCCCGGGATCCTCTACAACGGCGGTTACGCGGTGCTGCTGGCGCCCACCTGCCTGATCGGCTGGCCGTGGGTCGGGTTCATGGTGGGCAGCGTCACCGGTGACGCCACCGCTTGGCATGACGACAAGCAGGTGGTCAAGCTGTGCGCGCGGCTGACCTGGCTGCTCGCGGTGCCGTGCCTGTTTCGGGTTGCCGTTCAGGCACCGATCTGGCTGGCCGGCCACTCCTCGGCCATGGATCCCACCGCAGCGGTCGCGGTGCTGGGTGTGCTGAAGATCGTCCTGGGTTGGCCGGTGCAGATTGCGGCGCTCGGCTCGATGGTGTGGTTGCTGGGGCGCAACCACACGCCTATCCGCCCGGCGCCGGCTTGTGCTGCCACCAGCTGACTGATCGGTCCTCAGCCGCCGTGGGCGCCCGGAGCCAGGAGTCGCTCTAACTCCTCCTCGACCTCTGAGGGGGTGACGAACAGCAACTCGTCCCCGGCCTCGACCGGCTGCTCGGCGCTGGGCACGTAGACCTGGCCGTCACGCAGGATGGTCACCAGCGCACAGTTCTCCGGGAACGGGATCAGACCGGCCGGCTTCCCGACGTACGGCGAATCGTCGGGCAGCGTCATCTCGACCAGGTTGGCGTTGCCCTGGCGGAAGGTGAACAGCCGGACCAGGTCGCCGACGGCGACCGCCTCCTCGACCAGCGCGCTCATGATTCGCGGGGTGGAGACGTTGACGTCGACGCCCCAGGCCTCGGTGAACAACCACTCGTTGTTGGGGTGGTTCACGCGGGCCACCGTGCGCGGCACCCCGAACTCGGTCTTGGCCAGCAGGGACGTGACCAGGTTGACCTTGTCGTCACCGGTGGCGGCGATCACCACGTCGCACAGATCCAGCCGGGCCTCGGCCAGTGAGGACAACTCGCACGAGTCGGCCAGCAGCCACTCGGCGTCGGGGACCCGTTGCTGCTTGATGGAGCCGGGCTCCTTGTCGATCAGCAGCACCGTGTGTCCGTTGCCGATCAACTCTCGGGCAACCGAGCGGCCCACGGCCCCGGCCCCGGCGATCGCGACTCTCATCAGCTCTCCTCCGGACCGCGTTCGAGGACCTCATAAACGGTGGCGGCACTCTCCTCACGCATCACCAGGTGCACCATGTCGCCTTCCTGCAGCACCGACTCGCGATGCGGCAGCGTGCCCTCCCCGAGCCGGTCGATCCAGGCGATCCGACAGCCGGCCTGCTCCTGGAAGTGGATCGTGCGCTGACCTACCCAGGCTTCCGGCACGGTGATGTGGTCGACCCGGATGGTGCCCGACGGATCGCGGAAGTCCGGCTCCGCCCCGGCCGGGAGGATCCGGCGCAGCACCTGGTTGGCGGTCCACTTCACGGTCCCGACCGTGGTGATCCCCAGTCGCTGGTAGACCTCGGCTCGCCCGGGGTCGTAGATCCGGGCCACGACCTGGCTGATGCCGAACGTCTCCCGGGCCACCCGAGCCGCGATGATGTTGGAGTTGTCACCACTGGACACCGCCGCGAAGGCATCGGCCCGACGGATGCCGGCCTTCTCCAAGACGGCCTGGTCGAAGCCGTAGCCGGTGATCTGGTCGCCGTTGAAGTCCGGGCCTAGGCGCCGGAACGAGCCCGGCTCGGTGTCGATCACCGCCACCGTGTGGTTGCGCTCTTCCAGGCTGTTGGCCAGCGTCGAGCCGACCCGGCCGCACCCCATGATCACCACATGCACAGCACGCACGGTACTCCAGGTTGGCCCCGGGTCTGCGGGCCGTGCCGGGCCATGGGACCGGTGTTGTGCGTGAACGGCCACAGATAGGTCTACGCTCTGCCGACGTGGGTGTAGGTGACGTCTCCAAGCGCATCCTTCTGGGACGCAAGCTGCGCAGCTCGCAGCTGGGTGAGACGCTGCTGCCCAAGCGGATCGCCCTACCGGTCTTCGCCAGCGATGCTCTCTCCTCGGTGGCCTACGCCCCCGACGAGGTCTTCTTGATGCTCTCGGTCGCCGGGATCAGTGCCTACGCCTGGTCCTGGAAGATCGGGCTGGCGGTCGCGGTGGTGCTGCTGACCGTGGTCGCCTCCTACCGCCAGACCGTGCACGCCTACCCGTCCGGCGGGGGCGACTACGAGGTCGCCACCGTCAACCTGGGGCGGACGGCGGGCATCACGGTCGGCTCGGCGTTGCTGGTCGACTACGTGCTCACGGTGGCGGTGTCGATCTCGGCTGGCTCGCAGTACGCCGCCTCGGCGATCTCCGGGCTGAGTGGCCACGAACCGTTGGTGGCCACGTTGATGGTGATCGCCTTGGCGGCGATGAACCTGCGCGGGGTACGGGAGAGTGGCATCTTCTTCGCGGTCCCGACCTACGCCTTCATGTTCGCGATCCTGGGGATGTGCGCGTTCGGGTTTGCCCGCATGCTGGCCGGCGATCTACCGCTGGCCGAGAGCGCGGACAAGATGATCGAGCCCGCGGCGGGCTGGGACCAGCCCCTGACCACGATCGGCCTGGTGCTGCTGCTGGCCAGGGCCTTCTCGTCCGGTTGCGCGGCACTGACCGGGGTCGAGGCGATCTCCAACGGTGTCCCGGCCTTCAAGCGCCCCAAGAGCACCAACGCGGCCACCACGCTGCTGATGCTGGGCCTGATCTCGGTCACGATGATCGTCAGCGTCATCACGCTGGCCCACCAGATGAGCCTGCGGTACGTCGATCCGAACGAGCTGGATCGGCTGCGCTTCGCGACCGGGGAGATGTTGCCGGCCAACTACGACCAGCACACCGTGATCTCCCAGATCGCTCGCGCCGTGTTCGAGGACTTCCCGCCGGGCTTCTACTTCGTGGTGACGGTCACCGGCATCATCTTGGTGCTGGCCGCCAACACCGCCTTCAACGGCTTCCCGGTGCTCGGGTCGATCCTGGCCAAGGACGGCCTGGCTCCACGCTCCCTGGGGTCGCGCGGGGACCGCCTGGCCTTCAGCAACGGCATCGTCTTCCTGGCGCTGATGTCGATCATCCTGATCCAGATCTTCCAGGCCGAGACGACCAGGCTGATCCAGCTCTACATCGTGGGTGTCTTCGTCTCCTTCAACCTGTCCCAGCTCGGGATGATCCGGCACTGGACCAGGCATCTGCGCCTCACCGACGACCCGGCCGCGCGGCGTCGGATGATCCGGTCCCGGGCGATCAACACCTTCGGCCTCGCGATGACCGCGGTGGTCCTGGTGATCGTGCTGATCACCAAGTTCCTCGAAGGTGCCTGGATCACGATCCTGGCGATGGTGCTGTTCTTCGCGATGATGAAGGGCATCAGCAAGCACTACGACAACGTCGCCCTGGAGCTGGCCGCCGACGAGTCCGACAAGGTGCTGCCGACCCGGGTGCATGCGATCGTGCTGGTGTCGAAGCTGCACAAGCCGACCCTGCGGGCGCTGGCCTTCGCCAAGGCCGCCCGACCCAATGTGCTCGAGGGCGTCTACGTCGGCGCCGACGCGCGAGACACCGACCAGCTGATGCTCGACTGGGACGACCGCAGCATCGACGTGCCGCTGAAGGTGCTGCACTCGCCGTACCGCGAAGTGATCCGGCCGATCGTCGACTACGCGATGGAGATCCGTCAGGCCAACCCGCGCGGAGTCGTGGCGGTCTACATCCCCGAGTACGTCGTCGGCCGCTGGTGGGAGCAGGTGCTGCACAACCAGACGGCGCTGCGGCTGAAGACCCGCCTGCTGTTCGCCCCCGGCGTGATGGTCATCTCGGTCCCCTATCAGCTGCGGTCTTCCAAGATCGCCCGGGAGAAGCGGGCCCGCGACTACAAGCGGGCTCACCCCGGCGACCTGCGTCGTGGTCGGGTGGCGGACTCCGAGTCGTCCTCCCAGGTCACCAGGACGCGGCAGGAGTGAGCCGGCGACCACGGGCGCGCGTCAAGCGCGGTCGATCACGAGTAGGAGAGCGGTTCACCGCCGTGGTCGGACCGGTAGCCCACGGCGGGCACTGTGTCGTCCGGTTGCCGGAGCCTGCGTCCCGAGTGGTGTTCACCCGACACTGCCTGCCTGGTGAGACCGTGGTCGTGGAGATCATCGAGGGTGCCGACGGGGACCGGTTCTGGCGCGGCGACGCGGTCGAGATCCAGAGCGCCTCACCCGATCGGGTGGCCGCACCCTGTCCGGTGGCCGGCCCCGGCGGCTGTGGCGGCTGCGACTTCCAGCATGTAACTCTGCCGGCCCAGCGTGAGCTCAAGGCGCAGGTGGTTCGCGAGCAACTGGTCCGGCTGGCGAAGATGGCGCCCGGGGACCCGCTGGTGGCCGGGCTCGTGGTCGAGGCCGTTCCCAAGACTCAGGAATCGGTCGAGATGGGCGGGCCCGACCCGTCGTCTGAGGCCGATGACGGACTGTCCTGGCGGACCCGGGTGCGCTACGCCACCACCGCCGACGGTCACCGTGGGATGCGCGCGCACCGCTCGCATGCAGTCGTGCCGATCGACGAGTGCCTGATCGCCCGGGCCGATGCGGTGCAACCGGTCTTCGGGGGGACCACGACCGAGACCGTGCGGATCGATGGGTCCGAACGGGGTGAGCGGTCCTACGACGTCGCCACCGACGGGTTCTGGCAGGTGCATCCGGGTGCGCCACGCGTGCTGGTCGAGACGGTGCTGGACTTCTTGACCCCGCAGCCCGGCGAGCGGGCCCTGGATCTGTATGCCGGGGTCGGGCTGTTCGCGGGGTTCCTCAGCGACATCGTCGGCCCGGATCGAGTGGTGGCGGTCGAGGGCGACCGGACGGCCTGCACCCGTGCCCGGACGAACCTCGGCCCGGGGGTCCGGGTCGTCAACGGACCGGTGGACCGGGTGCTGGCTGGGCTACACGACGGATCCGGGGACAACTTCGGGCCCGTCGATCTGGTCGTCCTCGACCCACCCCGAGACGGAGCCCGGCGTCAGGTGGTCGAGCAGGTGGTCGCTCTGCGTCCGCGAGCCGCGGCGTACGTCGCCTGCGACCCGGCCGCACTCGCGCGAGACGTCGGCACCTTCGCCGAGCTGGGTTACCGGCTGACCCGGCTGCGTGCCTACGATCTGTTCCCGATGACGCACCACGTCGAATGCGTCGCGCTGCTTGAGAAAACCGGCTCTGACCTGGGGCGGAGCAGAACCGTTTGAGTGCGCCGATCTCCGAAAATCGGCCAAATGGCGCACTATGGGCGCACTGTATGCCGACCGGTGGCGTTTGACACCCGATCCGGCCCACGGAAGGCCGAGCGGTTTCGTCGCGCGCGGCGGGGCTGAACCGACCCGGGCCGCACACCGGGGGAGTGGCTGGCTATGAATCGGCAATGCCTACGAACGCAGCGACGCCCTTCGCGCAGACATCACCGCAACCCGCCCGAGACATCAGGAGGACGCAGCCGACCTCGCTGCCCTGATCCCGTGGCTGCCCGGGCCGCCCCTCCAGCCCCGTCGGGGTCTGACCGACCAGGACCTCGAGCGGATCACCCGTGCTACCGAGG
The DNA here is from genome assembly GCA_038200025.1 of Propionibacteriales bacterium. Classification (GTDB taxonomy): domain Bacteria; phylum Actinomycetota; class Actinomycetes; order Propionibacteriales; family Nocardioidaceae; genus Nocardioides. Next base: position 1,696 of record JBBPYJ010000175.1, on the reverse strand, counting down.
CCGCCCGTGCGCCCGGCACTCACAAGATCTACCAGTACGCGTGGGAGCAGTGGGCCACATGGTGCGCCGAGCGCGGATTCGAACCGCTCCCGGCTGACCCTGCCGCGATGTGCGCCTTCATGACCCAGCGCGTCGCCGACGGCCTCGCCGTGATCAGCCTCAGCCCCTGCATCAGCGTTATCAACTACGTCCACAGTGCCCACGGCCTGCCCAACCCCAACGAGAACCGTGCCGTCCGGCAGGTCCGCGACGGGCTCCGCCGCACCTACGGCGTCGCGCCCCATTCGGCAAGCCCACCCACTCTCGGTGGCCGAGATCCGCACTCTCGTGGCCGGCATCGACAGGGCAACATTCGGCGGCGCCCGCGACGCCGCCTTCATCCTGGTCGGCTACGCCGGCACGCTGCGCATCGGCGAACTCGCCGCACTCGCCTTGGACGACATCGAGTCGCGTCCTGACGGCATCGTTCTGCGGATCCGCCGCTCCAAGACCGACCGCAACGCCGCCGGCGCCAAGGTCGCCGTCGCGGGCGGCAAGCACCCAGACACCGATCCGATCGCCGCGCTCCAGCATTGGCTCCTACCGGGGCCAGTGTTCGTTCCGCTCCGCGGCGGCGCGGCCGGGGGAACGCGGGCTCGCACCCCACACCTTCGGTCGGCTGCTCAAAGCACGCGCGAAAGGAGTCGGCCTCCCCAACGCCGAACGGATCACGGGCCACTCGCTCCGCGCTGGACACGCCACCGCGGCCCACCGTGCCGGCGTCCCGATCGCGCGTATCGCCGCCCAGACCAGGCACAAGGATCTCTCAGTTCTGTTCGACCGCTACATTCGCCCCGTCGATGCCCTTGAATTCAGCTCCAGCAAGGACATTCGGTTGTGACCGATCAAGCACACTGTTTCACAATCCTTGAAACTCTTCTAGGATTGTGTTCATGGGACCAGTCAGCGTCGCGCAAGCCGCAGAGCGGCTCGGCGTCAGCGTGCCCCGGATCCACCAGCGCATCGCGGACGGCTCGCTGATTGCAGAGCGGATCGGGTCCCAGTGGGTGGTCGACGAGCGATCGCTCCTGCATATCCAGGAGCGCAGCAAGCCCGGTCGCCCCCATTCGGCCCGCTCCGCTTGGGCAGTCATCGCGGTCTCGGAGAACGATCGCGACCGGATGCGCGCCAGTGGGCCGGCAGCATGGGCGCGTGCCCGGATGCAGCTGAAGCGCCTGCTGGAACCTGCTGTGAATCCCGCCGGCGGTGAGGACGCCGTCGGCGACGTAGCGGTTTCTCTTCGATCGGTGTTCCGCAACCGGGCCCAGCGGCGACTGTTTCGTGCGGCGCCGGCCGATCTCGCCGATCTCAGGGCCGACGATCGCTGGGCCATACTCGCCGACCTGGGCGCGAGCGGCATTGCCTCGGCCGATGTCGAGGGCTACCTGGGCGAGTCAGAGGTTGCGGGAGTCATTAGGGGCTACCTCTTGGTCGAAGCCGCGAGCGAGGCGAACGTCGTCCTTCACGTCATCCCCGAGGCGCAGCACCCATACCCGGACTCACGCCTTCGGTTCGCGGCCGATCTCGCCGAGCATCGACGGCCGCGCGAGGAAGCCCGGGCAGCTGAACTCCTGCACGAACTGGCGGTGGAGTGGAAGGCAGCAGACCGATGATCGTCCTGCCAGCGATGCCGCCCGAGCAGACCGCCTCCTGGCTG
>JBBPYJ010000174.1:0-4807 GCA_038200025.1 Propionibacteriales bacterium | reverse complement strand
ATCCTGGGTTATGAACTGGTCAAGGTCATCGAACGCACCCCGGTGAGCCAGCAGGCGGTCGTTCTGGCCGCGCAGGTCATTGCCACCCTGATCGCGCTCCGGTCCGACTGGGTGTTCGTCGGTGCTGCGTTGGCACGCCGACGCTCTCAGCGCCGCGACGAGCCGATACCCCAGGGATGGCGCGAGTCCGCCGTCGTCTCGTGGGCGGGCATGCGCGGTGTGGTCACGGTGGCGGCGACGCTGGCGCTGCCCCAGGCCGTCGACGGTGGCAGCCCCTTCTCAGACCGCGACCAGGTCGTCGTGGTTGCCCTGGCGGTCGTGCTAGCGACGTTGGTCCTTCAAGGACTCACGCTGGCGCCACTGACGCGCCGGCTCGGGGTCGGTCGCGACGACGACGATGCGGTCGAGGTCACCGAGCTTCGTCAGCGGGCCGCGCGGGCCGCGCTCGACTACCTGCGCAAAGGCGACCCGAGTGGTGAGTTCGAGGACGCCTCGCGAGCGGCCACGCTCCAGTACGAGGGGTATCTCGCCGCGCAGGAGGCCATGACCCACGCGCGGGCGCAGGGTGACCGAGACGGTGCCGGCCGGGAGCAGCTGCGCACGCTCCTGGGACAGGCCACCGCCGTCGAACGTGCACTGGTGCTCGATGCCCGACAACGGGGCGAGGTGAGTCCCGCAAGTGCGGACGAGGTCCTGCGTGACATCGAGAGCCGGGCGCTGCGCGACTTCTGAGGCCCCGCAAGCTCTGAGTTCATCCCCGACCCGGTCTCGGCGGTAACTTCGTCACCATGCCCGACCACCGCAACCGAGTGACCTTCTCGCCGCATCCGAGCAGCGGAGGTCACTCGTGATCGACACCCAGACGTTCCTCAACCTGGCTCTGGTCGTGGTGTTCATCCTGGTCGGCGGGGTTTTCGCTGCCACCGAGCTGGCGCTGGTGTCGTTGCGCGACAGCCAGCTGTCCTCGATGGCACAGCAGGGAGGCCGGGGTGCCCGGGTGGCGGCCGTGGCCCGGGACCCTAACCGGTTCCTGGCCGCGGTGCAGATCGGCGTCACGGTCGCCGGCTTCCTGTCCGCTGCCTACGGCGGGTCGACCCTGGCGCCGGATGTCGCGCCGTACCTGCAGCGATTGGGTCTGGGCAGGTCCACGGCCGACACGGCCGCGCTGATCGGACTCACGCTCCTGATCGCCTACCTGTCCCTGGTGCTCGGCGAGCTGGCGCCCAAGCGATTGGCCTTGCAGAAGTCGGTCGGGATCTCGCTGGTAGTGGCACCGGTTCTGGACCGGTTCGCCATTGCGATGCGACCGGTGATCTGGCTGCTGTCGGTCTCCAGCAACGCCGTCGTCCGGTTGCTCGGGGGCGATCCGCACGCCGCCAGCGAGCAGCTCAGCGAGGATGAACTGCGCGAGCTGGTCTCGACCCACGAGGACCTCGACGAGCAGGAGCGGCGAATTCTGAGCGATGTCTTCGCCGCCTCGGAGACGAAGGTCAAAGAGGTGATGCAGCCTCGCGGAGATGTGGCCTTCCTCGAGGGCAGCCTGCCGCTGGCCGAAGCCGCACGTCTGGTGCACGATCTGCCGTACTCCCGCTACCCGGTGACCGGCGAGGACTTCGATGACGTGATCGGCTTCCTGCACGTGCGCGATCTCCTTGGCATTGCGGACACCGACCAGCGCACCGTCGGCGAGGTGTGCCGGCCGGTGCTGATGCTGCCCGCGACCAAGCTGGTGCTGCCATCGGTCGCCACGATGCGCGAGGAGGGAACCCACCTGGCGGTGGTGGTCGACGAGTACGGCGGCACCGACGGCATCGTGACGCTGGAGGATCTGGTCGAGGAGATCGTCGGCGAGATCCGCGATGAGTACGACGACGAGGAGCCTGGCGTCAGCGCCGACCTGTCGCAGCTCGAGGGTGGCATGACGATCGAGGACTTCGCGGAGGTGACGGGGATCCAGTTGGAGGACGGCGGGTACGAGACCGTCGCGGGCTTCATCATCGCTCGGCTCGGTCATATCCCCGACGTCGGTGAGGCGGTCTCCGTGGAGTCTGTGCGCATCGAGATCACCGCAATGTCGGGAAGCCGGATCACCCGAGTGCGGGTAGTCGATGGGTGAACCGCCGGAGCGCACCCCCGACGGGCGATACATCGTGGTCGATGGCCGTCGCTGGCGGGCGACCGATCCGGCGATCCCCGAGGACCGACGAGCCGAGCTCACCCGGATCCTGATGGCCTGGCGACGTCAGGTCCGCACGACCCGGGGGACCGACGCCGAGAGCACCACCCGGGCCGGCGTCCAGGCCGCTAAGGTCGCGCTCGGCGAGCGTGGTACGCCGTGGTGGGAGCAGTCCGACGAGGAGCGGCAGGTCCGCTGGACGACCGAGGTGCCAGCGCCGGAGCCAAGTCTCTGACCAGGCATTCCTGCGCGCACAGAACCTGCCGACCGGGCATTCCTGCGCGCACAGAACCTAATGACCGGTCACTGTCGGGCAGTTCAGCCGATCCGGACCTTGGGTCCGAAGGCCAGGTCGTCCTTGACGGCACCGTCGCGGGACACGTCGTCGACGTACGTCGTGTCGTCAGCCAGCGAAGCGGCGGCGCCACCGACCCGCCACTCGGGGTTGCCCAGGCACTTATTGGGGATGGCCGCACGCACGGTGTTGTCTCGGTAGTCGATCTTGGTCCGCAACGCAACGCACCGCCGGTCGGACCCGTTCTGGTGCCACACCTGCTCGCCCTTCCACTTGTCGTTGACGACCAGCACGTCGAGATCAGCCCGCGCGCTGGTAGCGCTCTTCAGGGAGATTAAGTGCACGGTGGCGGCCCCGGGCACCCGGGAGAGCTCGGCGTACTTCATGGTGACGTTGATGTGACGACCGCCGTGCTTGACCCGCATCGAGATCAGGTCTGCCTCGTGGCGGTCCGGAACCGGCGTCGTGAAGGTGTCGTTGGTCGCAGCACCGGTGACGACGTCCTGGTGTGCGTCGCGGGTGACGTGCGTCTCAGCATCGGCCGGAGCGACGGTGAGCGCGAGGGCGCTGGCCACCAGCAGGGTGGGGAGGGCGGCGACGATACGTCGACGAGCGTTCATCTGACTTCCTTCAGGTTGGGATCGCCGGATCGGGGGCGATAGCCTAAAACTATTGGCCGACGAAGACTCGGATCAGCGCTCGCGCACTCAACCTGGCTGAGCCCCGGTGCTCAGATCGGTAGACGGCGACCAGGACCCGGGTCGAGTGCCCGGTCGGCATGATTCATGTGCACACGATCGCCCGGTCAGTTTGATTTAGGTGGGGCGGATGCCGGTGTAGACGGTGCTGGCCGACTCGCCCCCGGTGAGGGGGTTGGCGAAGGTCACCACGTGGGCGCCGGGTTCGTCGAAGACCTGGGCCATGGCGGACTCGAAGGTCGGCTCCGGGGGGTCATCGGACCACAGTCCGAACACCGCACCCGGGCTCATCATCTCGGCCAGTCGGCGGAGCCCATCGGGGGTATAGAACGGTCCGTGGTTGGGGTGCAGCAGGTTCTCGGGGGAGTGGTCGACGTCGAGCAGGACCGCGTCGTACGGCGGATCGGGTAGCTCCCCCTCGGCGACCATCGCGAAGAAGTCGCCCTGGACCAATTCGCAACGCGGGTCGGCGGCCAACCCGACGGTGTCGGGAAGCAGGTCCCGCTCGTGCCAGTCGATCACCGCGGCGACAGTGTCGACCACGCACAACCGGGTGATTCGCGAGTCCTCGAGCGCGGCGACCGCGGTGTAGCCCAACCCCAGACCGCCGACCACGACGTTCAGTCGCTCACCTTCGGCCCGTGCCAGGGCGAGGTGGGCCAGCTCGCGCTCGACCACGGTGAAGAGGCTGGACATCAAGAACTCGTCATCGATCTTGATCTCATAGACATCGCGACCGACGGTGCGGTCGTAGCGCCGCCGCAGACTGATCAGACCGATCGGAGTCTCACTGTGGCCGAGCTCTTCGATCTGCATGGACTGAAACTACCGGGCCCGCCGTGCGGTGGCGCCTATTGAGTCCGGGGGCGCCGCGGCGTTCGTCTCGGTAGTCCTGGTCACCTTGTGGTGCGGGTCAACAAGAGCCGCAACGCGGTGGACTGAGGAGTCGAGGATGAGTGACAACACAGCAGTCCTTGCCGATCCGGTGACGCCGGCGCCTCCGATGAAGGTCAGCGCCCCCGGTCGCCGTCGACCCACCACCCGATCGCGGGCAAGCCTGACTGCGCGGATCGTGGCCGCGATCGCCCTCTGCGCGGTCTTGATGTTCCCGCTCTACTGGATGGTCGTGGTCGCTCTCTCCACGCGGGCCGAACTGCGGGGTGGGGGCCTGCGGATGTGGCCTCGGAGCCTGATGCTGGCTAACTTCGAGCGAGTGCTCGACTCGTTCCCAGTCCGGACTTCCGCAGATGATGAGCACACGAGCGGCGTGATGATGGCGTTGACCTGCGGAAAGCCGGATCAGTGTGATGGGGTCGTGTTACTACAAGCCCTCGTTGGGCTTTGCTGGCTCGTCGCCGAAGGCGGCGGGTCAGTCGGTGGGGATGGTGAAGTCGAAGAACCGCGGCGGCTCACCGAGTTCGAGCGCGGCCAGGATGGTCTTCTGTGCGGTGGTTGTCGCAGAGCGTTGCGCGACCTGGCCGTCGGTGGTGGCGTTCTCGACCACACGGATGAGTAGCAGGGCGAGCCAGCACAGTTGGACGTGGGCGCGGATCCGGTCCTCGCGGTAGTGGAAGACCGGGCGAAGGCCGAGGGCGCCCTTCATGTCGCGCCACCCGCGTTCGACCTGCAGCAGCTGCT
>JBBPYJ010000173.1:0-6374 GCA_038200025.1 Propionibacteriales bacterium | reverse complement strand
GGGCTCGTTGAGCGCTCATAGACTGAGCATAGACGCATTACGTACAAAAAACTCAGAAACCGTCCCACTTGGGCTCGAAGGACAGCCCGTCGTGCTTGGCCGGATCGGGAATCGCCTTGACCGCCTTGGCAAGCATCGGCGAAACGGGCGGCAGCACGGGAAGGTCCATGCCTGCCTACGCTAGTGACCGCACTATCGTGTGCGGAAGCATTCCCCGGTTGGTCTGCCGGTAGGGCCCGCCTGACTTTGAATCAGGATTAGCGACGTAGGTTCGACTCCTACCCGGGGAGCACGTTGGTCGGGCAGACGCGCCGCGGCCCCGTCGCGCCGGATAGTGTGCAGGCCATGCCTCAAGCCATCACCGTCATCGTGCTGGCCGCCGGGGGCGGCACCCGGATGAAGTCGAAGACCATGAAGGTGCTCCACCAGGTCGGGGGGCGCAGCATGGTGGGCCACGTGCTGGCCGCGGTGAGTGCGGTCGAGCCTGAGCGGGTAGTCGCGGTCGTGGGCAGCCAGCGAGAGCAGGTCGGCCCGCACATCCAGGCGTTGGCCCCGGACGCGGTGCTGGCCGTCCAGGAGGTCCTGGACGGTACGGCGGGCGCCGTCCGGATCGCCTGCCAGGCGGCTACCCCGACCGGCACCGTGCTGGTGGTCACCGGGGACACCCCGCTGCTCCGGGGCGAGAGTCTGCGCGCGTTCGCCGCCGAGCACGAGGCGGCCCAGCGCGCGGTCAGCGTGCTGTCCGGCGAGGTCGAGAAGCCGACGGGCTACGGCCGGATCCTGCGCGACGAGGACGACGAGGTCGTCGGGATCGTGGAGGAGAAGGACGCCACCCGGGAGCAGCGCGAGGTCCGCGAGATCAACAGCGGCATCCTGGCCTTCGAGGCCGGGTTCCTGATCGACGTATTGCCGCGGATCGGCAACGACAACGCCAAGGGTGAGTTTTATCTGACCGACACCGTGCAGCTGGCGCGCGACGCCGGGTTGACCGTCGGGGCGTTCCGGTTGGCCGACGTGATGCAGACCGAGGGGGCCAACGACCGGGCCCAGCTGGCCGAGCTCGGCCGCGAGCTCAACCGGCGGATCGTGACGCAATGGATGGAGGACGGGGTGACCGTCATGGACCCGGCCACCACGTGGATCGACGCCGACGTGGTGCTCAACCAGGACGTCACCATCCTGCCAGGCACCCAGCTGCTCGGCGCCACGGTGGTCGCCGAGGACGCGGTGATCGGTCCGGACTCGACGCTGAAGGACTGCGAGATCGGGGTCGGGGCCAAGGTGGTGCGCACCCATGGCGAGCTGGCCGTGATCGGTGCCGGGGCCAGCGTCGGACCGTTCTCCTACCTGCGTCCGGGCACCACCTTGGCCACAGGCGGCAAGATCGGGGCCTTCGTGGAAGTCAAGAACTCCACCATCGCGGAGGGGTCGAAGGTGCCGCACCTGTCCTACGTCGGCGACGCCGAGATCGGACCGGGTTCCAACATCGGCGCGGGCACGATCTTCGCCAACTACGACGGGGTGGCCAAGCACCGCACGGTCGTCGGCGCCCGGGTCCGCACCGGTGCCAACAACACCTTCGTGGCCCCGGTCAGCATCGGCGACGACGCGCTCACCGGTGGGGGGACGGTCATCCGCAAGAACGTGCCCCCCGGTGCCCTGGCGGTCTCGGCGGCGACCCAACGCAACCTCGAAGGACACAGTGCCCGCCGCGCGGCCCGGGTGAGCGACCCCGCCGCACCGGCGACCGACCCCGGTGGGGGAGGATCCTGACTCGTGGCAGTCAAGAGCAAGAAGACCACCAAGAAGCACCTGATGGTCTTCAGCGGGCGGGCCCACCCCGCCCTCGCCGACGAGGTCTCCGAGCAACTCGGCAGCCCGCTGGTGCCGACCGTGGCCTACGATTTCGCCAGCTCCGAGATCTACGTGCGCTACGAGGAGTCGGTGCGCGGCTGCGATGCCTTCGTTCTCCAGAGCCACACCGCTCCGGTCAACGAATGGATCATGGAACATCTGATCATGGTGGACGCGCTCAAGCGCGCCAGCGCCAAGCGGATCACCGTAGTGCTGCCGTTCTACGGCTACGCCCGGCAGGACAAGAAGCACCGCGGCCGGGAGCCGATCTCGGCGCGGCTGATGGCCGACCTCTTCAAGACCGCTGGCGCCGACCGGCTGATCGCCGTCGACCTGCACGCCGACCAGATCCAGGGCTTCTTCGACGGTCCGGTCGATCACCTGATGGCCTTGCCGATCCTGGCTGACTACGTCAAGGAGAAATACGCCGGCGAGCGTCTCGCCGTGGTCTCTCCCGACGCGGGCCGGATCAAGGTCGCCGAGCGCTGGTCGGCGCGACTCGGCGGGGCGCCGCTGGTTTTCATCCACAAGACCCGACGGACCGACGTGCCCAACCAGGCCGAGGCCAATCGGGTCGTCGGGCTCGTGGAGGGCCGGATGTGCGTGCTGGTCGACGACATGATCGACACCGGCGGCACGATCGTGGCCGCGACGGAGGCGCTGATGAGCCAGGGAGCCAGGGGGGTGATCATCGCGGCCACCCACCCGATCCTCAGTGGACCCGCGGTCGAGCGGCTGGTTGCGAGCCCGGCCGTCGAGGTGGTGGTGACCAACACCTTGCCGTTGAGCCCCGAGCAGCACTTCGAGAAGCTCACCTGCCTGTCGATCGCCCCGTTGTTGTCCCGGGCGATCCGAGAGGTCTTCGAGGACGGCTCGGTCACCAAGATGTTCGAAGGGGACGCCTGAGTCAGCGTCCGCGTCGAGCGGCGCTGGCGCGACGTAGATCGTCGAGCTGGTCCTCCCACGGTCGGCGCAGATGCACAGGAACGTCGCCATCCAGGGTCTCGGCCAACCTCGTGATCTGCGCGGGCGTGAGGGCGACCGTAGGGAAGGCATCAGCCAGCTGGTTGCAGTGCGACGCCCCTCGTCGCGCACCGAGCGGCACCGCCCGCGACAGATAGGCGTCGACCTGGGGACCCAACAGCTCCGTCTGCTCGACGTCCCACAGCCCGGCTGCAATCGCCTCGAACTCGCGGTTGGACGGAACAGGATCGCCGGTCAACCGTGCCCAGGCCGCCGCCTTGACCGCGGGGTCGGCGGGGGCGGCGAGCGCCCGCGCGGCACCGAGATCGGCCACCAGGGTGCGTTCCCGACGACGGGCGTCCTGGATCTCCCCGACGCTCGAGTGTCCCAGCGCGGCCAGCCGGCGCCTCGCCAACCAGCCCAGCGTCGGGTCCACCGCGACGCCCTGCTCGCTCACCCCACGAGACAGCCAGCCCAGCAACAGCTCCGGATCGTTGCTGACCCCCGCCAGTGTCCGGGTGAGCACCACTGCCTTGGCGGGGTCGGGGAAGGACCGGTCCAGGGCGGCCAGGCAGGTCGCCGCGATCCGGGCCACCGCACCGGATGCCTGATCGGCGCCGACGAAGCGGGGGAGCAGGTGCGCCCGGGTCCAAACCAGCACCCGGTGGCAGATCTCCACCTGCGGTTCGGTCGGGAGGTGACGCTCGAGCAGAGCCAGGAACGCCTCCGCGGACAGCTCGCCGATCCACACCAGGTCGAAAGCCGTAGACCACAGCACGGCCCGCGTGGACGCGTCGGGGATCGACGAAAGACCGGCGACCACCCGCGTCCATGAGTCGGGATCCAACCGGATCCGGGCGTAGGTCTCGCCGCCGGCGTTGGGCACCAGGAGTCGCGCTGCGGGCAGGCGGACCTCGGCGGCACCGAGGTCCACGAAGCTCGACGTGGCGCGCCAGTCGTCGCCGTACGCCGTGACCCGCAACCGGTGCGGTCGAGAACCGTCACGGGCGATCACGAACCCGTCCTCGGTGCGCGTCACCGCGATGGTGTCGAAGCCGGTTGTGCGCAGCCAGCGGTCCACCCAACCGACGACGTCGCGATCGGTCTGTTCGTCGAGGGCTGCGACGAAGTCGGTCAACGTGGCGTTGCCCCACCGGTGCCGCGAAAGATAGGTGTTGACGCCGGCGAAGAACGCATCGTCTCCCAGACAGGTCACCAGCTGCCGCAGCGCAGAGTTGCCCTTGGCGTAGGACAGCGAGTCGAAGTTCGCCATCGCGGCGTCGACGTCGGGCACGTCCTCGGGCCGGGGTGCGACCGGGTGCGTCGAGCGGCGTACGTCGGCCAGGTAGGCGTCCGGCTTCCTGCCGATGGTGAAGTCGGCGAACGCTCCCTCGATCCCGGCCGCCTCCTCGGCCACCCGGAAGCCCAGGTAGTCCGCGAAGGACTCCTGGAGCCAGGTGTCCTCCCACCAGGTCATCGTGACCAGGTCGCCGAACCACATGTGCGCCATCTCGTGGGCGATGATCATCGCCCGGGTACGCCGCTCCGGCTCGCTCGGTGGCCCCAGTGGCAGCAGCTCGTCGCGGTAGGTGATGCAACCTGGTGTCTCCAGCGCGCCCCAGTTCTGGCCAGGCACCATGGCCTGGTCATAGGAGTCGAACGGATAGGGCTCGTCGAAGATCTCAGCGTAACGGTCGAAGCAGGCCGTGGTGATCGAACGCAGCTCCTCGGCGTCGCGTTGGAGCTGTTCGGCCAAGGAGGCACGGGCGTGCCAGCCGAACGGCAACCCGGCGTGCTCCCAGGTGACCGAGGCCCACGGGCCACCGCACATCACGAACATGATCGGCGGGATGGGTGGGGTGGTCGCGAACTCCCAGTTTCCTTCAGCACGCGCCGACACGTGCCCGTTGGCCAGTACCGTCCAGTGCGTGGGGGCGATGACGCGCAGGGTGATCGGTGCCTTCAGGTCGTTCTGGTCGAAGCAGGGGAACACCCGCTGCGCCATGTCCATCCCGCAGTAGGCCGAGATGTAGGTTTCCCCGTCGACCGGATCGACGATCCGGTGCATCCCCTCCCCGTCGCTCACGTAGGGCACCCGGGCTTCGATGGTGATCTCGTTGCGCGCAGCGAGGTCTCTCAGCAAGATCCGCCCATCGGCGTACGTCGCGTCCGCACCCTGGATCCGGACCTCTCGGGCGTCGGCGAATTCCACAAAGGTGGTGGCGCCGGGTCGGGCGCAGTCGAAGCGGACCACCGCGCGACAGCCGAAGGTGTCGGGCTGCGTCAGATCCAACTCCAGGTCGTAGGACACCGCACTGACCAGAGCGGCCCGGGCGCGCGCCTCGTGCAGGGTCAGCGACAGGGTTTGGGACATCTGTCCAAACTACGCGAATTGGACTACGCGGATTGGTCCGGCGCGGGCCACACCACTAGACTTGGGCAGTTGCCTCGGCGAGGGAGTGCGTCTCCGTGATCGACTGGGCCGGCCACGAGCCGCGCCGTCGTCACGAGGTGCGGCTCTTTCGCTGCCCGGCCCTCAGCGCAGACCCCCAGCAGCTCCACCACCGATTCACGTAGGAGAAACAGCATGGCTTCCGAGAAGATCACCGCCGAGACCCGCACCGAGTTCGGCAAGGGTGCCGCGCGCCGGATCCGCCGCGACGACAAGATCCCGGCGGTCGTCTACGGCCACGGCAACGACCCGATCCACCTGAGTCTGCCCGGGCACGGCACGATGATGGCCCTCAAGCACGGTGGGTCCAACACGGTTCTCGAGCTCGCCTACAACGGAAACACCCAGCTCGCGCTGGCTCGCGAGGTCCAGGTCGACCCGATCCGCCGGGTCATCGAGCACATCGACTTCGTCGCGGTCCGACGTGGTGAGAAGGTCACCGTCGATGTCCCGATCCACCTCAACGGCGAAGCGGCTCACGAGACCCTGGTGGTCACCGAGAACGCCACCGTCGAGGTCGAGGCCGAGGCCACTCACATCCCCGAATACATCGAGATCGACATCGAGGGTGCCGTCGTCGGCACCCAGATCCTGGCCTCCGACCTGGTGCTGCCCGAGGGCACCACGCTGCTGGTGGACCCCGACACGCTGATCATCAACATCACCCAGCAGCAGACCGAGGCGCAGGCCGAGGCCGAGCTCGAGGAGCTCGAGGCAGAGGCCGGCATCGAGCGCGAGGAGTCCGACGAGGACGCCGCTGCCGACGACGGTGCCGAGCCTGCCGCCGAGGACTCCACCGACGAGTAGTCGACCATGGACGACGTCTGGCTGATCGTCGGCCTGGGCAACCCCGGGCCGACGTACGCCGGGCACCGGCACAACGTCGGCTACCTCGTCACCGACGAGCTGCGCGCTCGCTTCGGGGGGAGCTGGCGCAAGCACAAGACGGGTCGCGCCGGGGTGGTCGAGGGCCGCCTCGGCACTCCCGGGTCCGCCGGGCCCCGGATCGTCTTGGCGCGCGGCGCGGGCTACATGAACGAGTCCGGCGGTCCGGTGAAGGCTCTGGCGAAGTTCTACAAGATCGAGCCGGCCCGAATCGTGGCCG
>JBBPYJ010000172.1:0-4960 GCA_038200025.1 Propionibacteriales bacterium | reverse complement strand
GGTTGGCGATGCCACCGCGCTGTTGCATTTTGGCCACCTGCTTGAAGCCATGACCTGGGCGAGTGGTTGCTGGCAGACGAGTACGAGATCTTCGAGGCCCAGGGGTGGATCATGCGTGGCGGATCGATTGTGGACGCCACGATCATCGCCGCACCGTGCTCGACCAAGAACGCCACGGGCGCACGCGATCCCCAGATGCATCAGACCAAGAAGGGCAACCAGTGGTACTTCGGAATGAAGGCCCACATCGGGGTCGATGCCGGCACCGGGTACGTCCACTCGATGACCGTGACAGCTGCGAACGTTCACGATCTGGACGAGACCGTGAACCTGGTCCGCGGCGATGACGAGGTCGTCTACACCGACGCCGGGTACCAAGGCGTGGAGAAGCGCCCCGAGGTCACCAGCGATGAGCACCTCGCGGGTGTGGAGTTCCGGGTTGCCGCACGCAAGGGCAAACTCGCGGGGATGGCCGGGCCAGACCGCCACGCTGAGTCGGCCAGGGCCGGTGTCAGGGCGAAGGTCGAGCACCCGTTCCTCATCATCAAACGCGACTTCGGGTTCACCAAGACCCGGTACCGGGGTTTGGCCAAGAACCGTAACCACCTGAACGTGCTGTTTGCCTCAGCGAACTGGTTGATGCGTGCCCGCGCCGTCGCCCTGATGGGGTGACGGCACGGCGTCAGCCTGCCCGAAACTGGCCGATATGGCCCGGAACCGGGTAGAAGGACAGAGCCCAAGGCCTTCTGGTCCGGTGCAGGACGCCTTCCCACGACCGCTGCGGTGCCCCGCGCGTCGAACACCCCCATAATCAGCGGTTCCCTAGCTATAGCTGACCTAGCTAGGGACGGCAACCAGGGGAGACGGACGGTTCGAATATTGGTGCCCGTCTGGCTTGAAGAACGCCAGTCAACGGTCGCCCACAAGACCTTCGTGGCGGACTCGGCACTGCCTCGTCTGATACCCACGGCTCTGGCTGCGCTCCAGGTTGGCATGGTCAGTGACCGTGAGGTGTCGCGAGCTCTGGTGGCGTTGAGCCGTCAGGGTCTGGCGGAATCCTCGGTGAGACGTTTCAGAGCGTCGCTGTCGTCGTTCTTCGCCTGGGCAGTGCGCGAACGCATCGTCGGATCGATCCAGTAGTCGGCACACGGGTGCCGAAGGTCGGTGCTCCGGTCGTCGAGATGCAACCGTTCACCCTTGAGCGATTGGAGGAACTGTGGGTGTCAGAGCCGGCTCGAAACAGGCAGTTAGCCGACATCGTTTTGGTGGCCGGTTGGACGGGGCTGCGTTGGTCGGAGTTACGCGAGATGCGGGTGCGGGACTTCGTGGAGGTTCCGATGCCGTTGTTGGTCGTGCAGCGCGCAGCACCCGAGGGTGTCGCGGTGAAAGTGACCAAGAGTGGGCGGGTGCGTCGGATTCCGTTGGCGAACCGGATTCTCCCATTGGTGCAGTCTTTGGCGGATCACAAGGACGGTGACGAGCTGCTGTTCGTGACCGACTCCGGCCACCGGCTCCACGCCTCGGCGTTGAAGGGGACGGTGGCATGGTCGTCGGTCGCGAAGGGTCGAAGAATCCACGACCTACGCCATACAGCGGCGTGCCTACGGCTGGCCAACGGCGTGGATCCGGTGACCGTCCAGGCGTGGATGGGGCACAGCTCGATCGCGACGACGAACATCTATCTGCACCATCTGGGCACGAGCGCCGACCAGGCCGGTTTGGAGCGTCTGAACGCCCGGGGGAACACATGGGGCAGACGTTCTCGCGAAGCCGCCGAGTGACACTTGTGCGATATGCCGGTCGGGCCAGCGTTTGTGCAGGTCAACGCGTTGTCATGCGTGGTGGAGCTGAGGGGATTCGAACCCCTGACCTTCTCGTTGCGAACGAGACGCGCTACCAACTGCGCCACAGCCCCAGCCGCATCCCTGCGATGCGAGACGAAACGTTAGCAGCCTCCGGGCCGCCTCCCGAATCGCACCGCCACAGGCCTCAGGTGTCCGGCTGGGACTCGCTGCCGAAGGTCAGGATGTCGTCGATGCGCTGCAGGGCTCGCTCGGCGTACCCCTGCCACATCCGACCGATCACGCTCATGGTCAGACGCGCGGGGGGTGTCAGCGGATCGATCTCCCAGGCCCACGTGATGCGGGCCCCCCCGCCTTCGGCCGTGACGGTCCAGCGGACCCTGCACGGTGCGCACGAACGGGCGCGGTGGACCCGTGAGCTCGTCCAGCACATAGCCGAAGCTGTTCGGCCGGTCGAGCGAAGTCATGGTTTCCCGCAGGGTCTTGCCGTCTCCCAGGACGATCGTGCGGGTCTGACCAACCTCGCCCCAGACCTCGGGCTCGTCGCGCACCTCGCGAATCGACGGAAAGGCGGCGTACCGGTTCACGAAGATCGTCGGCAGCGGCATCGCGATCAACTGATCGAAGGCACGCTCAGGGTCGGTCCGGACTAGCTGAGACGCCTCCACCCGATGGCTTGCCACCTGGGCAGGGTAACGGAACTCAGGACCCCACGGCGCGATCGTCGTCCCGGCTGTCACGAGCTGCCTGAGCCGCTCTGGCGGTGCGGTCGGCATCCTCGGCACCGCGGGCCAGGGCGCTGTCGATCTCGGAGCGTCCCGAGGACCAGACGCCGGTGGACTCGAGGTCGATCGTGCGGACGGTACGGCGGGTGGCGGCGGGCTTGGAGACGTACGTCGGCAGCGTCACCGGCAGCGGGTCCCAGGCCCTGGGGTCGACGATCTCGTCGAAGACGACCGCGGAGGCCATCGTGTCCTCCATCGGCGAGTCGCCCTCGTCGTACGCCATGGACGCCATGGACGACATGGACGACAGGGACGGAACCAGCGACCCGGTCGACACGAGTCTCGGCTCGGCAACCTCAATCGGCGTGGCGGCCTCTTCGACGACCGTGCGGGTCGTGCGGGTGACGACGACCCGGGTAGGTCCTTGCTCACGGCGGACCATCAGCCGACACGCGACCAGCCAGGCGACCAGGAGAGCGACCGGGGCGGCGAGCACCCCCCACGACACCACCAAGAAGCCGGCCAGCACAGCCACCAGGACGTTGATCAGCAGGATCGCGCCGAGGACCCGGCGGCGGCGAGCGGTCGCGCTGGCCGCGGCCTGTCGCCGGGTACGGGTCATCTGGCTGGTTCGGAGCGAGTCGGCGGCAGTAGAGCCCCCGGCCACACCGCCGGCTCTGGCCACCTTGCTGGTGACGATGGGCTTGGAGGTCGAGCGGGCCGGGGTGACCACCAGGCGGGCCGAGCGCCGGTCGACGATCTCGCGGCGGGCCAGTACACGCATCCGGGTCGAGAACGCCTCGACCGAGCGGCTGCGGGCAACCTCGTCGTGGTGCTGTAATGCCTTGGGGATCAAGTAGGCGGCCCAGGCGACGGCCAGGGCGACAAAGATCAATCCGCTGAGTTCCACGCCTAGAGGTTAGGTTCGCGCACGACAACCGACGTGGAGGCGAGCCAGTGTGTCGCAAAACAACTGGTGTGATTGCTGTGATCGTCACCTCTCAGGACGTCATCACAACCCGACGCTATTGCCCCCGAACGTGATGACGTCCGCGAGGCGGTCAGGCAGCCAGGCGGGCGGACCGGCGCGATCAGCGAACAGCCAGGTGGGGGACCCCTAGGCGGGAGCGTCCAGGCGAGCCAGCAGCCCGCGCGGGCACTCCTCGGCGGTGATCCCGTAGAGCCGGTGGTCGCGCCACTCGTCGTTGATGTGCAGGTAGCGGGGCGCATACCCGACCTCGCGGACTTCGAGCTTCTCCACGACCCGCAGCGAGTTGGTGTTCTCCGGGCAGATCGCGATCTCGATGCGGTGCAGCCCTACGGTGTTGAAACAGTGGTCGACGGCCAGGGCGACCGCGCGCGGGATGACACCGCGGCCGGCGTACCGCTGATCGATCCAGTAGCCGATCGAGGCGAACTGCGCCGACCCCCGCACGATGTTGCTCACCGTCACCTGGCCGGCGAACTGACCGCCGACGTCGACGGCGAAGGGCAGCGTCCGACCCTGCCGGGCACCTCGGCGCAGCGCGCGCACCAACCCGCGGAACGAGGAGGCGCTGTTGGAAGTGCCCGGCGGCACGGTGGCGTCCCAGGGCGCCAACCAGGCCGACGAACGGCGGCGCGCATCAGACCACGCGGCCGCGTCACGGGCCGCCAACGGTCGCAGCCGGACGTCTCGGGACTCCAGCACCGCCGGCCATCCGATCAATGGTCGCTCCCGACGATCTGCTCGACCGCGTGCACCAACCAGGGACGCAGCACCGCCAGCCCGTCCTTGACTCCGCCACGCGAGCCGGGGAGGTTGATCACCAGACAGTCCCCCGCCACCCCCGCGAGCCCGCGACTCAGCACTGCCGACGGCACCCCCGCGGCCACTCCCGCGGCGCGGATCGCCTCGGCGATGCCGGGCACCTCCTTGTCGATCAAGCGACTGGTGGCCTCCGGGGTGAGGTCCGTGGGGGTCAGGCCGGTCCCACCGGTGGTCAGCACGACCCGGGCACCGGCGGACACGAAGGTCGAGATCGCCTCGGCGACCGGCTCGCCGTCGGGCACCACCTGGGGCGCGCCGACCACGAACCCGAGGTCGGCCAGCATCTCGACGATCAGCGGCCCGGTGGTGTCGTCGTATACGCCCGCCGCCGCGCGGTTGGAGGCGACCACAACGCCCGCGGCCAGTCCAGGGGAGTTCGTCGAGCCGACGCCTTGCGCCGAAGCAGCAGTCATCGCTTCCAGTCCCCGCTCTTGCCGCCGGTCTTGGTCTCGACGCGGACGTCGGTGATCACCGCGGCCTTGTCGACGGCCTTGACCATGTCGATGACGGTCAGCCCCGACACCGCGACCGCAGTCAGCGCCTCCATCTCGACGCCGGTCCGGTCGTTGGTGGTCACCGTGGCCACGATCTCCACGCCCTTGTCGACGACGGTCAGCTCAACC
>JBBPYJ010000171.1:0-12098 GCA_038200025.1 Propionibacteriales bacterium | reverse complement strand
TGCGCGAGGCCGCAGTCGCCAACGACGCGACGTACGTCGATCTCGCGCGGCCCTCACGCGGCCACGACGTGTGCGAGGGGAAGGCCGCGTGGATCAACGGTCAGCAGAACCGGCCGGATGTCGCACTGAGCTTCCACCCCTTCCAGTCCGGGATGGCGGCGATGGCCCAGGTCGTGGCGGGCGCGATCTCGGGGGAGAAGCAACCGCTGCCGGCTGGAGATGCCGAGCCGCCTGAGGGCTCGATCATCCGCGGCACCGCCTGAGCTTCGTCTCGGCTGAGTCTCGTGACACTTCCGGCCAAGTCGTGTGCCCCACGCCGCGCCAGCGGGATCCGACCCGAAGGCGGGAGGTCAAGTGGCGCGACGCAGCACGAGCAGCAGCGCACCGCCGGCCAGCAGCGACCAGAACGCGGCTCCGATCCCGAAGGCGCTGACCCCCGAGGCGGCCACCACGAAGGTCAGCGTGGCGGCCTCGCGAGGATCCACGTCGGCCAAGGCCGCCGACGCCACAGACGCGAAGGACCCGATCAGTGCCAGTCCGGCGACCGCGGCGATCAGCCCGGCCGGTGCCGCGACCGCTACGGCAGCGACCGCTACGGCAGCGACCGCGGCGGCCAGCGGACCGAACAGCGTGTAGGTCACGCCCGTGCTCACCCCGGCGATCCAGCGCCGGTCTGGGTCGGGATGGGCCCCGGGCCCGGCGGTGAACGCAGTGGTGATGGCGGAGAAGTTCAGCGAGAACCCGCCGAGTCCGCGGTCAGGACGGTGGCGCCCCCGGTGTAGAACATCGCCGGGCGCAGGGGAGCGGCGTACCCGAAGGTCTTGAGCACCGCCACGCCGGGGATGTTCTGGCTGGTCATGGTGACCAAGTAGAGCGGGAGACCGATCGCGACCATCGTGGACAGGTCCCAGACTGGTGTCGTCCAGGTGAGCCGCGGCGTCAGGCTCGCAATGCTGACGTCGCCGAGCGATCCGGAGGCGGCGATCACCACCAGGGAAGCCAGGAAAGCTCCCGGCACGGCCCAGCGCGGGGCTGCCCGCAGGAGCAGCAACCAGGTGAGCACCACCGGTGCCACGGCACCGGGGGAGTTCGCGAGGGCCAGGAACGGCTGCACGCACAGGGTCAGCAGCACCCCGGCGAACATCGCATTGGCCAGGGACAGCGGGATGGCCCTTACCCAGCGGGCCAGCGGCCTGATCAGGCCGGTGAGCAGATAGGGCACCCCGGCCACCACGAAAGCTCCGACGGCAGTCGCGTAGCCGCCGGCCGGGGTGACGGCGCCGGCGAGCAGCGCGGCCCCGGGGTGGACCAGGCGAAGGTGATCGGGTGGCGGGTCCGTAGCGAGAACAGCACCGAGCCGACGCCCATCATCACGCAGACCACCAGCAGACCCGAGGCAGCATCGGCGGGGGCGGCCCCTACCGCGCGCAGGCCCGTCAGGACCACCGCGAACGACGAACTGAAGCCGACCAGTCCCGCGACCACCCCGGCCAGGACGGGCTGGTGAAGGCCGGCGGTCGGGTCAGTCTTCGAGCTCACAGACGACCGCGCCATTGCCTACGGTCGCCCCGAGCTCCACCGTCAACCCGGTGACGGTGCCGGCCTTGTGGGCCTTCAGGGGTTGTTCCATCTTCATCGCCTCGATCACTACTACGGTGTCGCCCTTGGCCACCGTGTCGCCCTCGGCGGCGACGATCTTCACGATCGTGCCCTGCATCGGACTGGTGACCGCGTTTCCGCTGGCCGCGCTCGCGGTGCCTTTCCGCGAGGGCCGTCGGGGCTTGGCCGCGCCCGGCCCCCCGGCAGCAGAGGCACCGGCGCCGAGACCGGCCGGCAGCACTACCTCGAGGCGGCGCCCGTCGACCTCGACGGTGACCCGCTGGCGCTCTTGGTCCGGTCCGTCGGAGTCGCCGTCAGCCGCCGCGCCGTCGTACGCCGGGATCTGGTTGTCGAACTCGGTCTCGATCCACTGGGTGAAGATGCCGAAGTCTTCGCCGGTCCCGATGAACGCCGGGTCGTCGACCACCGCACGGTGGAACGGCACCACGGTCGGCATCCCGTCGACCACGAACTCGGCCAGCGCGCGGCGCGAGCGCTCGAGGGCCTGGGTGCGGTCGCGACCTGTGACGATCAGTTTGGCGATCAGGGAGTCGAAGGCGCCCGGCACGGTCTCGCCGACGACGTACCCGCCGTCGACTCGCACGCCCGGCCCGCTCGGGGGCTCCCAGCGGCTCAGGGTGCCCGGTGCGGGCATGAAGTTGGCGCCGCCGTCCTCGGCGTTGATCCGGAACTCGATCGAGTGGCCGCGGACCTCGGGGTCGTCATACCCCAGCTCCTCGCCGGCGGCGATCCGGAACATCTCGCGGACCAGGTCGAGGCCGGTGACCTCCTCGGAGACCGGATGCTCGACCTGGAGGCGGGTGTTGACCTCCAGGAACGAGATGGTGCCGTCCTGGCCGACCAGGAACTCGCACGTCCCCGCGCCGACGTACCCCGCCTCGCGCAGGATCGCCTTCGACGAGTCGTAGACGGTCGCCAGCTGCTCGGCCGATAGGAACGGCGCCGGCGCCTCCTCGACCAGTTTCTGGTGCCGCCGCTGCAAGGAGCAGTCCCGCGTCGACACGACCACCACGTTGCCGTGCTGGTCGGCCAGGCACTGGGTCTCCACGTGCCGCGGCTTATCGAGGTAACGCTCCACGAAGCACTCGCCGCGCCCGAAGGCGCTGACTGCTTCACGCACGGCCGACTCGTAGAGGTCGGCGACCTCGTCGAGATCCCAGGCCACCTTGAGCCCTCGACCACCGCCCCCGAAGGCAGCCTTGATCGCGATCGGCAGCCCGTGCTCCTGCGCGAAGGCGACCACCTCGTCCGCGCTCTCGACGGGGTCCGCGGTCCCGGCGACCAGCGGCGCGCCGACCCGCTCGGCGATGTGGCGGGCCTTGACCTTGTCGCCCAGCTGCTCGATCGCCGCCGGCGGGGGACCGATCCAGATAAGTCCGGCGTCGATCACGGCCTGGGCGAAGTCGCGGTTCTCGGACAGGAAACCGTAGCCGGGATGTACGGCGTCGACGTCGGTGGCCCTGGCGATGGCCACGAGCTTGTCGATGTCGAGATAGGTCTGCGCCGGAGTCGCCCCGTCCAGGCTGTACGCCTCGTCGGCCAACCGCACGAAGAGCGCGTCGCGATCGGGGTCGGCGTACGCCGCCACGCTGGCGATACCGGCGTCCTTGCAGGCGCGGATCACCCGGACCGCGATCTCACCGCGGTTGGCGATCAGGATCTTGTGCAGGGGGGCCTTGCTGCGCCGACGGCCGGTGGGCCCAGCGGTCGGCACGGTCTTTGGCTGGGGAACAGTCTGCGAGTCACTCACGCAGGGCAGAGTAACCGGCGCCCGCCTCGAGTCGGTCGAGCCATGGCTTGGCGGTGAGCCCGTGGACCAGGACCGAGAGCACGATGGTGAACGCCACGGTCGACCACAGCCACCCGGCGTCGGCGAAGTCGCCCTGTCCTGTGGCGTAGGCCAGGTAGTAGATGCTGCCGACCCCACGGACCCCGAAGAAGGCCGCTGCCCGGCGCTCGCCGCGCCCCATCCCGCCCGCGCTGGTGGCCTCGCGGGGCCACAGCTCCAGGGCCACCAGGCCGCTCAACGGACGGATCACGACGATCAGCACCACCGCCACGCCCACCCCGGAGAGGGTCAGGCTGTCGAGCAGGCCCCGGGTGGTGGCGATGCCAAGGAAGAGCAGCACGACCAGGGTCAGCAGCCGCTCCAGGCGCTCGATCACCTCGTGCATCGCCCGGTGGTAGTCGTGGCTGCGCTCGGCGGCCCGGATCGACATCGCGCAGGCGAAGACCGCCAGGAAGCCGTAGCCGCCGATCACCTCCGCGGCGCCGTACGCCGTCAGCAGCGCGGCGAGGGCGAGCGTGGGCTCTCCCTGCTCGGCCAGCCGCAACGCCGGGCGTCGGGACCGGAAGGCGATCTTGGCCAACCCCCAGCCGACGGCGACACCGACGACGAGGCCGATCAGGATCTTGGTCACGAGATACCACCCGACCCACTCGCCGGCGGTGCTCAACCCGAAGCCCCCTGCGGCGACCAGGATCGCCAGGTAGACGAAGGGGAAGGCGAGCCCGTCGTTGAGCCCTGCCTCGGCGGTCAGTGCGAACCGGACCTCGTCCGGGGTCGCTGAGGCTCGGGCCTCGACGTCGACGAGAGCCTGGTCGATGCTCTCGAGGTTCTCCAGCCCCGCCGCGGTCATCGGGCCGTCGACCTGCACGTCGGAGGCGAGCACCGGATCGGTCGGCGCCAGGACGGCCCCGAGTAGGAGCGCCGAGGCGGGGGCCAGTCCGACGAACCACCAGCCGACCAGCGCCACCCCGGCGATGGTCAGCGGCATCGCGATCGCCAGCAACCGCCAGGTCGCGGACCAGCGGGCCCACGAGACCCGCTCGCGCAGCCGCAGCGGTCGGTCGAGCGCCAATCCGACACCCATCAGGGCGACCAGGATGGTCAGCTCGGTGACGTGCTCGATCAGGGCCCGGTCGGTCGTGGGATCCAGGTCCAGGTGTGCCGGGATGGGCAGCAACCCGAAGACCAGGCCGACACCGACCAGCACCATCGGCGCGGAGACGGCGTACGACGCCAGCACCCGCGGGAGCACCACCGCCAGCAGCAGACACAGTCCCGAGGCCAAGAAGACGGCCCCGTCGGCTGCGCTCACTGTCGCCACACTTTCTGGCGTCGGCCCGCTCCCACGGGCTCAATTTATCGGCTGGACGATGCGCCCTTCCCGCGGGGCAGCCAGTAGGGCTTCCCGTCCATCGGGTAGGTAGCCTCGATGCCCAGCTGGCGCAGCACCATCGGCATGATGTCCACCGACCGCACTTCCCGACGGATGTCGCGGCTGGACAGCCCGCCACCGGCGAAGACGATCGGGATGATCTGCGAGGCCCGCTGGATGCCGCCGTGGTCGCCGGCCACCGAGTAGGTGGTGTCGTCGAAGAAGGTGGCGATCAGGTCCGGGCCGTAGGGCGCGGCCTCGGTGTTCACCAGTTCCTGGGCCTTGCGGTAGAACCAGCGGCTCTCACCCCGGCTCGTCATGTTGCGCCACTGGACGCGCGAGACCTTGTCGAACCGGTCGCCGTTGCGGGCCCACACGGCCGACACGTTGGGCATCTCGGCCATGATCCGCGCGGCCTCGCGCTTCTTGGCGGGGGACTGGTCCTTCAGCCAGACCCGCGACATCGAGTCGCTGTAGGAGAACCCGATGTTGCCGGTGTCGGTCAGGGCCTTCAGGGCCGGCTGCGGCTTCAGGTACTCGTCGTTGGCGACCGAGCCGTAGTACCAGTTGTAGTAACCGTAGTTGGGCTCGGGATCGTAGGTGCCGAAAAAGTCGCTCCCGGCCACCGAGCCGTGGTCGGCGGTGAGCACCACCAGGGTGTTGTCGAGCTCGCCGGTGTCCTCGAGCTCGCCGAGGATCTTGCCGACCTGCTGGTCGGCGGTCGCGGCGGCGGCCGCCATGTGCGTCATCGGATCGCCGTCGGGGCTGGTGGCACCGGGGTCGGCGACCCCTCCCCACATGTGGGCGGCCTTGTCCACGCCGGGCAGCGTCACGAAGATGCCGCTCCAGTCGTCCTCGTTGCGCATCACGTCGATCGCCGCGTCGGCGGCCCAGACGTCACCGCCGTAGTGGTCGGGATTCTTCCCGGGGACGTAGCGGGCCCCGTCCAGCGGGTACAGGCTCGCCGGGAACTGGAGCGTGTCGTAGCGCAGGTCCGAGCCGGTCGGCACGTAGTAGCGCCCACAGGGAGTGGCGATGTAGTCCGGGACGTTGACCCCACCGGGTGCGCGCCACGAACCGGGCATGTCCGGGCAGGTGGTGCTGCTGCCGAAGGTGACGATCGAATCCGAGCCGGGCCCGCCGAACGCGTAGCCGGCGTACGTCTTCGGGCTGATGGTGACCACCTTCGAGCCCGGGCGCGCCGTGTGCAGGTAGTCGGCAAGCTTGGGGTAGCCCGCGTGCTCCTGGACCGCGAACATCTGCTCCATGCTCCAGTCGCTGGTGAGCCAGAGGTCGCTGTCGGGGTTCTCGGCGCCCTGGCCGGACAGCACCCCGTCGACGTCGCGGTAGCCCTCATCGGTCCACCCCATGTGCTTGGGCAGCTGGCCGCTGGTGATCACGTTGTGACTGACCACGGTCACCGAACCGAGGTGCCCCAGGTAGCTGTTCGGGGTGTCCACGCCGTCGGCCATCATCTGCTGCACGTTGCCCATGCCGTACTTGTCGATGATCTCCTTAGAGAGCGCGTCGACCACGATCACCACGACCTTGTCGGGTTTGGGTGGTCGATGCCACCCGGACTGGCTGGGCTCGTCATCGGCGATGGCGGCCGAGGGCGCGACCCCGGCGGCCGCGACGGCGGCGATCGAGGCAAATGACAGCAACATGCGTGAGCGTCGCGACAGTGGCATCCCCTTAATTGGCCGGCGTAGCTTCGCGGCCCTGTGAAGCAAGGTAAAGGTTCGGGCGGTCGGGAGGAAGGGGCAACCGGCGCGCCACGAGTGAGTCGAGTGCGTAGGCGGTCGAATTTCGCGGCGTGTCGGCACTCGACTCGGGCCGTGGCCCTTTCGTAGGGCGAGGCCGGGGTGAATTTGGGCGAGACCACAGCACCCCCACCGAGGCCGGCGATCAACAGGGGGAGGCGACGTACAGCCACAAGAGCTCGTGGTTCTCCACGATCGGGACCAGGACGGCCAACACCGTGACGCGGTGAAAGAGAGCGAGCCGATGGTCATCCCCCTGGCGAAGCCGGGGACCCTGCGCAGCAGTCCGACGTCGAGTACCGGGGCACCGTCGCAGGGACCACCGGCGCTCCCAGGCCACGAAGGCGTAGGTCAGCGGTCCGACGGCGATCAGCAGCAGCAACGGCAGCCGGGCTCCGCTCTCCAGGCTGACTACCGGGTAGAGCAGGTAGAGGACGGTGACACCTAGGAGCGGGGCGAGCAGTCCGACGGCGACTTTCCTGGACCAGCCGGGCAACTACCAGGACGTCAGTTAGGTGCGAGCCCAGCCGCGGCGCTGGCGAGGATGAAGCTGGTCAGACCGATCAACATCAGCGTCCGTCGGCCCCAGGCATCACTCAACCGGTCACCGGTGACGAGCATCAGCCCGAAGTCAGGCGTAGCCCGAGAGAACCCACTGGATGTTGCGAGCTGTGGTGTCCAGGCTCTCACGCATCGACGGGATGGCGACGTTGACGATGGTGGCATCCAGCAGCGAGACGAACCCGACGATCAGGGTGACCGCAAGGATGCGCTAGCGACGGGGATCCGGTTCGTGGTCGTCGTCCGTCGCGGTCACTGGCGGGACCGACCGTGTCACCTGGTGACGCTAACGAGTCGTTCCTGACGGCCCAGCTGAACGAACAGTCAAGCCTCTTCTACGGCCTCGGTCTCTATATCCGACTCCTCGTCGAGAATGTCGTCGAGTGCCTCCCGCACCGCCTGACGGGTAGCCAGCCTGACCGACGCAGCGCTCTGGAGATCGGCGGTGTCGGCGTCGGCGAGACGTTCGCGTTCGGTCTTCTCGGCCGCCAGCGCGCGATCACGGGCGTAGCGGATGCGGTCGGTCAGATCGTCCATGCTGACGCAGTACCCGGTTCGCTCAAGATCGATGCCCGGAAACGACGGCTCACATCAGGGAGGCGGTCAGCCGGCAGACGTTGTCGACGTATCGCTGGTGCCAGCGGTGCTCGCTCCACTCGGCCAGGGTCAAAATGCGCGAGACTGATCGGTACGCCGCGTCGCTGGCTTGGAGCCTCTCGACCAGGTCGCCGCCGCAACCCAGCAGCATGATCTCGTAGGTGAGCGCGAAAGACCGGAACTCCATGTTGGAGGACCCGATCACCCCAGCGGTGTCGTCGACCGTGAGGTACTTCGCGTGCAGGACGGGTGGGCGCAGGGTAGAGCCAGATCGTCACGCCGGCCGCGAGGAGAGCCCGGTAGTAGGACCGCTGGGCGTGGGAGACCAGGAACTGGTCGGCCTGTTCGCCGACGAACAGCTCGACGTCGACGCCTCGGTAGGCCGCGGTGGTGATCGCGGCGAGGAGCGACTCGTCGGGCACGAAGGAGGGGCTGGTGATGGCGACCTTGCGCGTGGCCTGGTGGATCAGGGCGGTGAACATCCGCAGGTTGGGTTCGGAGGGGAACCCGGGCCCGGACGGCACCAGCTGGAAGGCGTTTGCGGCGCCACCCGGCACCAGGTCCGGCTTGTCCACGAAGTAGCGGTCCTGCGTCAGTCGCTCGCCGGTCTCGGTGAACCAGTCGGTCGCGAAGACCGCTTGCAGCTCCAAGACGATGTCGCCGGTGCTCACCGTCGACCACCATCAGCTTGCGGTGGTTGCGCAGGTCGGGTCGCCGCCAGCGTCCGTGCAGCGGCTCGATCGGCATCATCCGGCGCCATTGGACCCCCGCGGTCGTCAGCCGATCCTCCATCCGTCGTCGGCCCGGGTAGTTGCGGGACCCGAGCTGGTCCATCAGCAGCCGGACCTCGACGCCGCGCCCGGCGGCCTCGACCAGCGCGGTGAAGAAGGCGTCGGTAGCTGCGTCCCACGAGGAGATGTAGAACTCGACGCGGGCGTAGTCCGTCGATCCCTGGATCGCTGCGGTCATCGCGGCGAGAAGGTGGCTGGTCTCGGGGTAGAGGTCGACCGTGGCTCCGGTGACACAGGGCAGGGCGGTGTTGGCCATGTTCATCGTCATGATCGAGGCGAGGCCGTCGCTGACCTTCGTGTCAGCAGGGACCGTGGTCAACATGCCGGTGTGCTCGGTCAGCGTCTGGTTGGCCTGCGCCTGGATCTCGTGTCGCCGGCCTCGGACCGCGGTGCTGCCGATCAGCCAGTAGAGCGGGAAGCCCACGACGGGCACGAACAAGATGAGCAGCAGCCACCCCGACGAAGAGGATGGGCGACGACCTTCCGGGTCAGCCTAGAGGTCGCGGGCCTCCACAAGGGAGGGGCCGTACCAGGTCAGGAGCCGGCCGCTCACCAGCTCGGTCGGGGTGGTGGTGAAGGCGTCGGGCCCGTCGGCCGCGGTGAACACGTAGGGCTCGTCAGGGAGCAGGATGACGTCCGCACCGATGTGGTCGAGGGCGCTCAGCTCGACGTGGGGGTAGCGGTCCGCGCTCTGCTCTTCATCGGTGTCGTAGACGTTGCGCCAGCCGAGCCGGCGGACCAGATCGGAGGTGAAGGTGCTCGGCCCGACGACCATCCAGGGGTCGCGCCAGATCGCGATCGCCACCGTGCGGGTCACTTCGGGAAGCTCGCCGCACCAGAGTTCCTCGGCCTGGGTCACCCAGTCCGGCTCCTCCCAGTCGAGCACTTCACCGAACAAGTGGTGGAAGGTCTCGATCGCCTGGGGCACGGTCTCGATCTCGGTGACTTCGACGCGGATCCCGGCGTCGCGCAGGCGGCGTACGTCGAGCTCGCGGTTCTCCTCCTTGTTGGCGATCACCACGTCGGGTTTCAGCGTCCGGATCGCGGCCAGGTCGGGGTTCTTGGTGCCCCGCACTCTGGGCACGTCGAGGTCGGCCGGGTGGGTGCACCAGTCGGTCGCTCCCACGACCGCCTCCCGACGCGCTGAGACCAGGGCTTCGGTGATCGACGGGACCAGGGACACGACCCGCTCTGCACTCACCATGAATGCACGGTAGCCGCCGCCCGTGGGCTGCTGCTGGCAGGATCGCACCCATGAAGAGATCGTCGGTGGTGGTTGCCCTGGTGGGCGGCGCGGCCTGCCTGGCAGTGGGCGGCGTGCGTCTGCGCACGTGGGGGACCCGCGGCGACGAGGCGACGCGTACGCTGCCGGGCGAGGAGCTGATGCCCCAGCCGGGCGCCGCGCTCACCCACGCCGTCACCATCGACGCGCCGCCCGAGCGGGTGTGGCCGTGGATCGCGCAGCTCGGGTCGGACAAGGGCGGCTTCTACACCTACGCGTGGCTGGAGAATCTCGGCGGAGCGGGGGTCACCAACGCCGACCACGTCGAGCCTTCGTGGCAGGACCCGCAACCCGGCGATCAGCTGCTGCTGCACCCCGCGCTAGCGCTGCAGATCGCTCGGGTGGTGTCTGACCAGCTCTTCGTCGCCATCCGGCCGGTCAGTGCCGGGCTCGGCTTCTGCTGGATCTTTGTGTTGAGTCCTGAGGGGGAGGGTCGGACCCGGCTGCTGGTGCGCGAGCGGTACGTCGTACCCCGGGCGCCGGCCCGGATGTTCGCCGCCGTCGCGACCTGTGGCAGCGCAGTGATGTCACGGCGGATGCTTCTCGGAATCAAGGCGCGTGCTGAACACGCCAAGTCGGAACAGGTGGATGCGGCATCCTGACTCCATGATCGAGACGCGTCCACCGGCTCCGTGAGGATCTACCTCGACGAACTGATGGTGAGCCGCTGGCCAAGGTCGGGACCGTCGAGCGACTCGGGCCGATCACGTTGGCCAAGATCATGGATTGGCTGAGCAAGAGTGACGTCACCGTGACGCCGGTGATCCGCGAGGTCCATACGGATGCGGTCGACGCGCATGACCTGCGTGGTGGATGGCCGAACAGGTCATCCTGCGCGACAAGACCTGCCGGTTCCCCTACTGCGAACGCGATGCCCGAAAGGCAGATCTGGCCCCTACGCGGTCACCCCGCCCGGCACCAACCCGATCAGCGCGCCCTGCCCCTCCCCGCCCAGCTCAGCCGACCCCAAACGTACAAAGTTCGAGACGCGGCCGGCGGCTTCCACGCTCAGGTCGGCGCCTTGGCCGCTGAACCTTGTACGTTTGGGGCCGATCCGGCGGCACCAGATGTCGCTCGGCATGACTCAGACGTTGCGGCGGTACTGACCGCCCACTTCGAAGAAGGCCTCGGTGACCTGGCCGAGAGTGCAGACGCGGGCTGCGTCCATGAGCTCGGCGAACACGTTGCCGTCGCCGACGGCAGCCTGCTTGAGCCGCTCGATCGCGGCGGTCGCCTCGTCGGCGTGCTCGGCGGCGAAGGCGTGCACCCGCGACAGCTGGGACTCCTTCTCCGCAGGCGTCGCCCGGGCCAGCTCGACGTGGGTCGGGGTGCCGCCCTCAGCTTCGGGCTTGAGGAAGGTGTTGACCCCCACGATCGGCAGCGAACCGTCGTGCTTGCGGTGCTCGTAAAGCATCGACTCGTCCTGGATCCGACCGCGCTGATAGCCGGTCTCCATCGCCCCGAGGACACCCCCACGCTCGTTGATCCGGTCGAATTCGGCGAGCACGGCGGTCTCCACCAGGTCGGTCAGCTCGTCGATGATGAACGACCCCTGGAGCGAATTCTCGTTCATCGCCAACCCCCACTCGCGGTTGATGACGAGTTGGATCGCCAGCGCGCGGCGTACCGACTCCTCGCCCGGGGTGGTGACCGCCTCGTCGAAGGCGTTGGTGTGCAGGCTGTTGGCGTTGTCGTAGATCGCGATCAGCGCCTGAAGCGTGGTTCGGATGTCGTTGAAGTCCATCTCCTGCGCGTGCAGGGAGCGACCCGAGGTCTGGACGTGGTATTTCAGCTTCTGGCTGCGCTCGCTGGCGCCGTACTTGTCGCGCATCGCGACGGCCCAGATCCGGCGCGCGACCCGGCCGATCACCGAGTACTCCGGGTCCATCCCGTTGGAGAAGAAGAAGCTCAGGTTGGCGGCGAAGTCGTCGACCTTCATGCCTCTGGCGAGGTAGGCCTCCACGTAGGTGAATCCGTTGGACAGGGTGAACGCCAGCTGGGAGATCGGGTTCGCCCCTGCCTCGGCGATGTGATAGCCGGAGATCGAAACCGAGTAGAAGTTCTTGACCTCGTGCTCCACGAAGTACTCGGCGATGTCGGCCATCACGCCCAGCGAGAACTCGGTGGAGAAGATGCACGTGTTCTGCCCCTGGTCCTCCTTGAGGATGTCGGCCTGCACCGTTCCTCGCACGGTGGACAGCGTGCGCTCGCGGATCGCCGCAGCCTCCTCGGCGGACGCCTCGCGGCCCTCGGTCGTTGCAAATGCATCGAGTTGTTGATCGATCGCCGTGTTCAGGAACATTGCCAGCAACGTCGGCGCGGG
>JBBPYJ010000170.1:0-5242 GCA_038200025.1 Propionibacteriales bacterium | reverse complement strand
CCCCAGTCGCCCCGGCTGCCGGGCAACCGGTGGGAGACCAGCTCCACCAGCAGACAGTCGGTCGGCACCAGCGCCCGCCAGGGAGCCAGCGCCGCCAGCACCAGATCGTCACGGCGCCGGGTGGCGGCCGGTCCCAGCGCCGAGGACGGCCCGAGCAGCACCACCAGGTCCCCAGCAGCCAGCAGCGTCGCAGCCTGGTCGGGCAGGTTTTCCAGATCGAGCACCGGGTTGCCCCGCTCACCGGCCAGCTGCACCGCGGAGACCAGTCGGCACAGCGCCGCCCAGCCGACCCTTCCCCCGCCGGGGCCACCGGCGTGAGCCAGCAAGGTGACCCGGGGATGACCACCCTGCTCGAGGGGCAGATCCCGGTAGGCACCGCCGCGCACCGGGGTCCTCGGCCTGGAGAGACCCGACGGGCCCGGCCTTCGTGAGCCCAACGATCTTGTCGACCCCGATGCGGTGTAGGCCAGCTCGACACCGAGCACCGGCCGGATGCCGGCAGACCCACAGGCCTTGGCGAACTTCACCGCACCGTAGGTGCCGTCCCGGTCGGTGAGCGCGAGCGTGTCCATCTCGGCCTCGAAGGCGCGCTCCACCAGCGTCTGCGGGTGGGAGGCGCCGTACTGCAGGGAGTAGCCCGAGGCGACGTGGAGATGGACGAAGGGGTCAGACATCGCGCGCGGCTCACCCGGCCCGGCTGACCGGTCCGACCGACCGGCAGGGGATCCGGGCGTCAGCGGCCAGGTGCGGGGTGAGCCCTAGAGCGGTCTCGACGACCCCGAGGAACTGGTCGGCGTCGCGGACCAGATCATCGGCCTCGCGAGCGGTCACGGCCCGGGTGGAGCCGGCCTCGGCAGCTGCGCGTTTGGGTGCACCGGCCGCAAAGAACGCCGCCCACTCACCGAGATCGGGCGCGACCTCGGCGAGCAGCACCCAGGCGTTGACCTGTCGGCGGCGGCGACTGGTCGTGGGTCTGGCCCGTGCTGCCAATAGCGCCGCGGCCGCCCGCAGTGCCGCCACATGGGCGCACGCATAACGGGTCGGCACGTCGGTAGCCGTAATCGCCTCGTGGAGCGACTCCGCGGCCCGGGAGAGATAGGAATGGGTGGTCGCCGGCAGCGACAGCGGACTGGTCATCATCGCCCCTCAGTCCGCACAGGCGACGAGCTGCCATGCCCCGTCGTCCCAGCTGAAGGCCAGGTCGAAGACTCCCCCGGCGGAATCGGCTCCGTGGCCGGCCTCGACCCGCCACAGCTCCCGCTCGGCCAACAGGTCCGCGCTTGGTGCTTGGGCAGCAGACGACGTCTCGACGTCGGTGCCGATCACCGTCCGCACGCCTCGCGACTGCCACCACGGGCCGGTCTCCACCCAGTGCGCCAAGATCGCACGCACCTTCCACAATCGTCCTCGCCACAAGAACTGCTCGGGCCCCTCGACAGGACCACCAGGTCCCTCACCGTGGCCTCTACGCACCTCGACAGGGTCGTCGTACTGCCTCATCGCACTCACTCCTCGCATCTCGACGACCCCAACGACGACCCAGACCGACGGGAGCGGGGTCGAGGTCACCTCGCCGATCTATCGAACGCGTGTTCGATAGATCGAACGGTACACCTCAGCACCGACAGCCCGTCAAGACCGGCTGCGAAAAAAACAGGGGAATCAGGAGGGGACGCGGCGCAAGAATGCGCTGGTGTCCTTGTGGAACAGCATCACCAAGGTCACCACATCAACCGCTAACGCGACCACTGCGAGCAGCACGAACAGCGTCGGCAGGTCGCCGCGCAGACCGATGAAAGAGACGTTGGCGACGAAGATCACCAACGCCACGATCGCCCACCTGGCCCAGCCGTAGCCGTGCCGCAAGAACACCACCAGCAACCAGCCGAGCAGGGCCAGCACCACGAACATCGTCAGAGCGACCGGCACGAACGACGGCGGGGTAAGGTCATCGGGCTTTCCGACCGACCACTCCTCGAGCATCTGGTTGCTCAGCAGCACGGTGAGCAGTGCGGTCAGTCCGCTGAGGGCCACGATGGTCCACACCAGAGCGGAGGCGACGCGCACCGACTGCGGCATCGGTCGGGCAGCGACGCGTTCCGGCGACTCTGCGCCTTCCACCAATCCCCCTCACCGTGCTCGTTTATCCGACCCATTCTCCCGGTCAACTATCCGGACCCCTCGGCTGGTTAGGGTCGACCATGAGCAACCAGCCCAGCGAGCATCCATCGGTCGCACGCTTTCGAGATGCCCACACCCTACTGGGCGGTAGCGGTCAGATCACCTTCCTTCCCGAGTCGGTGCACACTGCCGCTCTTGCTGCCGCGGCCCTGGGTTGCGAAGTCGGCGCCATCGCCAACAGCCTGCTCTTCGAGGCCGACGGACAACCCGTGCTGATCCTCACCTCCGGAGCCCATCGCGTAGACACTGTCAAGGCCGCCGCGCAGATCAGCACGCCCTCCCTGGCCAGGGCCAGCGCCGACTTCGTGCGCACCCACACCGGTCAGGCGATCGGCGGCGTCTCCCTGATCGGCCACCCGACGCCGGTGCCGACCTATTTGGATCCCTGGCTTCACCGGTACGACGTGATCTGGGCCGCCGCCGGCCACCCGTCCACGGTGTTCGCCACGACGTACGCCGAGCTGCTCGCGATGACCGGCGCTACTGAGATCGACGTCGCCGACTAGCCCGTCTGGGCTGTGCCCGCACCGACAGGCAGTCGGTAAAGGTGTCACCGGTTGCTATCGGTCGGCCAGCGAGGCGGGCGACCAGGCGGAACCCACCCCTCATCGGCCCAGAGGTCGTCGAGCCAGCTGAGCTGCTGTTCGCGGCGCTCCCCTGTGGACGGCTCGCCACACCAAACCTGCGTCGGCGTGATCCACCGCGCACTGGCGTCATGGCCGCACTCGATGGCCGCCTCCTGCACCGCGGCGATCAGACTCCGCGCCGGCGCACCCGGTGGCACCCACACCCAGTCGTCACAGGAGGCCAGGACGCCCTTTGGGGTCCAATCCGTCAGTACAGGCACACGGTACGCCGACCTGTCGGTGCCGCTGCCTATGCTGACGGGCGTGGAATCACTGCCGCTCGTCTTCTCCAGCGGCTGGGCCAGTGGGGTCAACGCCTACCTGGTGGTGCTGGTGCTGGGCATCGCCGATCGGATCAACGGTTTCGAGCAGATCCCCGACGTGCTGGGCCGCTGGGATGTCCTGACGCTGGCCGGCTTCCTCTATGCGATGGAGTTCGTGGCCGACAAGATCCCCTACATCGACTCCAGCTGGGACGCGATCTCCACCGCGATCCGACCGACCGCCGGTGCGGTCATCGGCGTCCTCCTCGCCGGCGATGCCTCGTCGTTGGACCAGGCGGTGCTGGGCGCGGTCGGCGGCGGTACGGCGCTGCTGTCGCACCTAGTCAAGGCGTCGAGCCGGTTGGCCATCAACTCCTCCCCGGAGCCGGTCAGCAACGTCCTGGCCAGCATCACCGAGGACTTGGCCGTGCTGGGCGTCGTCGCCTTCGCGATCCAGTCTCCGCGCGCCGCCGCCGGGGTCGCTGGCGTGCTGCTGGCGGTCGGTCTCGTGGTGGTCTTCTTAGTGGCCCGCCTGGTCCGCCGGGGCTGGCGTCGGTGGAAGCGCCGAGACCGACTCGCCTACTCCTAAGGTTCGCTGATGGCCCAGGCGGTGGTGATCGGCGGCGGTTTCGGCGGGCTGGCCTGTGCCGTGAGATTAGCCAAGCTGGGCCACCAGGTGACCTTGCTGGAGAGTTCGCCGAGCCTCGGTGGCGCACTGTCGACGGTTTCCGACGGCGACTTCACCTGGTCCGTTGGGCCGACCGTGACGCTGCTCCCTGCGGTGCTTCGGGACCTGTTCCGCAAGTCCGGCCGTCCGCTCGAGCGTGAGGTGGACCTGGTGCCGCTCGACCTTGGCACCGAACATCGCTTCCCCGACGGCAGTCGACTCGCGCTGCCGACCGGCTCGACCGCCGCGGCAGCGCACGCCGTCAACCAGCTGTCGCCGGGTCTGGGTTCGGCTCTGGGTCACGCCTGGACCGACTACGTCGGGTCGTTCGCCGGGACCTGGGAGTTGGTCCGCCGTGACTATCTGGAACGTCCTTGGCGCCAAGATCTTGCGGACCCGGCAGCGGCCCGGTTGCTGGGGTCACGCCGGAGCCTGGCGGGACGAATTCGACGTGAGCTGCCGGACCCCCGTCTCCGGCTGGTGGCCAGCTACCCGTTCGCTGCCGATGGCCACGATCTGCGCAAGGTGCCCGCCTGGCTAGGGATCATGTCGTACGTCGAGCAGCGGTTCGGCGTCTGGACCACCACCGACCACCTCGCCAGCGTGACCGACGCGCTGATCGGGCGGCTGGCGACGCGTGGCGTGACGGTGCTGACCGAGACAGCCGCCCGAGACCTAGTCGTGCGCGGCGGCAGGGTCGCCGCTGTCGCTGTCGACGGCGGCCAGCTGGGGGTCAGCCAGGTGGACGCCGACCTTGTGGTGTGCGCGATCGACCCGCGTCGGCTCCCGGCTCTGGCCACCCACGTCGCTCGAACCACCCCCGTCACGCCGGCGCAGCAGTGCTACCTCGGCCTGGAAGGTGACGTGCCCGCACTACCCCACGAGGTCGCTCTGCACGGCGACCCGCTCCTCATCATCAGGACCGGCAGTGCCAGCACGTCCGATCCCGGTCGGGCCGCGCAGACCGCATGGACCGTCTCTGCCCGACATAGTGGTGACCTCGATATGCTCGAGGTACTGGCGCGCCGCAGCCTCGACGTCCGCGATCACCTGGTGACCCGGCTCGATCGCACGCCTGCGCGACTGCTCGACCAGTGGGGCGGCTCCCCGCTCGGAGTCGTCTGGCGCGGTCGGTCTACGGTGCGCCGCCGACTTGGCCCCGGCACGCCGATCCCCGGCGTCTACGCCGCGGGTGCCCACGCGACTCCAGGCTCGGGGATTCCCTTCGTCGGACTATCTGCCGCTCTCGTCGCCCAGGTCGTCGGCCCCGCCTAGGTGGACGGCCCAACCGCGACGATCCGCATGGAGTTGGGAAGATGCCACGAATGCCGCGATACTGTTGACTCGAACAGGTGTTCGAGTTAGAGTGAAGGATGTCGTTGATCTCGTGCCCCACCCCCGCCGTCACCCCGGCCGGGTTGCTGGCGCAGGTGCGTGACACCAGGGACCTCTTGCGGTCCGCTGATGTTCAGCAGCTGGTGTTCGCGGTGGCGTGGGCTGATTCT
>JBBPYJ010000169.1:0-13736 GCA_038200025.1 Propionibacteriales bacterium | reverse complement strand
GTCCCCAGTGGTCTGCCAGACTGCGGCCATGCGCGTGCACATCGGATCAGATCACGCCGGCCTCGAGCTCAAGGCGCAGCTGATGACCTGGCTGGGCGACAACGGGTACGACGCGGTGGACCACGGACCGTTCGTCTACGACGCCCTCGACGACTACCCGGTCTTCTGCCTGCGAGCGGCCCATGGGGTGGTGTCTGACCAGGAGGCCGGCGTCCAGGCACTCGGGGTGGTGATCGGCGGCTCGGGCAACGGTGAGCAGATCGCGGCCAACAAGGTCCGCGGGGCGCGTTCGGCGCTGGCCTGGTCCGACGAGACCGCACGGCTGGCTCGCGAGCACAACGACGCCAACGTGATCTCGGTCGGCGGTCGGATGCACTCGTTGGACGAGATGATGAGGTTCGTCGAGATCTTCTTGACTACCGATTTCAGCGACGATGAGCGGCACGCGCGGAGGATCGCGATGCTCGCCGACTACGAGCGCACCGGCGACCTGCCCCCGCTCCCGGACTCCGCTCAGGTCGATGCCTGAGGGGCACACTCTTCGGCGGCTGGCCGACCACCTCACCGAGGTCTTCGCCGGACGCCGGGTGCGCGTGTCGTCGCCGCAGGGCCGGTTCGCCGCCGACGCCGCGATCCTCGACGGCACCCGGCTGCTGGCTGCCGATTCGGCGGGGAAGCACCTGTTCGTGGAGTTCGAGGACGACCGATTGGTGCACATCCATCTCGGGCTGATCGGCAGCTTCGCCATCGTCACCGGCGCCCTCGAGGAGCCGGTGCCGGTAGGGGCGGTGCGGCTACGGGTGGCCACCGAAAGAACCGGGACGGGCGCGGGCACGGCGTACGCCGATCTGCGCGGCGCCATCACCTGCGACCTGGTCGGACCCACCCGTCGCGGCGACGTACTGGCGGCCCTGGGTCCCGACCCGCTGCGCCCCGATGCCGAGCCCGACCGCGCCTGGGCCAGGATCGCCAAGTCTCCCCGCCCGATCGGTGACCTGTTGATGGACCAGAAGGTGCTGGCCGGGGTCGGCAACGTCTATCGCGCCGAGGTGCTCTTCCGGCAACGGATGAACCCCCTGCGCCCGGGACGCAGCCTGAGGCGGGCCCAGTTCGACGCGATCTGGGCGGACCTGGTGGAGCTGATGGCCGACGGCGTCAACGTGGGCCGAATCGACACCGTGCGTCCCGAGCACAGCCCCGAGGCGATGGGTCGACCGGCCCGCGAGGATGCCCATGGGGGCGACGTCTACGTCTACCGTCGCACGGCCATGGCCTGCCACGTGTGCGGGGCACGAGTCCGCACTGAACCGCTCGTGGGGCGCAACTCGTTCTGGTGTCCGAGATGTCAGCCCCCCTTCAGGTCCCGAGCAGTACGATGAGCGCTTGGTCTCGGATGGCTGAAGGTCGTGTCATGAGTAGTCCGCGCTCCCAGCCGCGGCGAGCAGCGAAGGTCCGGCGCCGGATGTCCTCGTGGACGCGCGCCGTCGCAGTCTTCGACAGCGGCGCCTTCCTGACGCTGGTGATCTTGAGCCTCGTGGTTGCCGCGGCCATCACGGTCTTCCCCGATCAGGTGCCCCCGGTGCTGATCTTGCTGCCGATGACCCTGGGAAGCATCGTGGTGGGCCCGCGCCAGCTTCCCTGGCTGGTGGCACTCGGCCTGGTGCTGGTGCTGGGGGGGGTCGCCCAACAAGTCGAATTCACGGTGCGCTACGTGATCCAGGTAGCGCTGATCTTCGTCGTCGGTGCGATCTACCTGTTCTTCTCCGTGCGTCGCGGGCCGCTGGGGATCGCCGGCTCCCGCGGGGAGTCGCTCCTGGTCGAGTTGCGCGACCGGATCATGCGGGTCAGCAACCTGCCACCGCTGCCCCGAGACTGGTATGCCGAGGTCGTCCTGCGCTCCGCAGGCGGTACGCCGTTCGCGGGCGACTTCGTGGTCGCCGCCCGGCCCGGTGCGGGCACCCGCCTCGAGATCGCGGTCGTCGACGTCTCCGGCCACGGGGAGAAGGCGGGCGCCCGCGCTCTGCAGCTGTCCGGAGCATTCGGCGGGCTGTTGGCCGCGGTGCCTTCCGAGGACTTCCTGGGTGCCGCCAACGACTATCTGGTCCGTCAGGACTGGGATGAGGGCTTCGCGACCGCGGTCCATCTGTCGGTAGAACTCGAGACCGGCGCCATGCAGTTGCGGTGTGCCGGTCACCCGCCCGCAGTGCACTGGAATGCGGGCACCGGCCGCTGGTCGGCGGTGTATGCGGAGGGGCCAGCCCTGGGCTTGATCCCGGACACGATCTATGAGCCGATGCTGCGTACGGTGCGCCCCGGCGATGCGGTGATGCTCTACACCGATGGACTGGTCGAGACCCCGACCCGGGACCTGTCGATGGGGATCGACCGGCTGCTGGGCCAGTCCGAGCGAGAGCTGCGCACCGGGTTCGACTCCGGGGGGATCGAACGACTCATCGAGTCGCTGGGATCGCGAAACGACGACCGGGCCCTGCTGGTGGTGCACCGGCGGTGGAGCCAGGCACCCTGAGGGTGGCTCCGGTTGGGGCAGCCCGGGCCCGATGTGACAACATAACGTCGCACGATCATGCGGATGTAGCTCAATGGTAGAGCCCCAGTCTTCCAAACTGATTACGCGGGTTCGATTCCCGTCATCCGCTCGCGAGGAGCCTGTCGACCCATGCTGAACGGGTCGATCGGCCTCGTGACGGGGCGTAGCGTAGTGGCTAGCGCGCCTGCTTTGGGAGCAGGAGACCGCAGGTTCGAGTCCTGTCGCCCCGACCCTGTCTCCCTGGTCTTGCCCCGCTTCGATAGCGTCTAGACATGAGCGATAATGAGCACCTGGACACCGTGGTCGAGATCATGCGCGAGACGCGGATCGCGATCCTCACCTTCACCGATGGTCAGGGTCGCCTGGTCTCGATGCCGATGGGCACCCAGGACTTCGAGGAGCCGGGCACCGTCTACTTCCTGACCCAGCGCAATTCGGAGAAGGTCGGCGCGATTACCGAGCGTCCTGCGGTCAACGTCTCCTACAGCAGCAGCGCCGGGTGGGTGTCGCTGGCCGGTGAGGCGCACCTCAGCGACGACCGCGCCAAGCTCAAGGAGCTGTGGGACGCCTCTGCCGACATCTGGATGGAGGGCGACTCCAACGACCCGAACGCGGCTCTGCTGGTCGTCAAGGGCGACACGGCCGAGTTCTGGGAATCCCCAGGCAAGTTGGCCGGGGCGGTCGGCATGGTCAAGGGCCTGGTCAGCGACGAGACCCCCGACATCGGCGACAACGCGACCGTCCAGCTGTAGGACGCGCAGGGCTCCTGTGGGATGGGACCTCGCCTCGTCGGGGCCGTTGAACCTGCGCTCTATCCACAGTCGTTGAGTTTGCCTCTGGTAGCAGGCGCCCAAGAGCGGTAGCGTGCCGGACACGGCAGAAGGGCGACATCGGACTGCTCATCTGAGACTCGGGGAGGCAGACCGCGTATGCCAGTGGCGACCGACACGCATGCCGAGCTCATCGAGCAACTCGACGCCCAGGTCCGGCAGATCGTGCGTACCGATGCGCTGGACCCGCAGCGGGACGCGGTGCTGGTGCGCAGGATCGCCGAGGACGTAGTCCGCGGTCACGACGATCTCAGTCTGACCGGTGCGGTCGCACCGGTCGCAGATGTGGATTCCGTCGTCGGGGAGTTGGTGGCCAGGGTCTCGGGTTTCGGGCCTTTGCAACCCCTGCTGGACGATCCGGCGGTCGAAGAGGTGTGGATCAACGATCCGAGCCGGGTGTTCGTGGCGCGCCGAGGGCGTCACGAACTCACCAACTTGATCCTCTCGACCGCACAGGTCAACGAGCTCGTCGAAAGAATGTTGAAGAGTTCCGGTCGCCGCATCGATATCAGCAGCCCGTTCGTCGACGCGATGTTGCCCGACGGACACCGGCTGCACGTCGTGCTCGACGGGATCACCCGCGGATTCACCGCAGTCAACATTCGCAAGTTCGTGCTCAAGGCCGCCAAGCTCGACGATCTGGTCGAGCTGGGCAGCCTGACTGCCTCGGCAGCGGCATTTCTCGAGGCTTCGGTCCGGGCGGGTCTAAATATTTTGGTTGCCGGCGGAACTCAAGCGGGCAAGACAACCATGCTCAACTGCCTGGCTGCCGCGATCCCGGGTGGCGAACGAGTGATCAGCGCCGAGGAAGTCTTTGAATTGCGCTTCCCGCACCCGGATTGGGTGCCGATGCAGACCAGACAGTCCGGTCTCGAAGGCACCGGCGAGATCCGGCTACGGAATCTGATCAAGGAGAGTCTGCGAATGCGCCCGAGCCGGGTCATCGTCGGCGAGGTGCGCGCCGAGGAGTGTCTGGACCTGCTGCTCGCCCTGAACTCCGGCCTTCCCGGCATGTGCACGCTGCACGCCAACAGTGCCCGGGAGGCGCTGGTGAAAATGTGCACGTTGCCGTTGCTCGCGGGAGAGAACATCGGCTCGCGATTCGTGGTGCCGACCGTGGCGTCGTCGGTGGACCTGGTGGTCCATCTGGGCATCGACCACTTGGGCGTCCGCCGGGTCAACGAGATCGTCTCGGTGCCCGGGCGGGTCGAGAACGACATCATCGAGGTGGAGACGATCTTCGAGAGGGACCGCTCCGAGCTTCGTCGTGGCAGTGGCATCCCACCGCGGCCCGAGCGCTACGAGCGCATCGGCATCGATGTGCGTAGCATGCTGACCGAGGCGAACTGACGATGGCCGCCTGATGGGCGCGGTCATCGGCCTCGGCGTCGGCATCGGTCTGATGCTGATCTGGTCGGCATTCGCGCTGCCACGCGTGCCCCGGCCGAGCGTTCGTCGTCGTGGGCGGCTGTCCCAACTGCTGGCCCGAGCCGGACTCGGGGGGATGGGGGTCCGGGGCTTCGTCTTCATGTGCCTGGGGTTGGGAGCCATCTGTGCGCTGGCGATCCAGGTCGTCTCGCGCACTCCTCCGGTGGCGGTCGCCTTCGGGGTGATCGGCGCCTACCTGCCCGTCGCCCTGGTCTCGGGGCGGGCCCGTCGGCGACAACAGGAGTTCGCCGAGGTCTGGCCCGAGGCGGTCGACAACCTGGCCTCGGCGGTTCGGGCCGGGTTGGCGCTGCCCGAGGCGCTGACCGCGCTGAGCAGTCGGGGGCCCGAGCCGCTGCGCGAGGCCTTCGACGCGTTCGGCATCGACTATCAGGTCACAGGGCGCTTCGGGGAGAGCCTGGACAGGTTGAAGGAGCGTCTATCCGATCCGGTGGGCGACCGTGTCGTCGAGGGGCTGCGGGTCGCCCGCGAGGTTGGTGGCGGCGAGCTGGGCCGGCTGCTGCGGCACCTGTCGCACTACCTGCGTGAGGACGCTCGGACTCGCTCGGAGATGGAGTCCCGGCAGGCCTGGACGGTCAACGGCGCCCGGCTCGCGGTGTCGTCTCCCTGGGTGGTACTGCTGTTCATGGCTTTCCGGCCCGAGGTGATCGGCCAGTTCGCGAGCGCCGGCGGCGCCTTCGTCCTGCTACTGGGCGCTGGGTTGTGCGTGGTGGCGTACGTCGCCATGATGCGGATCGGCCGACTGCCCGTGGAGCGGCGGATCCTGTTGTGAGCCTGATGCTCTGGGGGATTGTGCTGGGTGCGGCCGTCGGGCTGGGTCTCCTGCTGGTGCTGTCGCGGGTCCAGGTCATCGGACGTCCCCGGCTCGCTGATCGGGTGTTGCCCTTCGTCCGCGATCTGCCTCAGGTGGGCCACTCGCCGAGGTTGCGGGTGATCTCGATGTCGCCGGCCACTGCCGCAGCCGGGGTGTTCGCACCGCCGTTGCGAAGGGCCGCTGAGATCGTCGAGCGGATGCTGGGCGGATCGGTTTCAGTGCGCCGGCGACTCGAGCGCGCCGGGATCGACAAGACGGTGCACGAGTTCCGGATCGAGCAGGTGCTGTGGGCACTGATCGGCTTCGCCGTCGTTGCGGTGCTGTGCCTGCTGCGCACGGTCGCCGATCCGAGCCGGGTGGTGTCGTCCCTGCTGTTCTGCGCCGCGGCGCTGGCCGCGGGTGTCATCGGCCGCGACCTGCACCTTTCCAGCCAGGTCACCACCCGCGAGCGACTGATCGTCGCGGAGTTCCCGACCCTCGCCGAACTGCTCGCCCTGGCCGTGGCTGCCGGCGAGAGCCCGGTCGCAGCTCTGGACCGCGTCGTACGCCGCAGTGGTGGTGAGCTCTCACGCGACCTGGGGCGGGTGCTGGCCGCCATCAGGACCGGGGAGCCAGTGGGTCGAGCCTTCGACCACCTCGCCGCCTCGACCGGACTGCCGCTGGTAGCCAGATTCGCCCAAGGGGTGGCGGTTGCCGTCGAGCGCGGCACGCCGTTGGCCGAGGTGTTGCATGCCCAGGCAGCCGATGTCCGCGAGGCGGGGC
This sequence comes from Propionibacteriales bacterium, assembly GCA_038200025.1. Lineage (GTDB taxonomy): Bacteria > Actinomycetota > Actinomycetes > Propionibacteriales > Nocardioidaceae > Nocardioides. The sequence continues at coordinate 7,336 of JBBPYJ010000169.1, read as the reverse complement.
GACGCGCACTCATCGAGACCGCAGCCCGTAAAGAGGTCCTGATGATGGCGCCGGTCGTGTTCTTGGTGCTGCCGGTGACGGTGCTATTCGCCTTCTGGCCCGGCGCCATCGGGATCGGGTTCACCACCCGCTGAAGCGCCCGCTGATTTGCCCGACTCATATGTAGACAAGTCCGACGGAACGAGGAGCACGATGGAACACTTCAACACCAGCATGATCCGGCTCTACCTGGCGTTCGCGACCCCACTCCAGGGCCCACACCCGGGCCCACACTCTCGCTGGCCAGCGGGGCGGGACCGGGTGCGTGATGAGCGTGGAGACGTGCCCGGCTGGGTGATGATCACCGTGATGACGGTGGCGCTGGTCGGCGTGATCTGGGGGGTGGCCGACACCCAGCTGAGCAAGTTGCTCAAGGACGCTCTGGCGGGACTCACGAAGGGATGAGCCGCCACCGCCGGAGCGGCCCGGGCCGGGACACGCGTGGCTCCCCGGGCCGGGACGAGCGCGGCGCGGCGATCGTGGACTTCGTGGTCGTGATGGTGGTGCTGATCCCGATATTCCTGGGCATCTTCCAGCTTGCCCTGGTGCTGCACGTCCGCAACACCCTTACTTCTGCGGCGTCTGAGGGCGCGCGGTTCGCCGCTACCTCGGACCAGGGGCCAGCCGACGGTGCCGCCAAGACGCGCGAGCAGATCGGGGAGGCTCTGTCGGCGTCGTACGCCTCGGACGTGGTTGCGCGGCCCATCACCATCGCGGGCGCACCGGCGGTCGAGGTGGTCGTGCGAGCCGAGGTGCCGGCCCTGGGACTGGGCGGTCCCGCCGTGGAGGTCGAAGTGCGCGGCACCGCCATCGAGGAGCTCGCTCCGTGAGACTGAATCAGGCGCGACGGCACCCACCCCATTGGCACACCCGGGACGAGCAGGGAACCGCGCTGGTGGAGCTGACCTGGCTCGGACTGCTTCTGCTGTTGCCCCTGGTGTGGGTGGTGACTGCGGTCTTCGCGGTCCAACAGGGCGCTTTCGCCACCGCTGGAGCTGCCCGGTCCGCGGCACGGGCCTTCTCGTTAGCAGACGACGATTCGCAGGGTCGCGCTCGGGCCCGGGCGGCGGCGGTGCGCGTGATGGTCGACCAGGGGATCGAATCGGCCGACCCGGACGTGACGGTGACCTGCGTGCCGAGCGGCAACTGTCATCTGCCCGGGACGATGATCACGGTGCGAGTGAAGTCCAGAGTCGATCTGCCGCTGTTTCCTCGGCTGTTCGGCGAGCAGCACACGTCCTTCGCCCTGGACTCCAACCACACCGTGCCGATCGGGCGCTACCGGGACTTCGGATGACCCGGCAGAGCTGCCATCGTAGGGACGAGACCGGGCAGACGATGCTGCTGATCGTGGGGCTCGCAGTCGTGTTGATGACGGCGGTCGCCGTGGTGGTCAACGCCAGTGCCGCCTACCTGGATCGGCAGGCGTTGGACAGTTTCGCCGACGGTGCGGCACTGGCTGCCGCGGACGGCGGGGCGCAGGGCAACGACGTGTATTCCGGTGGTCTGGACGATGAGCGGTTGGAACTCTTCGAGCAGACCGCACGCGATGCCGTGGATGCCTATCTCGTCTCGACCGGCGCTGCGGACGAGTTCCCGGGGCTGCGTCGATCGGTCCAGGTGGACCTGGCCACTCAGAGCGTGCGGGTTCGCGTGAGCGCACCTGTGGAGCTGCCGCTCTCGGTGCCCGGCACACCGTCGTCGGCGACCATCACCGCCACCGGCGCCGCGGCGGTCAGCCCGGACCCGTGAGACCGGGACCGCCGCACCAGTGAGCGGTTCGGTGGGTCGTCGGGTGAGAACGGAGGGAGTTTCAGGGTGGGGTTTCGACACCCGACGGGTGCGCCTCGTACTGTGCGATGTTGTGGCCGGCCCCGATTTCGACACCCAGCTCAAAGCACTCCAGGCGACGATGAGCACCATCGGCTCGGTGCTCGACGTCGACGGGATGCGCACTGAGATCGCTGACCTGGGCGAGCGGGTCGCCGCGCCGGACCTGTGGGATGACCAGGCCAACGCCACGCACGTCACCGGGCGGTTGTCGGAGTTGCAGGGCACCCTGGACCGCTTCGTCGAGCTGAGCGGCCGGATCGACGACCTCGCCATCATGCTCGAGCTCAGTCAGGAAGAAGACGACGCCGAGGCGCTCGCCGACGCCGAGCGTGAACTGGTCCGGATCAGGGCGTCCGTGGAGACCCTCGAGGTCCGCACGCTGCTCTCGGGCGAGTACGACGCTCGCGAGGCGCTGATCAGCATCCGCTCGGGAGCCGGTGGCGTAGACGCGGCCGACTTCGCCGAGATGCTGATGCGGATGTACATCCGCTGGGCCGAGCAGCACAAGTACCCCGTCGAGGTCTTCGAGACGTCGTACGCCGAGGAAGCCGGTCTGAAGTCGGCCACCTTCGCCATCCACAGCCCCTACGCCTACGGCACCCTCTCGGTGGAGGGCGGCACCCACCGACTGGTGCGGATCAGCCCGTTCGACAACCAGGGTCGGCGGCAGACCAGCTTCGCCGCCGTCGAGGTGGTCCCCGTGCTGGAGCAGACCGACGAGATCGACGTACCCGACGAGGAGATCCGCACCGACGTCTATCGCTCCGGTGGACCGGGCGGCCAGTCGGTCAACACCACCGACTCTGCGGTCCGGCTGACCCACCTGCCGACCGGCACGGTCGTGAGCTGTCAGAACGAGAAGAGTCAGCTGCAGAACAAGGCCAGCGCGATGGTGGTGCTCAAGGCCAAGCTGCTGGCCAAGAAGAAGGCCGAGGAGAAGGCGCACCTGGACGGACTGCGCGGGGACGTGCAGGCCAGCTGGGGCGACCAGATGCGCAACTACGTGCTGAACCCCTACCAGATCGTCAAGGACCTGCGCACCGGCTTCGAGGCCGGCGACCCGAGCAAGGTCTTCGACGGCGACCTGGACGGCTTCCTAGAAGCCGGCATCCGGTGGCGTCGCGGCGCCGACCGCGACGAGGACTGAGCGGACTCACCGGGCGAGCTTTCGATAGGGGTTAGGTCGCTGGTCTAACCTCGGCCCAGTGATCCGCTTCGAAAAGGTGTCCAAGACCTATCCCGGCCAAGGACACGCCGCCCTGGACCAGTTGTCGGCCGATATCGACAAGGGTGAGTTCGTGTTCCTCGTCGGTACGTCGGGATCCGGCAAGTCCACTGCGCTCCGGTTGGTGCTGCGCGAGACCCGGCCCACCGCCGGGCGCGTCTACGTCGCCGGCAAGGAGATCAACCGGTTGGCTGGTTGGAAGGTGCCCCGGTTGCGTCGCCAGATCGGCACGGTCTTCCAGGACTTCCGGCTGCTGAACAACAAGACCGTCTCGGAGAACGTCGGCTTCGCCCTCGAGGTGATCGGCAAGCCGCGCAGTCACATCCGCAAGGTCGTGCCCGAGACCCTGGACCTGGTGGGTCTGGACGGCAAGGGCGAGCGGATGCCCGATGAGCTGTCCGGCGGCGAGCAGCAGCGGGTGGCGATCGCCCGGGCCTTCGTCAACCGCCCGATGATCCTGATCGCCGACGAACCGACCGGCAACCTGGACCCCACCACCTCGATCGGCATCATGAAGCTGCTCGATCGGATCAACGGCACCGGCACCACCGTGCTGATGGCGACCCACGACTCCACCATCGTCGACCAGATGCGCAAGCGCGTGATCGAGCTCGAGCACGGTCACGTGGTGCGCGACGAGGCGCAGGGCGTCTACGGCGTCTCGAACTGAAAGCGCAGACCAACCATGCGATACGTCCTGTCCAACCTGGGCCACGGCCTGCGCCGCAACCTGTCCATGCACGTGGCGGTGGTGCTGACGCTCTTCGTGTCCCTGACCCTGGTCGGTCTGGGGTTGCTGCTCAACCAGCAGGCCGACAAGGCCGCCCAGCACTGGGGCTCCCAACTGCAGATCACCGTGTGGCTGTGCAAGGACAACGACGACAACCCGTCCTGCGCGGGCGAGGTCACCGACACCCAGAAGAGCGACATCCTCAGCGTCGTCAGCGACAACCCCGAGGTTGCCGACTACCACACCGAGTCCAAGGACGAGGCCTTCACGAAGGTCAAGGAGCTGCTCGGGCCCGAGCGCTTCGAGGGACCGAACCCGGCGGCCACGGCGGCGAACATGCCGCAGTCGGTGTGGATCGAGCTCGAGGACCCTCAGGAGTATGAGGGGATCGAGAGTGCCGTCGTGGGACTCGACGGGGTGTCTGGCATCCGGGACATGCGCAAGGTGCTGCAACCGATCTACGGGTCGATCGACGCCTTGACCAAGGGGGCGCTCGGCACCGCGGCGTTCCTGGTGCTGGCTGCCTTGCTGCTGGTCGGCAACACCATCCGGCTGGCGGCCCTGGCTCGGCGCCGCGAGATCGGGATCATGCGTCTGGTGGGTGCCTCGACGCTCTACATCGCCCTGCCGTTCCTGCTGGAGGCGCTGGTCACCGCGCTGATCAGCGTGGCACTGGCCGCGGGGGCACTGGGTGCCTTCATGTACTACGGGATCCACGAGCGCGCGGGGGACACCTTGCGGTTCATGCCGTGGATCGGGATGCCCGAATACACCTACGCGGTGATCGCGATCGCGGCACTCGGACCGATCCTCACCCTGCTGCCGACCCTGCTGCTGACGCGCAAATACCTCAAGGTCTGACCCAGCTCTGGCCCAGCTCTGGCCACTCTCTGGCATGGCGTCAGCACCTCTCGACGCGCCGCAGCCAATCCCCGCAGGGTGGCGGGGAGCGGGTTAGCGTCAACGTGTTCACTTCCCCGAACACGTTAGGCAACCCGGTGCGTTTCTTCCCCCGTGCCGTCGGTCGACGCACGGTTACCGCAGTTTCACTGTGGGGGCTGATCGTCGCCACGGCCATTCCTCTCGCCAGTGCGAGCGTCAGCAGCGACGACCTCAAGGACCGGCAGTCGCAGGTCAAGAAGGGCATCGAGACCGCTCACGATGCCCTGGAGGAGTCGAGTCGTCGGTTGGGCAAGGCGACCCAGAAGCTCGACGTCGCCCGGGTGGAGCTGTCCGGTGCCAAGGAAGAGCTGGACGCCGTACGCACCCGACTCGAGGACGCCCAGGTGCGCGATCTTGAGATGCAGGATGAGCTGGTGCAGGCCAGTGGCGAGTTGGACGACTCGAAGTCGGCCCTGGTCGTGGGCAGTCAGGCGGTCGGCGAGCAGCGCGACGCGGTCGCCAACCTGGTCGCAGGGATGTACACCGAGGGTGATCCGGACCTGATGGCGATCTCCTCGCTGCTGGATGCGGAGTCGCCTTCGGACTTGATGCGAAGCGACGAGGGACGTCGAGTCATCGTCGGCGAGCAGGCCCGGACCTACGACGACCTGACCGCCGCCGAGGTGTTGTTGGAGGTCCAGCGCAAGCAGGTCGCGGACGCCGAGCGCGCCGTGGCCGACAAGGCGCGCGACGCCGCCGCCCACGTGCAGGTGATGGAGAGCTTGGAGACGCAGACCGAGAGCGCCAAGGACGAGGTCGTCCGGCTGGTCGGGGCTCGGACGGCGGCCAGCGTCGAGGCCGAGGAAGCCAAGCAGGCCGACCGCCAGACGCTGAAGAACCTGAAGAAGGAAGACGCCAGGATCGCTGCGATGCTCGTCGAGCGGGCCCGCCAGGCGCGAATTCGCGCCGAGAAGGCGCGCAAACGTGCCGAGGCGAAAGCGGCCCGAGAGGCCCGGGCGGCCGCACGAGCGGGGAAAGCGGCGCCGGCCGCACTCGCTGCCCCTTTGACCACACCGGGTGGGTTCCTGGCCCGGCCGGTCCCCGGCGCGGTCACCTCGTCGTACGGAATGCGGGTGCACCCCATCTACGGCTACTGGGGTCTGCACGACGGCATCGACTTCGGGGTTGCCTGCGGTGAGCCGATGTACGCCGTGGCAGACGGCGAGGTCATCTCCTCCTACTACCAGTCGGCCTACGGCAACCGGCTCATCATCGACCACGGGTATCAGCGCGGAGTCGGGCTGGCCACGATCTACAACCACGCGGCCAATTACACCGTCGGGGTGGGAGACACCGTGACCCGCGGCGAGGTCGTCGGGTACGTCGGCTCGACCGGGTGGTCGACCGGCTGCCACCTGCACTTCACAGTGATGGCAAACGGCACACCGGTGGATCCGATGGGCTGGTTGTAGCCCGGCGTCTGCAGGGAGCCTGCGACAATGGTTGCGTGCCAAAGGAAACGGGTCAGAAGATGGTGGCGCAGAACAAGAAGGCGCGCCACGACTATCACATCGAAGACACCTGGGAAGCCGGCCTGATCCTGGTCGGCACCGAGGTGAAGTCGCTGCGCGCCGGGCGGGCGTCGCTGGCCGACGGGTTCGCCGAGGTCCACGAGCACGAGGTGTGGTTGCACTCGGTCCACATCCCGGAGTACTCCCAGGGCAACTGGACCAACCACGCCGCGCGCCGCAAGCGCAAGCTGCTGCTCAACCGCAGCGAGATCGACAAACTCGAGCGCAAGATCATCGACAAGGGCTACACGATCGTGCCGTTGTCGCTCTACTTCAAGGACGGTCGGGCCAAGGTCGAGATTGCCCTGGCGCGAGGCAAGAAGTCCTACGACAAGCGGCACTCGCTGGCCGAGCGGCAGGCCAACCGTGAGAAGGAGCAGGCCGTCCAGCGTCGGCTCAAGGGCCACAAGGACTGAGCGAATCGCGTGCGCGGCTCGGGCCTGTAGAGTGGGGGGCATAACTCAAGAGGGGCTGATCGGTTTCGACTTGGGACGTTAGTTCCAGGTGAAGCGGGTCGAGGAGCCAGCGTCATCTCGTAAACGATCGCTGGAAACTATAGTTGCCGACTCTAAGCGCAACGACTTCGCTCTCGCTGCCTGAGCAGTGATCGAAGGGTCTGACCGGGCATCTGTCTCCGTCCCGGACCCAGGCCTCATTTAGGAGACTTGCTGGTCAACTGTTGTCGCGGAGGTTGACTGGGACTTTTCCGTGACTGAGCCTGTCGACGACATGTCCGTGCGAGCGTCGGGGCTGAGAAATGCGAACTTCACGGACTGCACCCGGAGAAGACCTGGTTCGACGCTCGAGGACGCGGGTTCGATTCCCGCCAGCTCCACTGATCACCTCTTGATTATCAGCCGCCCCGACATCCGTCGGGGCGGCTGTTCTGCGCTTGCTCGAAGCGCCGGAGCGCCCTTCTCGCCGACTTACCGGCGGTAGTGGAGTCGCCAGTCGCCGGTGGGGTGTTGGCGTAGGTCCCAGTGGTGGTCGTGGGCTTTTCGGTGGTGGTGTCCGCAGAGGGGGAGGCCGTTGGCCAGATCTGTGGGTCCGCGGTGT